>NZ_CP061718.1:3595007-3901508 GCF_014764365.1 Roseococcus microcysteis
CCAGCAGGGCGAAGCCCAGCGGCATCAGCAGCTTGACCGGCCAGCGCACCAGCCCGCCCGGGGCGGGCGACATCTCATGGCGCATCCAGCTGTCCAGGAAGAAGGGCCAGGTCATCCAGGCCAGCAGGAAGATGGCGGGCAGCATGAAGAACAGCAGGCCGAAGACATCCACCCACAGCCGCCCCCGCTCGCCCAGCATGGCGTACAGGATGTCCACCCGCACATGCTGGTTGCGCTGCAGGGTGTAGCTGGCGCCCAGCATCACCACGCCGGCGAAGAGATACCATTGCACCTCCAGCCAGCCATTGTGGGAGAAGTTGAAGCCATAGCGCAGCACGGCGTTGGTGGCGCTGATGGCGCAGGCCAGCAGGATGCACCAGTCGGCCAGGCGGCCGCAGCGCTCATTCACCCAATCCACCCCCCGGCTGAAGCCGAGCAGCACCCACATGACCTGATCCCTCCGCGCGGACAGCAGCGCGTTAAACAAAAGAGGCGGCTTGTCCAGCCTCGCCTTGGGCGCCGTGGTGGATAGAATGAAGGAATGATGGGGCGACTCGGGCAATCGGCGGGGGTTTCGGGGGCGTGCTGACGCTTCTCGGCCTCGGCTTGCTCGCGCTGGCGGTGCTGGCTGGGCTGGGGGCCGCGGGGCTGGGACGGCGGCTGGTGCCGCTGGGCGCGGCGGCGGTCGCGGCCGTGCTGGGTGCCGTGGCAATGGCCACGCTGGCGCTGGGGCCGGTCGAGGAGGCGGCTCTCGCCCTCGGCCCGCCCTGGGGGCCGGCGCGCCTGGCGCTGGATGCGCTCTCGGCCTGGTTCCTGCTGGTGCTGGCGGTGGTGGCGCTGCCCGCCGCGCTCTTCGCCGCGGCGACAGGCCCTTCCAGCCGGGCGGAGGCCGCGGCCTTCCCGCTCTTTCTCGCCGCCATGGTGCTGGTGCTGCTGGCGGCCGATGCCTTCATCCTGCTGCTGGGCTTCGAGGCCATGTCGCTCGCCTCCTGGGCGCTGGTCGCGGCGCGGCACCCGGCCGGGCGCGGACGACGGGCGGCGCGACTCTATTTCGGCTTCGCGGCCTTCTCAGGCCTCTGCCTCATCGCGGGCTTCGCTTTGCTCTCGGCGCCCGGCATGGGGTTTTCCGAGATGCGCGCGGCCCCGCCAGAGGGCTGGCGCGGCACGCTGGCCCTGGTGCTGATCCTGCTGGGGGCGGGGTCCAAGGCGGGTCTGCTGCCCTTCCACCTCTGGCTGCCGCTGGCCCACCCGGCCGCCGCCACGCCCGTCTCGGCGCTGATGTCGGGCGCCATGGTGAAGATCGCCCTCTATGTCCTGGTGCGCGCCCTGTTCGACCTGGCGGGTGTGGCGCAGCCGGGCTGGTGGGGGCGCCTTTGGTGGTGCTGGGGGCGGCCACGGCGCTGTGGGGCGCGATCCGCGCCAATGTCGAGACCGACATCAAGGCCATCCTGGCCTGTTCCACGCTGGAGAATGTGGGGCTGATCAGCCTCGCCCTCGGGCTTGCCCTGGTGTTCCGGGGCGCGGACCTGGCGCCACTGGCCGCGCTGGCGCTGTCCGCCGCGCTGCTGCACACGCTGGTGCATGCGGGCTTCAAGGGCTTGCTTTTCCTCGTGGCGGGCGCGGTGGCGGAGCAGGCGGGAAGCCGCGACCCCGACCGGCTCGGCGGGCTGATCCACCGCATGCCCTGGGTCGCGGGGCTGGCTTTCCTGGGCGCGGCCTCCGCCGCCGCGCTGCCGCCCTTCTCGGGCTTCGCCAGCGAATGGCTGGTGCTGCAGGCGCTGATCCAGAGCTGGCGCGTGGCGGAACTGCCGGTGCAGCTGCTCTCGGCGGCGGCGCTGGTCACGGCCGGCATGGCGCTGGCCCTGGCGGCGGCGGCCATGCTGCGCTTCGTGGGGCTGGTGTTCCTGGGCCGCCCGCGCACCCCGCGCGCGGCCGGCGCGCTGGACGCCACGGGGCTGATGCGCGCGGCGCTGGTGGTGGCGGGGGCGGTCTGCGCCGCGCTGGCGCTGCTGGCCGCGCCGGCGCTGGGCCTCGCGGGCGGAATCGTGACCGGGCTGCTGGGCGAGGGCGCGGCCCCGCCCATCGCCGGGCTCGACCTCATGCTGGGCGAGGCGGGCGCCCGCTACGCCCCCTGGGCCGTCACGGCGCTGCTGGCGGGGCTGGCCCTGGCGCTGTGGTATGGGCTGCACCGCAAGGGCGCGCCCGAACCCCGGCGCGGCCCCGCCTGGGATTGCGGCTTCATGCCCCCGCCGCCCGATTTGCCCTTCGGCGACCCGCTGACCCAACCCAGCGCGGCCGGCGCCGCCCAGCCCATCCGCCGTGCGTTGGGCGGGCTGGCGTTGGCGCAGCGCGAGGCGCACCACCCCGCCACCCCCGGCAGCCCCAGCCCCGCGCGGCTGCGCGTCGAGGCGCGGGACCGTGGCTTTGTCGCCTTGCTCTGGCCGCTGGGCCGGCTGCGCCGTCGGGCCGGGCACCAGGCGGAGCGGCTGCGTGGGCTTCCGCTCTCGGCCTATCTGGCGCTGGCGCTGGGCACGCTGGTGCTGCTGCTGGCGCTGCTGGCCTGGGGGGCGGTGGCATGATGGCCACCTTCCTGGCTTTGCTGACGCAGATCCTGCACGCCGCATTCATTCTCGCCGCCGCGCCGCTGGTGGTGGGCGGGGTGCGCTGGGTGAAGGCGCGGCTGCTGGGCCGGCGCGGCCCCCACCCGCTCCAGCCCCTGCGCGACCTGCTCAAACTGCTGCGCAAGCGCCCGGTGCTGGCCGATGGGTCGAGCGTCGTCACCCGCGCCACGCCCTATGTGGCCCTGGCCGCGACGCTGCTGGCCGCGCTGCTGGTGCCGGGCTTCGCGCAGGGGATGGCGCTGGCGCCGGTCGCGGACCTCATCCTCATCGCGGGGCTGCTGGCGCTGGCGCGGATGGCGCTGGCGCTGGCCGGCCATGACGCGGGCACGGCCTTCGGCGGGCTGGGCGCGGCGCGCGAGATGACCTTCGCCGCCTTCGCCGAACCCGCTTTGCTGGCCTCGGTGCTGGTGCTGGCGGTGCTGGCGGGCAGTTCCAACCTGGACGCCATTGCCGCTTTGTTCCGCGAGGGCAGCCTGGGCATCCGCGTCTCGCTGCTCTTCGTGCTGCTGGCGCTGATGGCCGTGGCGCTGGCCGAGAATGCCCGCGTGCCGGTGGACAACCCCGCCACCCACCTGGAACTGACCATGGTGCATGAGGCCATGCTGCTGGAGGCCTCGGGCCGTCACCTCGCCTTGTGGGAGGCGCAGGCGGCGCTGAAGCTGACGGTCTGGCTGGCGCTGCTGGCCGCGATCTTCCTGCCCTTCGGCGCGGCGCCGGCCGGGGCGGGGCCGATTGGCTGGGTGGTGGGGCTGGTGCTGTGGGGCGCGAAGATGGCGCTGCTGGCCGTGGCGCTGGCGGTGTTCGAGACTTCCATCGCCAAGATGCGCGTCTTCCGCGTGCCGGAATTCCTGGGGGCCGCGCTGCTGCTCGCGCTGCTGGCGGCGGCCCTTGTCTTCATCACGACAGGCCTCGCATGACCGGCCCCGGGGACATCGCCTATGACGTGGCGCATCTGCTGGGCGGGGCCATGCTGCTGGTGGGCTTCGTCATGCTGGGCCAGCGGCGGATCGGCGCGCTGATCGCCGCACTCGCCGCGCAGGGTGTGTTGCTGGCGCTGGCGGCCTTCTGGCAGGGCCATGTCCAGGCGGCGCCGCAACTCTATCTGACGGGGCTGATCGCGTTGCTGGCCAAGGGCATCGCCATCCCGCTGGTGCTGCACCGCCTGGCGGGCGAATTGCCGCCCCCGCTCCGCACCGAGGCGCCGGGCCGGATGGGCGCGGGGCTGGTGCTGGGGGTGGGGCTGGTGGGCCTGGCCATGCTGGTGGTCGTGCCGGCCACCACGGGGGCCGGGGCGTTGGCGCGGGTGGACCTCTCGATGGCGCTGTCCATCCTGCTGCTGGGGGCGCTGATGATGGTGACGCGGCGCAGCGCGCTGGCGCATGTGGCGGGGCTGCTTACCATCGAGAACGGGTTGATCCTGGCCGCCGTCGGCGTGGCCGGCATGCCGCTGGTGGTGGAGCTTTCGGCGGGCGGGCTGGTGCTGGTGGTGGCGTTGATCGCGGGCGTCTTCGCGCGGCAGATGCGCGAACGCTTCGCCAGCCTCGACCCCGGCGTGCTGGACCGCCACAGGGGGGAGGGACGATGAGCCTCGCCACCGCCCTCATCCTGCTGCCGCTGCTGGGCGCCGCGCTGCTGGCGGCACTGCCGCGCGTCGCCCCCTTGCTGAACATCGCCATCTCGGCCGCCTGCCTCGTGCTGGCGCTGCTGCTGCTGGCCGGGCCGCTCCCCTACGGCGAGGGCTGGCTGCGGGCCGATGCGCTGTCCGTGTCGCTGGTGGTGCTGGCGGGTATCGTGGGGCTCGGCACCGCCATCTTCTCCTGGCGGGACATCGAGGGCGAGGGCTTCGACACCGCGCGCACCCGCTTCTACCACGCCGCCTTCCAGGGCTTCATGGCGACGCATTTCCTGGCGCTGCTGTCGGACAACCTTGGCATCATGTGGGTGGCGATCGAGGCCGGCACGCTCGCCTGCGTGCTGATGGTGGGGCTGCACCGCACGCCCGCCGCCATCGAGGCCGCGTGGAAATTCTTCATCCTCTGCGGCTTCGGCATCGCGTTGGCACTCTTCGGCATCATCGTGCTGGCCCTGGCGGCCGCCCCGCATCTGCCGCATGGCGATTTGCGGCTTTCGGCCGCGGCGCTGCGCGAGATCGCGCCATTGGCGGAACCCGGCCTGCTCAACCTCGCCTTCGTCTTCCTGCTGGTGGGTTTCGGCACCAAGGCGGGGCTGGTGCCGCTGCATTCCTGGCTGCCCGACGCCCATGCCGAGGGCCCCACCCCCATCGCCGCCGTGCTCTCGGGACTGCTGCTGAACAGCGCCATGCTGGGCATCCTGCGCGGCGAGGCCATCGTGGCGGCGCACCCAGGCTCCTGGGCGCCGGGCGGGTTCCTGATCGGCATGGGGGTCGCCTCGCTGCTGCTGGCGGGTGTCACGCTGTGGCGGCGGCGGGATGCGAAGCGCCTCTTCGGCTGGAGCAGCATCGAGCATATGGGCATCGCGGCCATCGCCTTCGGCCTGGGCGGGCCGGCGGGGAACATGGCGGGCATCCTGCACCTGTGGGGCCATTCCCTGCTGAAGTCGGCGGCCTTCTTCGCGATCGGCCGCGCGGCGCGGCTGAAGGGCGGGCAGCGCATGGACCAGATCGGCGGGCTGGCGCGCAGCCATCCGGCGCTGGGCTGGGGGCTGGTGCTGGTGATGGTGGGGCTGGCGGGGCTGCCGCCGGCCAGCCTCTTCGCCTCGGAATGGATGCTGGCGGTGGCGCTGGGGCGCGAGGCGCCCTGGCTGCTGCTGCCCTATGTCTTGGGGCTGCTGGTGGCGGCCCTGGCCCTGCTGCACGCCATGCAGCGCCTTTGCCTCGGCCCGCCCACGCCGGACGCGGCGCCGGGCCCCGCGGGTTGGGCGACGCTCGCGCCCATCTGGTGCAACCTGGCCTTGGCCGTGATCCTTGCCATCGCCCTGCCGGCGCCGCTGCGCGCCCTGCTGCGTGACGCCGCACAGGTGCTGGGATGAGGGCGGCCAAGGTGCTGGAATCGGGCGTCATCGCCCCCTGCATGCCCTGGCCGCGCACGGTGCTGGACGCCGCCGCCTGGCTGCGCCTGCGCGAGGCATTGGCAAGCGACCCGAGCCTTGACCTGCTGGCGCTATGGGGCGAGCCGGGCTTCGTCCACGCCGCCTTCCTCGACATCGCGGCCCCGCGCCTCTGGCTGGCCAGCACGGCGGTGGAGGGGGGCGGCGTGCCGGCGCTCTCTCCCGTGCGGCCCGGGGCCGCGCTGTTCGAGCGTGCCCTGCATGACCTCTGGGGCATCACGGCCGAGGGCGCGGTGGACGCCCGCCCCTGGCTCGACCACGGCCGCTGGCCGGTGCGGGCCCCGCTCTCGACCCGTCCGCTCAGTCACAGCCCCGCCGCCGACCCCATGGAATTCCTGCCCGTCGAGGGCGCGGGCGTGCACCAGATCCCGGTCGGCCCCATCCATGCCGGCATCATCGAGCCCGGGCATTTCCGCTTCCATGTGCAGGGCGAGACCATCGTCCGGCTGGAGGCGCGGCTGGGCTGGACGCACAAGGGCACGCTCTCGCTGCTGCAAGGCAAGTCGCCGCGCGTGGCGGCGCGCTTCGCGGCCCGGCTTTCCGGCGACAGCACCGTGGCGCATTCGCTGGCTTTCGCCCGCGCTGCCGAGGCCGCCGCCGGCGCCGAGGCCCCGCCCCGCGCCACGGCTCTGCGCGCCGTGATGCTGGAGCTGGAACGGCTGCACAACCACCTGAACGACATGGGCTTCATCGCCAATGACGCCGCCTTCGCCCCGCTGCACGCCGAGGCCGGGCTGCTGCGCGAGGCCTTGCTGCGCGCCCAGCACCAGGCCTTCGGCCACCGGCTGATGATGGACCGCGTGGTGCCGGGCGGTGTGGCCATGGACCTCGCGCCCGAGGGCCAGGCCGCCATCGAGGCCGCGCTGGCCGCCGCCGCCACCGGCCTGCCGCGCCTGCTGCGGATGTATGAAAGCCATGCCAGCCTCCAGGACCGCGTGCTGGTCACGGGCATCATCCCGCCCGCGCTGGTCGCCGGTTTCGCGCCCGGCGGCGTGGTGGGCCGCGCCGCGGGCCGCGCCTTCGACGCGCGGATGCTGACGGGCGAGATGGCGGACTGCCCCACCCAGCCCGGCGCCGATGTGGACGCCCGCTGGCGCCAGCGCCATGCCGAGGCCCTGGCCGCCATCGCGCGGGTGCGGACCCTGCTGGCCGGCTTGCCGCCCGGCCCGCTGACCGTCTCCCTGGGCCATGGCGAGGCGCGCGAAGGGGTGGCGCTGGTCGAGGGCTTCCGCGGCGAATGCCTGGCCTGGCTTTCTCTGGACGAGGGCGGGCTGATCCGCGCGGCCTTCCTGCGCGACCCCTCCTGGCTGCACTGGCCGCTGCTGGAGGCGGCCGTCATCGGCAACATCGTGGCCGACTTCCCCCTCATCAACAAAAGCTTCAACGCGAGCTACAGCGGGGTGGACCTGTGAGCGCGATCAGCCTGGACGTGGCCATCCCCGTGCTGCGTGTCTTCGACCCGGCGAAGGCGCGGGAATTCTATTGCGACTTCCTGGGCTTCACCTGGGACTGGGAGCACCGGTTCGAGCCTGACCTGCCTATCTTCGCCCAGGTGTCGCGCGCGGGGCTGCTGCTCTTCCTCAGCGAGCATCATGGCGATGGCACGCCGGGCAGCCTCGTCATGCTCCGCATGCGCGGGCTGGATGCGCTGCATGCCGAACTCTCCGCCCGCCGCTACCGCCATGCCCGGCCGGGCATCGAGGAGCGCCCCTGGGGCTGGCGCGACCTGGCGGTGACGGACCCCTTCGGCAACCGGCTGGTCTTCACCGAACCCGTGGCGGAGGGCGGCTGAATGCTCTGGCCCAGGCTTGCCCGCAACCTGCTGCGCCCGCCCGCGACCGACGCGCCCGTGGTGCCGCTGCCCGAGGTGGTGGCCGCGCTGCGCGAGCGCATGGAGGCGGCCTCCATGCGGCGGCTGGGCCGCTCGCTCGCCATCCGCCAGGTGGATGCGGGCAGCTGCAACGGGTGCGAGCTGGAGATCAACGCGCTCCAGAACGTGGCGCATGACCTGGAGCGCTTCGGGCTGCGCTTCGTGGCCTCGCCCCGCCATGCCGATGTGCTGCTGGTGACCGGCCCGCTCACGCGCAACATGGCCGAGGCGCTGCTGCGCGCCCGTGCCGCGACGCCCGAGCCGGTGTGGATCGTGGCGGCCGGGGATTGCGCGGTGGATGGCGGTGTCTTCAAGGGCAGCTATGCGGTGCTGGGCGGCGTCGAGGCGGTGCTGATGCCCGACCTCATCATCCCCGGCTGCCCCCCGAGCCCGACCGAGCTGCTGGAAGGTCTGGTCGCCCTGGTCGAAGCGAACGCCTGACATCCCTGGCCCCCCTCGTTTCCGCATACCCCCTGCACGAAGCCTTGGAATGGGCCGGGACGGGGTCGGGGAGCATCTTCCTTCCATCAGCGGAGGCCATCGCCGCCGCGCAGATCGGAAGGAAGTTGAAGATGAACACCACCCGCAACCTGATCGCCGCCGCCCTGCTGCTGGGCGCCCCCGTCCTGGCCCAGGCCGCCGATTATCCGCGCCAGGTGGGCAGCGGCGAGGACATGACCATCGAGTACGGCCCCGCGGCGCAGGGCAACATCGTGGGCGGCGGTGGCACCGTCGTGACCTTCAGCGGCCCCTCGCCCAGCATCCGCTACACGGATGACGCCCAGGTGCAGCGGCGCACCGATGGCCTCGTGCCGGTGATGGTGGACCAGGGTGAGACGCGGACGATCACCTTCGTCGCCCCCGAGGCCGCCACGTCCCCGCGTCTGGCGGGCCTGTTGAGCCGGAACTGAGATCTCCGGCGGCGGGCGTGGCTACAGCGTGATCCACCCTCCCTGATCACGCTGTGGCTCAGCCCCGGCGGCTGCTTCACGACTTTGGCGATTTCGCCGAAGCCGACCAGACGCTGAAGCATGCTGCGTGAACGCATGTGAACGCAGCATGCTCTAAGCCCCAGCCAGCTGCGCCCCCACCGCCTGCAACCCCTCATGCAGCGCATCCGCCACCACGCGGATGCGCGGTGTGTGGCGGGTGTCCTCGTGCAGGCCGATCCAGATGCCCACGCGCGGCGCGGCGGAGGGTGTCTCCAGCCGCACCAGGGTTGGCCCCGGCTGGGCCTCGCTCCGCGCCATGGCACCATCGCCCATGCCGCGCGGCAGGGCCGCGACACCCATGCCCCCCAGCGCCGCCTGCAACAGCGCCTCGTGCGAGTTGGAGGTGAAACCCACCGCCGCGGCGTGCATCAGACCCGTGAGCCAATCCTGCCCGGGCCGCGACATGTCGGGCCGCGCATCCTCGGGAGGGGCGAAGACCAGCCGGGCGTGTCCCGGCGCGCCGGTGGCGAAATCGGGCAGGCCGCGCGCCTCCAGGTAGGAGGTCGCGGCATAGGCGCACAGCTCGATCTCCCCGGCACGGCGCGCCACCACATCGGGCTCGGTGAAGGCGCCGATGCGCACCGCGATGTCGGTCTCCCGCCGCGCCAGGCTGACGGGTCGGCTTTGCGCGCTGAGCTCCACCAGGATTTCGGGGTGGCGGACATGGAGCTGCGCCAGGATGGGCGTGAGCACGCGGCTGCCCAGCGCCTCCACCGCCGTCACCCGCACCAGCCCTTCCAGGCGGCTGTCCTGGCCGGTGATGCGCCGCTCCACGCGCAGCGCCTCCTCCTCCATGCGCTCGACCGCGCCCATCACCTCCTCGCCCGCCGGGGTCAGGATGAAGCCCTGCGGCGTGCGTTGCAGCAGTCGCGCGCCCGACCGCTCATGCAGGCCTTCGAGGCGCCGGCCCATGGTCGTCTGCGTCACCTTCAGCGCCCGCGCGGCGGCGGAGAGGCTGCCGTGGCGGGCCACTGCCAGGAAAGTCCGCAGGTCATCCCATTCCAGCATGTTGTTCCATCGGTCCGAGGGCGGCGCGAAAGGTGCCGGCCCGTGTGAGAGCCCTCCATGTAAGGTTTGGTGAACCCCAACGGGAGATGTGACAGGGGCGCGACGGCCGGGGGGCTGGGGTGCCCCCACGGCAATCCGGCCCGGGCCTCAGGCAGCGGGCGCCTCGCCCTCCAGCAGCGCCCAGAGGCTGGGTGTCTCGGCCCCCGGCGCGTCTCCGGCCGCGAAGGACGCATGGGCGTCGCCCAGGAAGGCGCAGAAGGCATCCGCGTGCCAGCCATCGCCCCGGCGCGTCTGCACCAGGCCCCAGTTCGGGTCCGAGGAGGCCGGCCGCAGGCTGCCGGCATTGTAGGCGATGGCGACCAGCGGCGGGTCATAGCCCGTGGGAAGCCGCCCGCGCGTGGCCTGGCGCTGGATATAGGCGGCGCCCGCCAGGGCGGAGGTGGCGGGGTCCAGCAGGCGCGCGCGGTCCAGCGTGGGGTCGGCCAGGGCCTCGCGCGCCGTCGAGATCAGCGTCTGCATCAGCCCGGGCGAAACGCGGTGCGGCGTGGCGGCGTCCGAGACGAAGCCCGGCTCTTCCCGCACCGCCTCGGCCCGGCCGCCCGATTCGACCAGCGCGGTCGCCAGCAGCAGGTCCACCGGCGTGGCGGTGCGCAGGGCCGCGGCCTCCAGCGCGGCCCGGTGCCGGGCCCAGGCGGTGGCGGCGGCGCGGGGATTGGCGTTGCGGCGCGGGCTCGGCTCGCCCTCGACCTGCACGCCGCCGCGGACCAGCCGCCAGCGCCGTTGCCCCGCGCCCACCGGTGGGCCGTGAAAGGTGATGAGCGCCGGCAGGAAGGGCCGCAGCGCGGCCTGCCAAGGATGTTCGCGCCGCAGGGCGGGGGCCTGCATCAGCCGCGCCCAGGCGGGGCCGGACAGCACGCCATCCACCGGCAGCCCCTCGCGGCGCTGGAAGCGGCGCACCGCCTCGGCCGTCATGGGGCCATAGATGCCATCGGGCTCGCCCGGGTTCAGCCCGGTCCGCAGCAGGGCGAGCTGCGCCTCGCGCACCACCTCGCCGCGCATCATCGGCAGGGTGAAGGCGAGGGGCTGGATCAGCATGACGTTCATGGTGCGTCTCCGCAGCTGGGCAGGGTGGCGATTCGGGCGGCGAGGTCGCGCGCCTCCGCGCTGCCGGGCGGGGCTTCGGCCAGGCCCGCCCGGGCGGCGGCACAGTTTGCGGACAAATTTCCTATCGCCGGATGCGACAAGACCAGCGCGGCGCGGGCGCGCAGCCATCCGCGGGATTCGACGGGCGCGGCGGAGGCGGCGTCGCGCGCGCGGGCGGCCTCGGCGGCGGCTTCTGCGCGGGGCAGGAAGGCCGCGTGGCAGAGGCGCGCCTGGGCCTCGCCCTGGGCCAGCGCCGGATGGGGCGCCAGCGCGCGGGCGGCGGCATAGCCCTGGGCCGCGCAGTCCAGATGCGCGACGGAACCCGGGCAGGCGGCGCCAGGCGCGCGGCTGTCCATGGCGAGGCGCATACAGGCCTCGGCGCGGCGGGCGTGCAGCCGGGCGCAGGCGGCATGGCCGGGCGGGCAGGCGACAGGCTCGGCGGCGATGGCCGCATCGGAGGCCCCCTCCCAACGGGCGAGCTGGCCCAGCGGCGGGTCCAGCGCCGTGGCCAGGGGGGCGCAGCCGGCCAGCAGTGCCAGCAGGGGCAGAATTCGGCTCATGGGGTGATCTCCGCGAGCAGGGGCAGGGGGTCGGTGTCGGTCTCGCGCAGTTGCGCGAGCAGCAGCGTCAGCCCTTCCAGCGCGGCGCGCGCCTCGGGCGGGGCCGCGACGGGCGTCAGCAGCGTGGCGTCGGGGGCGGCGCGCAGGGCGGGGGTGGCCGCGCTCAGCCCCGACGCGGCACGGGCGAGAGCCTCGGGTGTGACATCGCGCGCCACCGCCTCGTCCAGCAGGGCGGCGCGGAATTCCGCCAGGCCCTGGGCGGCCTCCTCCGGGTTGGCGAAGCCCGGGTAGCGCGCCCAGAGCAGGGCCGCCGCGTCGGGGCGCAGGCAGTGGTCGAGCAGGGTGGCGAGGAAGCCGGGTTCCTCCAGCCTCCGCGTGAAGAGTCGCGCGAAGATGGGCGCCTGGGCCAGGCGCAGCTCGGCCGAGGCAGGGGTGATGGCGCCCGGTTCGAACAGCGCGGGGTCGAGGGGCGCCTCCAGCAGCCGCGCGCGGAAACGGCGCCAGGCGCCGGCGCCCAGGTTCCAGCCCACGCCCAGCACAAGCGCGGCGGCGCCGAGCGGGCCACCGGCGGCCAGCGGCAGGGCGGGGGCGGCGGCGCGCAGCAGGGCGGCGAAGGGCCCGCCCGCCCCGGTCAGCGCGCCGAGCGCGGCCTGGAGCCCCGCCTCGGTCGCGTTCCCTGTTGTGCGGGCGGCGCCCAGCGCGCGCTCGGCGGCCTCGATCATCGTGGCGGCCTGGGGAGGGAGGATGCCGGCCGGGAGTGCGGGGCCAAGCTGCGTCAGGATGGTGCGCGCCACGCCCAGCTGGCGTTCGAGCTGCGCGGCCATGCCTTCGACCCGCGCAGGGTCCGGTGCCTCGCGCAGGGCCAGGTTCTGGCGCTGCTCCGTCGCCAGGGCCTCGGTGAGGCGGCGGGTGGTCTGGGCGTCGGGCGTGGTGGAGCGGGCGCCGAAGTAATAGCCGAAGACGCCGGCGATGATGCCGTTCACATAGCCCGCCACCGCGTCATTGAGCGCCAGCGCCTGGCTGAACAGCAGCAGCGGCAGGCCGATGATGCCGACGATGAGCGCGAGCAGCGCCCGCACCGTGCCCTCCGGCAGGCCCATCGGCAGGTCGCGCAGGGCGGCGATCTGGGTGGGGGTGGTGGCCGGGTCGCGCAGCAGGGCGAAGGAGCGGGAGGCGAGCCACCAGAGGAAGGCGGCGAAGCCGATGCCGACCGCGAAGACCAGCAGCGCGACGAGGTTGGCCGGCGCGGCCAGCGCGCCCTCCAGCCGCAGCCCGGCCGCACGGGCCAGCAGCAAGGGCAGCAGGAGGGCGAGGGCGCCGAGGAGAAGGGTGAGGGGGGTGGCGAGGAAGGGCGGCACGGGGGGACCTCCTGCATGGGTCCCGGATGTGCCAGATATTTTTTCTTATTGCAAGAATATTATCCTATTTGACGGATCCCAGCCATCCCAGCCGCCGCAATTCCTCCGCCACCTGCGCCGCGCCCAAGCCTCCGCCCTTGCGGAGGTTGTCGCCCACCACGAAGAGCGACAGCCCATGCGGCACCGACCCATCCCGCCGCAGCCGCGAGACGCTGACCTCCTCCTCCCCCGCCACGTCGAGGGGCGTCGGGTAGCCACCCTCCTCGCGCGTGTCGAAGAAGGAGAGGCCGGGCGCGTTGCGCAGCGCGGCGCGCGCTTCGCCCAGGCCCACCGCCTCGGCGAATTCCAGTTGCAGCACCAGCGCCTCGCCCACGAAGACGGGCGCGCGCAGGCAGGTGGCCATGGCCTTGAGGTCCGGCCCCAGGATCTTGCGCAGTTCCAGCGGCAGCAGGGCTTCGTCGCGGGTGGCGCCGTCTTCCGCGAAGGCGCTGGTCTGGGGCAGCAGGTTGAAGGCGATGGGTTTGGGGAAATGCTGCGGCGCCGGGATGTCGTTCACGAAGCTGGCCCGCGTCTGGGCGAACAGCTCGTCCATGCCCTCCTTGCCGGCGCCCGAGGCGGGCTGCAGGCTCACCACATTCACCCGCAGCAGTGGCGCCAGCGCGGCCAGGGGTGCGGCGGCCAGCGCCGCGAAGGTGGCGGAGGGGGAGGGGCAGGCCACGATCCGTTTGCGCTTGTTGCGCTCCAGGGCCGCGGCATTCACCTCGGGCACGACCAGCGCGACGCCCGGCTCCAGCCGGAAGGCGGGGCTGAGGTCCACCACCCAGGCGCCGGCGGCGGTGGCGCGGGGGGCATGGGTGCGGGATTCGGCCTCGCCCAGCGCCAGGATCACGAGGTCATGGCCCGCGAAATCGAAGCCCTCCAGGGCGCGCAGGCGCAGCACGCGGTCCTCGCCGAAGCTGACCTCCTGGCCCGCGCTGCGCCCGGTGCCGAGGCCCGTCACCTCCGCCACCGGGAAGTCGTTCGCCGCCAGTGCCCGCAGCGCCTCGCGCCCCGCCAGCGTGTTCGCCCCCGCCACCGCCACCCGGAATGCCATGCCGTGCCTCTTCTTCAAGCTGCCGGACGTTGCATACACGCCCGGGCCACGTTGAGCGATGGCGCATCCGGGTCTACAGCCTGAGCAACTGTCGTTGCTCACGCTTTACCTTTGCTGCGCGGCTGATTCACGGCTTCGGCGATTCCACCGAAGCCGATCAGACGCTAGGAACCAACCCAAATGGATGGTGTCACAAGGTTGAACGAAGGTCCCTTGCCCGCCTACCGCGCCCGCGTGGCCGAAGGCGTGCTCCGCCCTGATCCGGCGCAGGCCCATGCGGCCGAGGTGCTGCAAGGGCTCTGGCAGCGCATGCGCGGCTATGACCCCGCGCCCGCCGTGCCCCGCGCCGCGCCGCGCGGCCTGCTGGGCAAGCTGTTCGGTGCGCGGAAGGGCTCCGGCGACCTGGCGGCGCCGTCCGGCACGCCGGAGGGGCTCTACCTGGTGGGCCAGGTGGGGCGCGGGAAGTCCATGCTGATGGACCTCTTCTTCGAGACGGCCCAGGTGCCGCGCAAGCGCCGCATCCACTTCCACGACTTCATGCAGCAGGCGCACCAGCGCATCCATGCCTGGAAGCGCGCCAACCCGGATGGCAACGACCCCATCCCGCCGCTGGCCGACAGCATCGCGGCCGAGGCGGCGCTGCTCTGCTTCGACGAATTCCAGGTGCATGACGTCACCGACGCCATGATCCTGGGCCGGCTGTTCGAGGCGCTGTTCGCCCGCGGCGTCGTGGTGGTCGCCACCTCCAACACCGCGCCCAAGGATCTGTTCAAGGGCAAGCCCGGCCGCGACGCCTTCCTGCCCTTCATCGCGCTGATCGAGCAGCGGGTGGAGGTGCTGGAACTCGAATCGCTGCAGGATTACCGGCGCGAGCGGATGCGCGGCCTGCCCTCCTGGCACCACCCGGCCGATGGCAGGGCCGAGCGCGCGCTGGACACCGCCTTCCGTGACCTGACGGGCCAGGCGCGCGGCGCGCCCCTGACGCTGACGGTGCTGGGCCACACGCTGGAGGTGCCGGAGGCCGCGGGCGGTGTCGCCCGCGCGGGCTTCGAGGCGCTGTGCGGCAAGGCGCTGGGGCCCGCGGACTACCTCTGCCTCGCGCGGCATTTCCACACCCTGGTGCTGGACGAGGTGCCGCGTCTCGGCCCCGACAATTTCGACCGGGCGCGGCGCTTCATCACGCTGATCGACGCGCTGTATGAACACCGCTGCAAGCTTCTGGCATCGGCGGCGGCGGGGCCGGACCAGCTCTATGAAAAAGGCGAAAATGCGGCAATGTTCGAGCGCACCGCGTCGCGCCTGATGGAGATGCAGAGCCCCGAGTATTTGGCCTTGCCACACCTGCCCTGACTGGCTTACGCCTTCGCCCAGGGATAATTCCGGGGATCGGGGGTTTTATGCGGCTTCTTATGGTGGGCCTTCTGGGCGCGTTCATGCTGACCTTCACGCCGGTGGTGCCGGAGGCACAGGGCCAGACCCGCACCGGGGCACAGAACCAGCGCCCCGCCGCCACCGCCGCCAACCGCCCACCCGCCAACCGTGCCGCCGCCCGCCCGGCCGCCACGCGCCCGACCGGCGCCCGCCCGGCGGCCGCGAGCCGCCCCGCCGCGAACCGCCCCGCCGCACGGACGGCGACCCGCACGGCGAACCGCCCCGCCGCGACCCGCCCCGCCTCCGCGCGGCCCGCCCAGCGCCCGGCTTCCGGCCAGCGCGCCGCGCCGCGCCCCGCCGCGGCCGTTCCCTACAGCGCGCCGCGCAATGCCGCGCGGCCCGACGCCTCCGGCCGGCAGGCGGCCGCCCAGCGCTGCACCACCCGCAATGGCCGCCGCGTCTGCACCCAGACGGCCAATGCCTCCTACCGCTGGACCGGCGGTCTGGCCCCAGCGGCCATGAACCAGCGCGCCTGCCCCGAGGGCACCATGGCGACCAACGCCATCGGCCATAGCGACATCACCCGCTGCGTCCCGCTCTGACGTATATCGGGCGGCCCGCGGCGCGGGTTGCCGCAGGGCGGGCGGCGGAGTAACTCTGCGTCCCTCTGGAAGGCAAGCCAAAGGGAAATCCATGGCCCGCAAGAAAATCGCCCTCATCGGCGCCGGCAACATCGGCGGCACGCTCGCCCATCTCATCGGGCTGAAGCAGCTTGGCGATGTGGTGATGTTCGACGTGTTCCCCGGCGTCGCCGCCGGCAAGGCGCTCGACATCATGCAGTCGGGCCCGGTGGATGGCTTCGACAGCCATATGGTCGGCACGGGCGACTACAGCGCCATCGAAGGCGCCGACGTGGTCATCGTGACGGCGGGCTTCCCCCGCATGCCGGGCATGACCCGCGACGACCTGCTGACGAAGAATGCGGGCGTGATCGGCCAGGTGGCCGAGGGCATCAAGCAATACGCCCCCAACGCCTTCGTCATCTGCATCACCAATCCGCTCGACGTCATGGTGTGGGTGCTGCAGCAGCGCTCCGGCCTGCCGCCCGAGAAGGTGGTGGGCATGGCGGGCGTGCTGGACAGCGCGCGCTTCCGCCTCTTCCTGGCGCAGGAATTCAACGTCTCGGTCGAGGATGTGACGGCCTTCGTGCTTGGCGGCCATGGTGACACCATGGTGCCGCTCACGCGCTACTCCACGGTCGCCGGCATCCCGGTGCCGGACCTCGTGAAGATGGGCTGGACCACGCAGGAGAAGATCGACGCGATCGTCACCCGCACGGCCAATGGCGGCGGCGAGATCGTGAAGCTGCTGGAGCGTGGCTCGGCCTTCTACGCCCCCGCCGCTTCCGCCATCGCCATGGCCGAGAGCTACCTGCTCGACAAGAAGCGCGTGCTGCCCTGCGCCGTGCTGCTGAACGGCGAATATGGCCAGAACGACTTCTATGTCGGCGTGCCGGTCGTGATCGGCGGCAATGGCGTCGAGAAGATCGTCGAGGTGCAGTTCACCGCCGAGGAGAAGGCCGCCTTCGACAAGTCCTGCGACGCGGTGAAGAAGCTGATCGAGGACTTCAAGAAGCTCGGCGTCTGAGGAGGACGGATGCGGCTCGCCGTCATCGCGGATGTGCACGGAAACCGCCTCGCCTTGGCGGCCGTGCTGGAGGCGATCGCGGCGGCCGCGCCGGATCTGGTGATCGAACTGGGCGACGCCGTCAGCGGCCCGCTCTGGCCCGCCGAGTGTTTCGAGATGCTGGCGGGCCTCGATGCCGTGGCGTTGCGCGGCAACCATGACCGCTGGGTGGCGGCGGACAGCCCCGAAGGGATGGGCGCCACCGATGCCTTCGCCCATGCGCGGCTTTCGGCGTCCCAACGCGCGGCCTTGCTGGCGCGGCCGATGGCGTGGCGCGATGGCGGCATCCTCGCCATGCATGCGCTGCCCGAGGATGACCTGACCTATGTGCTGCACGAGGTCACGGAAGCCGGCGTGCGGGAGCGTGCCCCCGCGGGTGTCGCCGCGCTGCTGCCCGCGCCCGCGGGCGAGACGCTGGTGCTGACCGCCCACACCCACCGCGCCCGGATGCTCACGCTGCCCGATGGGCGGCTGGTGGTGAACCCGGGCAGCGTGGGCCAGCCGGGCTACACCGACACCGCGCCCTGGCCGCACCGCATGGAGGCCGGCAGCCCGCATGCCCGCTTCGCCCTGTTGGAGCAGGCGCGCGGCGAATGGCGGGTGGAATTCCATGCCATCCCCTATGACTGGCACGCGGCGGCGGCGGAAGCCGCGCGCCATGGCCGCGACGATTGGGCCCAGGCCCTCACCCATGGCAATCTGAGCTGAGGTTGGAACAAAGCAGATGAACATCCACGAATACCAGGCGAAGGAACTGCTCCGCCGCTACGGCGTCGCGGTGCTGGACGGCCATGTGGCCTGGACGCCGGAGGAGGCCGAGGCCGCCGCCGGCAAGCTGCCCGGCCCCATCTATGTGGTGAAGAGCCAGATCCATGCGGGCGGCCGCGGCGCCGGCCGCTTCACCAACGACCCCGACGGCAAGGGCGGCGTGCGCCTGGCCAAGTCGGCGGCCGAGGTGAAGGCGGCGGCGGCGGCCATGATCGGCTCCACCCTGGTCACGAAGCAGACCGGGCCCGAGGGCAAGCTGGTCAGCCGCGTCTATGTCGAGGCGGGCTGCGACATCGCGCGTGAGCTGTATCTCTCGCTGCTGGTGGACCGCGACTGCTCGCGCATCGTCATCATGGCGAGCACCGAGGGCGGCATCGAGATCGAGGAAGTGGCGGCCCACAACCCCGAGAAGATCCTGAAGGTGGATGTGGACCCGGCGACGGGCGTCTCCGGCTGGCATGGCCGCAAGCTGGCCTTCGGCCTGGGCCTCGAGGGCAAGCAGGTCGGCAGCTTCGTGAAGTTCGTGGAGGCCATGTACAAGGCCTTCGTCGAGCTCGACTGCGCCATCGTCGAGATCAACCCGCTGGTCGTCACCAAGGGCGGCGATGTGGTGGCGCTGGACGCCAAGGTCAGCTTCGATGACAGCGCGCTGTACCGCCACAAAGACCTCGAGGCGCTGCGCGACGACACGGAGATGGACCCGAAGGAGCTGGACGCCGTCCAGAACGACCTGAACTACGTGGCGCTCGATGGCGAGATCGGCTGCATGGTGAATGGCGCGGGCCTGGCCATGGCGACGATGGACATCATCAAGCTCTACGGCTCCAGCCCCGCGAACTTCCTCGACGTGGGCGGCACGGCGGACAGCGCGCGGGTGACGCAGGCCTTCCGCATCATCACCTCCGACGCGAATGTGAAGGCCATCCTCGTCAACATCTTCGGCGGCATCGCCAAGTGCGACATGATCGCGAACGGCATCGTGGAGGCGTCGAAGAACCTCAAGCTCTCGGTGCCGCTGGTGGTGCGGCTCGAGGGCACGAATGTCGAGCTGGGCAAGAAGATCCTGGCGGAGTCGGGGCTGGCCATCATCGCCGCCGACAACCTCGCCGATGCCGCACAGAAGGCGGTTGCCGCCGTGAAGAAGGGCGCCTGAACCATGGCCATTCTCGTTGACAAGAACACGCGCGTGATGACGCAGGGCTTCACCGGCGCGCAGGGCACCTTCCACGCCAGCCAGGGCATCGCCTATGGCAGCACCTATGTCGGCGGCGTGACCCCCGGCAAGGGCGGCACCATGCACCCCACGCTGAACCTGCCGGTGTTCAACACGGTCGCCGAGTGCAAGGAAGCGACCGGCGCCAACGCCAGCGTGATCTACGTGCCCGCGCCCTTCGCGGCGGACTCCATCCTGGAGGCGCTGGACGCCGAGATCCCGCTGGTGATCTGCATCACCGAGGGCATCCCGGTGCTGGACATGGTGCGGGTGAAGCGCGCCCTGCAGAGCAGCAAGTCGCTGCTGGTGGGCCCGAACTGCCCCGGCGTCATCACGCCCGACGCCTGCAAGATCGGCATCATGCCGGGCCACATCCACCGCCGCGGTTCGGTGGGCATCGTCTCCCGCTCGGGCACGCTGACCTATGAGGCGGTGGCGCAGACCACGGCGGCCGGCCTCGGCCAGTCCTCCTGCGTGGGCATCGGCGGCGACCCGGTGAAGGGCATGGACTTCATTGACGTCCTGGAACTGTTCCTGAAGGACGACGAGACCAAGTCCATCATCATGATCGGTGAGATCGGCGGGCAGTCCGAAATCCAGGCCGCCGAATTCCTGGCGCGCGAGAATTTCGGCCCCGGCAAGCCCAACAAGCCGGTGGTGGGCTTCATCGCCGGTGCCACGGCCCCTCCGGGCCGGCGCATGGGCCATGCCGGCGCCGTGATCTCGGGCGGCAAGGACACGGCGGCGGCGAAGATGGAGGCCATGGCGGCGGTGGGCATCCACATCGCCGACAGCCCGGCCTCGCTCGGCTCCACCATGGTCAAGGCGCTCGGGCGCTGAGGCCGCTCCGCCGCCCGCGCTGGTGGCCGCTGCTGGCGGCGCTGGTCCTGGCGGCGGGCCCATCGGCGCGGGCCGAAAGCCCCGCCGAACTCATGGCGCGCGCGCCCGCCGTCACGCTGGACGGGCCGCTCGCGCCACTGACCGCCCCGGTCGCGGTGGGCGGCGCGGGATGGGGGCCGTTCACCCGGCTCTGCGTGCGCCGGATGATGCTGGTGCCCGATGGCCGTGAGTATCCGGCCAATGATCCGTCCTGCCTTCAGGTGACAGAGGCGCGCGAGCAGGGCGATGTCTGGCACCTCACTTTCTCGACGGGCCCCTTGCAGAATGGCATCGGCGTCACCTTCACCCTGACGCGCGATGCCGCGGGCCAAGTCGGCCCCGCGGATTTCACCGTGCCCGAGGGCCTGCCCGCGCCGCCGCCGGAGATGGTGGGCCGGTTGCGCGCCGTCCTCCGCGCCATGATCCGGGCGCATGCGGTGGAAGCCTTCCGCGTGGCGCCGGGCGAGGAATTCGTGATGGATCTTCCGCTCGGCGAGATCGAGGAGGGGCTGCGGGTGGAGGGCGGAGGATTCGCCTGCCGGCCCGAGGGCACCGGCACCATTGCCGGCCGCCCGGTGGTGCAGGCCGCCTGCACGCTGCGCGCCACGGGCGAGTTGCGGCCGGGGCGCCCCCTGGAGCTCACGGCCGCTGGGCGTTTTGCGCTGGATGTCGCCACCGGCCTGGTGCTGCGGCATGGCTATGCCAGCCTCACCATCGCCGCGACGAGGGCGCCGGGGCCGGCGATGTCCTTGCGCGCCTATTCCACGCAGTCGCTGGAATAGGCCCTCTCAGCGGATGATGGCGGCGTGCCACAGGCGCAGCACGCGCACGCCCTGGCCCTCCTCCACGCGATAGACCAGCACATAGGGCCGGTCCGTCAGCATCTCGCGGGTGCCGGGCACCCGGCCGGGCTTGCCGCGATGGGCGAGGGTGGCGAGGCTGTCGCTGGCTTCCAGGATTTCCTCCACCAGGCGCTCGGCGGCCAGCGGGTTTTGGGCGGTGAGGTATTCCAGAACCCCATCCAGGTCGCGCAGGGCCGCGGGGGACCAATGGACGGGCAACTCGCCGCTCATGGCGCCCCCGGCCGGCCGAGCCGTGCCTGCAGCCTGTCGCGGATGAGGATCAGGCGTTCGCGCACCAGGGCCTGCGGCGTGTCGGCGCTGGCGGGCGCCGCCTCGGCCTCGGCCACCGCCGCGGCCAGAAGGCGGCGTTCCAGCGCATCATCCGTCTCGTCCATCAACCGAGCATAGCGCGGGCGGGCAAAGGGCGTCACGCCTGCTTTGTTTTGCGGCGCAGCATGGCGGTTTTCCGCCATCTTCCCTGTCCAAGGGGGGTGCCGCAATGGCGCCATCATCGGTATGTTAACACCACGCGCCGCAGGATGAGTTTCCGGCGGCGCAGCCGCAGAAATTCAGGAAGGGCGGACCGCCGGAAGGTGCGTTCGTGAAACAAGAATGGCCGGTGTGGATATCCTCGCCAGCGCGATGAATGGGGCGAATGCCGCCTTCCTCGCTGATCTCTATGCCCGCTGGGTCGAGAACCCCGCCAGCGTGGACCCCTCCTTCGCCGAGCTCTTCGCCACGCTGAATGATGACGCGCGGGCGGTGCTGGGCGATGCGCAGGGCGCGTCCTGGGCGCCACGGCCGCGCGGCGGCTTCGCCCCGGCCGAGGAGGCCCCGCCCGCGAAGAAGGGCACCGCCCCCGCCGCGCGTGCGACGGACCCCGAAGAGACGCGCCGCGCCGTGCTGGACAGCATCCGCGCGCTGATGCTCATCCGCTCCTACCGGGTGCGCGGGCATCTGGAGGCGAAGCTGGACCCGCTGGGCCTGCAGACGCCGCCGGCCCACCCGGAACTCTCGCCCGCCTTCTGGGGCTTCACCGACGCCGACCTGGACCGGCGCATCTTCATTGACCGCGTGCTGGGGCTGGAGACGGCCACCATCCGCGAGATCATGGAGCGGGTGCGGGCCACCTATTGCGGCCCGATCGGCGTCGAGTTCATGCACATCCAGGACCCGGACCAGAAGTCCTGGATCCAGCAGCGCGTCGAGGGCGCGCCCTGGGTGAAGGGCTTCGACGCCGCCGCCAAGCGCAAGATCCTGACCCAGCTGACCGAGGCCGAGGGCTTCGAGGCCTTCTGCGCCAAGAAATATGTCGGCACCAAGCGCTTCGGCCTGGAGGGCGGCGAGAGCACCATCCCCGCCGTGCAGGCCGTGATCGAGACCGCGGCGGGCCAGGGCTGCAACGAGATCGCCATCGGCATGGCGCATCGCGGCCGGCTGAACATGCTCGTGAACGTGGTGAAGAAGCCCTACACGCAGGTCTTCGCCGAGTTCAAGGGCAGCAGCTTCAAGCCCGACGACGTGCAGGGCTCGGGCGATGTGAAGTACCACCTCGGCACCTCGACCGACATCGAGATCAATGGGCGGATGGTGCACCTCTCGCTCCAGCCCAACCCGTCGCATCTGGAAGCCGTGAACCCCGTCGTCGCCGGCAAGGTGCGCGCGCGGCAGGACATGGCGGGCGATGTGAAGACCCGCACCTCGGTCATGGGCATCCTGCTGCATGGCGACGCGGCCTTCGCGGGCCAGGGCCTGGTCTATGAGACGCTGGCGATGAGCCAGCTCATCGGCTACCGCACCGGCGGCACGGTCCATATCGTGACCAACAACCAGATCGGCTTCACCACCGTGCCGGCCCATGCCTATTCGGGCCTCTACTGCACCGATGTGGCGAAGGCGATCCAGGCGCCCATCCTGCACGTGAACGGCGACGACCCCGAGGCCGTGGTCTGGTGCGCCCAGATGTGCGCCGAATTCCGCATGCGCTTCCAGTCGGATATCGTGCTGGACATCGTCTGCTACCGCCGCCACGGCCACAATGAGAGCGACGAGCCCGCCTTCACCCAGCCCAGCATGTACAAGCGCATCCGCGAGATGAAGACGACACGGACGCTCTATGCCGAGCGCCTGGCCGCCGAGGGCAGCGTCCCGGCCGAGGAGGCGAAGTCCATCCAGGACGCCTTCAACGCCGAGCTGGAAAAGGCCTTCGAAGCCGCCGCCAGCTTCAAGCCCAACAAGGCGGACTGGCTGGAGGGGCATTGGGCCGGCCTCAAGCCCGTGGCCTCGGGCGCCGAGACCGAGCAGCTGCACGAGACCGCCGTCGGCCTCGACACGCTGCGCGAGGTGGGCGGCGCACTGTGCCGCGTGCCCGGCGATTTCAACCTCAACCCCAAGATCGCCCGCCAGCTCGAAGCCAAGAAGCAGGCCATCGAGAGCGGCGAGGGCCTCGACTGGGCGACGGGCGAGGCGCTGGCCTTCGGCACCCTGCTGCTGGAAGGGCACCGGGTGCGCCTTTCGGGCGAGGATGTGCAGCGCGGCACGTTCAGCCACCGCCATTGCGTGCTGGTGGACCAGGCGAATCAGCAGGAATACGCGCCGCTGAACCACATCCGCGAGGGGCAGCCCAAATTCGAGGCCTTCAACTCCCTGCTCTCCGAGGCGGGCGTGCTGGGCTTCGACTACGGCTATTCGCTGGCGGACCCGCGCACCCTGGTGCTGTGGGAGGCGCAGTTCGGTGACTTCGCCAATGGCGCGCAGGTCATCATCGACCAGTTCATCGCCTCCGGCGAGACGAAGTGGCTGCGCATGTCCGGCCTCGTGATGCTGCTGCCGCATGGCTATGAGGGGCAGGGGCCGGAGCATTCCTCCGCGCGGCTGGAGCGCTACCTCCAGCTCTGCGCCGAGCGGAACATGCGGGTGTGCAACTTCACCACGCCCGCCAACTACTTCCACGCGCTGCGCCGCCAGCTGAAGGCCAATTACCGCAAGCCGCTGGTGGTGATGACGCCGAAGTCGCTGCTGCGGCACAAGCTGGCCGTCAGTAGCCTGGCCGAGTTCGGCCCCGGCAGCGCCTTCCGCTACGTCATCCCCGAGACCGACGCGATCGCCCCGGAGGAGAAGGTGAAGCGCGTCGTGCTCTGCACCGGCAAGGTCTATTACGACCTGCTGGAAGCCCGGCGCGAGCAGGGCCGCGACGACGTGGCCCTGGTGCGGCTGGAACAGGTCTATCCCTTCCCGGAGCGCAGCCTGGCCTCCGCCATCGGCGCCTATCGCAATGCCGAGGTGGTGTGGTGCCAGGAGGAGCCCGAGAACATGGGCGCCTGGTCCTTCGTGGACCGGCGGATCGAGGGCGTGCTGGCCGGGCTGGACATCGCCGCGAAGCGCCCCCGCTTCGTGGGCCGGACCGGGGCGGCGAGCCCCGCCACGGGCCTGGCGAAGGTGCACGCGGCCGAGCAGGAGACGCTCGTTCGCACGGCATTGGCGGTCTGACACCGCGGATTTCGACAAACTGAAGCATGGGGCCGGATGACACCCGGCCCCCCGATGCCCTAGATCAGGGGCAAAGAAGGCAGAGACCAATGGCGACGGACATCGTTGTGCCCACCCTGGGCGAAAGCGTGAGCACGGCCACCGTGGCGCGCTGGATGAAGCAGGCCGGCGAGGCCGTGGCGGCGGATGAGCCGCTGGTGGAACTGGAGACCGACAAGGTCACGGTGGAGGTGAATGCCCCCGCCGCCGGCGTGCTGGAGGCCATCACCGCCCAGGAGGGCGCCGAGGTGGAACCGGGCGCCGTGCTGGGTTCCATCGCCGTCGGCGCCGGCGCCGCGGCCAAGCCCGCCGCGGCCCCTGCCGCCGCGCCGACCTCCGCCGCCAAGCCCGTCGGCACGGGCGGGGGTTCGGTGAAGCAGGCCGAGGCGCATGGCACCGCCCCGGGCGGCCACGCGCCCCTTCCCGCGGCCGCCAAGCTGATGGCCGAGAACAATGTGACGCAGGCGCAGATCGGCCAGGGCTCCGCGAAGGATGGCCGCATCGCCAAGGGTGATGTGCTCGACTTCCTGAGCCGCCCGGCCGGCGCCGGCGCGCCCGCCCCTGCCGCCGCCAAGCCCGCCCGCAAGCTGGAAGGCGGCGAGGAGCGGGTGAAGATGACGCGCCTGCGCGCCACCATCGCCCGCCGCCTGAAGGAGGCGCAGAACACCGCCGCCATGCTGACCACCTTCAACGAGGTGGACATGGGCGCGGTCATGGCGCTGCGCGCCGAATACAAGGACCATTTCGAGAAGCGCCACGGCGTGAAGCTCGGCTTCATGTCCTTCTTCGTGAAGGCCTGCGTGGCCGCGCTGAAGGAATTCCCCGCCGTCAACGCCGAGATCGAGGGCGACGAGGTCATCTACAAGAACTTCGTTCATATGGGCATCGCGGTGGGCGGGCCCTCGGGCCTCGTGGTGCCCGTGCTGCGCAATGCCGATGAGATGGACTTCGCCAAGATCGAGAAGACCATCGCGGATTTCGGCAAGCGCGTGCGCGACGGCCAGCTGAAGCTGGAGGAGATGGCGGGCGGCAGCTTCACCATCACCAATGGCGGCATCTATGGCTCGCTGATGTCCACGCCCATCCTGAACCCGCCGCAGTCCGGCATCCTGGGCATGCACAAGATCCAGGACCGGCCCATGGCGGTCGGTGGCAAGGTCGAGGTGCGGCCCATGATGTACCTGGCCCTGTCCTATGACCACCGGATCGTGGACGGGAAGGAGGCGGTGAGCTTCCTGGTCCGCGTGAAGGAGGCCATCGAGGATCCGCGCCGCCTCATGCTGGGCGTCTGACCATGCGTTCGCGCGAAGGCCAGCTCAGCGACAACCGGCCCATCTCCCGATCGCGCCCCGAGAAGGAGAAGCAGCTGCGTGAACTGCGCGAGGTGCTGGCCGGCATGAAGCCCCACGCCACCCCCGCCCTGCGGGACAGCGTGAAGGCGAAGATCAAGGAGCTGGAGGCGGATTTGGCCGCCCCCGCCCCGCCGCCCCGCGACCGCCGCCCGCCCCGCCGGGAATTCTGACGGCGCGGGTCTGCCGCCGCGAATCCGGCCTTGTTGGGCCGGGTTTCGCGCGGTAACCCCTCAGGCTTCGAAAGGAGCCTGACCAATGCGTGTGGGTGTGATTGGCGCGACCGGCGCCGTCGGCAAGGAATTGGTGGATGTTCTGGCCCGTCGCCGCTTTCCGGTGACGCAGCTGAGCCTCTTCGCCTCGGCGCGCAGCGCCGGCACCACGCAGAAAACGCCCTTCGGTGACGTGACCATCGAGGAATTCTCGATGGAGCGCGCGCGCAAGCTGGACCTCGCGCTGCTGGCCGTCTCGGGCGATTTCGCCAAGGCGCATGCCCGCGCGCTCGCGGCCGAGGGCGTGGCCGTGGTGGACAATTCCTCCGCGCTGCGCCTGGAAGCCGATGTGCCGCTGGTGGTGCCGGAGGTGAACGGCCACGCCATCGGCGACCACCGCCTCATCGCCAACCCCAACTGCACCACGGCCATCCTGGTGGTGGCGCTGGAGCCGCTGCGCCAGGCCTTCGGGCTGAAGCGCGTCATCGTCTCCACCTACCAGGCGGCCTCGGGCGCCGGGGCGGAGGGGATGGTGGAACTGGAGCGGGAGACCCGCCGCGTGCTGGTCGAGGGCCAGCCCGCCCAGGCCGAGGTCTTCGCCCACCCCCTCGCCTTCAACGTGATCCCGCACATCGACAGCTTCCAGCCCAATGGCTACACGCGGGAGGAGATGAAGGTGGCCTGGGAAAGCCGGAAGATCATGGCCATGCCGGAGCTGCTGATCTCCTGCACCGCCGTCCGCATCCCGACCATGCGCGTCCATGCCGAGGCCGTGACCATCGAGACCGAGCGTCCCGTGACGCCCGAGGCCGCCCGCGCGGTCCTGGCCAAGGCGCCGGGCGTGCGGCTGATGGATGATGTGGGCGCGAAGCTCTACCCCATGCCTCTGACGGCCACCGGCGCCGATGATGTGGAGGCCGGCCGCATCCGTGCCAATGACGTGTTCGGGGACCGGGGCCTCGACCTGTTTCTCTGCGGCGACCAACTGCTGAAGGGCGCCGCGCTGAACGCCGTGCAGATCGCCGAGCGGATGAAGCTGCCGGTGCCGGCGTGATGAAAAGGGGGGGCGGGATGACCGCCCCTCATCCCGCCATCTTGCGGGCCGCGTAGCGGGTCAGCAGCGGGCCGAACAGGCAGGTCAGGAAGATCACGATGATGATGGCGTCGGCGGTGACGGCGTCGATCAGGTCCATCTCCATGCCGATCACGACCACGGCGAGCGTGGCCGCCGCCTGCGGGAAGGAGAGGCTCGCCATGGCCAGTCCCTCGATCCGCGAGTAGCCGAAGAGACGCGCGGCGATTGCGGCCGCCAGGGATTTCGACAGCACGATCACCGCGACCAGCGCCAGGGCGAAGAGCCAGGTCGTGACCGACTCCAGCGCGTCCAGCCGCAGCCGCATGCCCGTCTCCACGAAGAAGAAGGGGACGAAGAGCATGCGGCCCACGAATTCGAGGTTTTCCTTCAGCTCCTCGCGCCGGTGCAGGGCGCGGTTCAGGCAGAGGCCGGCCAGGAAGGCGCCCAGGATGTCCTCCGTGCCGATCGCCTCCGCCGCCACGGCCAGCAGCAGCAGGACGGCCAGCAGGAACAGCGCCTTTTCGGCCGCGGTGTGCTTCTCTGCCGCCAGTATCAGCCGCGCCAGGCGCGGAATCAGCAGCAGGGCCGCAGCCGACAGCGCGGCGAGCGCCGCGACCGGTACCAGCCAGGTCCAGCCGCCCTCGCCCCCCGCGATGCGGATGACGGCGACCAGCACGAGCAGGGAGAGCGTGTCGGTCAGCAGGGTGCCGCCGGTTGCGGCCACGATGGGGCGGCGGCCCGCCAGCCCCATCCGGCTGATCATCGGGTAGGCGACCAGGGTATGGGAGGCGAGGGCCGCGCCCAGCAGCAGCGCGCCCGGCAGCCCCAGGCCGAAGACCAGCCCCGCGCCGAAGGCGGGCGCGAAGGAGAGCACGAAGGCCAGCGTTCCGAAGCCCAGCGCCTCCCGCTTGCGTTCCCGCACCAGGTCGAGGTCGATCTCCACCCCGGCCAGGAACATGATGTAGAGCAGGCCGATGGAGCCAAACAGCTCCACCACCGGCCCTTCCGGCAGCACGCCCGCCCCACCCGGCCCGATGGCCATGCCCAGGAGGATCAGCCCGATCAGGCCCGGAACGCGCGTGCGTTCGAAGAGCAGCTGCACCACCAGCGCCGCGGTGATCACCACGGCGAATTGGAGAATGACATCCTCGATCGGAAGCTCAGCCAGCATGGCGCTGACCTGACTTGAACCGGCGCATGCACCCCTCCTGGACTGGCGGGAACGCAACGCGCCAGCGGCGCGCGGGGTTACAGCCGCGTCAGATCAGGCAGGCTTCGCGCAGCGCCGCCTTCAGGGCGGGCGGCAGGTCATCGGAGATGGCGGCCGCCTCGGTGATGTCCGCGGGCGCGGCCTCGGCGTCGAGGTAGCGCCAGCCCTGGAAGGGCTTCATCGGCCTTGCGGCGACGGGGATCAGTTCCGGGTGCAGCACCAGCCCCGCGCAGGCGGTGCCGTCATCCCACCGGTCCTCGATGATGTCGAGAAGGCGCTGCCGCACCTGGATATAGCCGCCGATGACCCAATAGATGCTGCCGCCGTCGAGCAGCTCGTCGCGGCGCTTGGGCGCCATGCGCGTCTGGTGGCGCAGCGGCGGGGCGGCGGTGGCGCGCAGGGCCTGGATGGCGCGCAGATGCGCCACGTCCCGCACGCCGACCGAGAGTTTCAGGAGGTGCACCATCCCTCCTGAATGTGGCGCCCGACCGGAGTCGGGCAAGCCCTTACCTCAGCCCTGGCGCTCCACCATCAACTGCTTGATCTTGCCGATCGCCTCGGCCGGGTTCAGCCCCTTCGGGCAGGTCCGGGTGCAGTTCATGATGGTGTGGCAGCGGTAGAGGCGGAACGGGTCTTCGAGGTTGTCCAGGCGCTCGCCCGTCGCCTCGTCGCGGCTGTCGCTGATCCAGCGATAGGCGGCGAGAAGGATGGCCGGACCCAGGAAGCGGTCGCCATTCCACCAGTAGGAGGGGCAGGCGGTGGAGCAGCAGAAGCACAGGATGCACTCCCACATCCCGTCCATCTTGGCGCGCTCCTCCTTGGACTGGCGGCGCTCCTCATCCGGCGGGGGCGGGGTGGAGGCCTTCAGCCAGGGTTCGACGCTGCGATACTGCGCGTAGAGCTGCGTCAGGTCCGGCACCAGGTCCTTGACCACGGGGAGGTGGGGCAGGGGGGTGATGCGGACATCGCCCTTCACCTCGTCGATGGGCTTGAGGCAGGCCAGGGTGTTCAGCCCGTCGATGTTCATCGAGCAGGAGCCGCAGATACCCTCGCGGCAGGACCGCCGGAAGGTCAGCGTGCTGTCCACCTCGTTCTTGATCTTGATGAGCGCGTCCAGGACCATCGGGCCGCACTTGTCGAGATCGAGCTCAAAGGTGTCCGTGCGCGGGTTGGCCCCGTCATCCGGATCCCAGCGGTAGATCTTGAAGGCCTTGACGTTGGTCGCGCCCGGCTCGGCCTTGAAGGTCTTGCCCCCCTGGATGGTCGAGTTCTTGGGCAGGGTGAAGGTGGCCATGATCTGGGGTCCTTAGTAGACGCGGGCCTTGGGGGGAACACCTGCACCTCGTTGGTGAGGGTGCGCATCTTCACGCCGCGATAGTCGAGGCTCACCTCGCCCTTCTCGTTCATCGAGGCGAGCGTGTGCTTCATCCAGTTGTCGTCGTCACGGTCCGGGAAATCCTCCTGGGCGTGCGCGCCGCGGCTTTCCTTGCGGGCCTCGGCGCTGACGATGGTGGTCATCGCGTTGCCGACCAGGTTGTCCAGCTCCAGCGCTTCCACCAGATCGGTGTTCCAGACGAGGCTGCGGTCGTTCACGCGCAGGTCGCTGAAGCCGGTGTGGACCTTCTTCATCTTGTCCACGCCCTCGCGCAGCAGCTCCGAATTGCGGAACACGGCCGCATGGGCCTGCATGGTGCGCTGCATCTCGAGGCGCAGCTCGGCCGTGCCGGTGCTGCCCTTGGCATGGCGGATGCGGTCGAAGCGGTCGAGGCTGCCCTCGCCGGCACGCGGCGGCAAAGGCGGCTGGCTGGCGCCGGGCTTCACCGTCTCGGAGGCACGATGGGCGGCCGCACGGCCGAACACCACCAGGTCGAGCAGGGAGTTGGTGCCCAGGCGGTTCGCACCATGCACCGAGACGCAGGCCGCCTCGCCCACCGCCATCAGGCCGGGGACGATGGCGTCCTCGTCCTCGCGGGTGGGGCGCAGCACCTCGGTGTGGATGTTGGTCGGGATGCCGCCCATGTTGTAGTGGACGGTCGGGAGCATCGGGATCGGCTCCTTCGTCACGTCCACGCCGGCGAAGATGCGGGCCGTCTCGGAAATGCCCGGCAGGCGCTCATGCAGGATGTCGGCGCCGAGATGCTCCAGGTGGAGCATGATGTGGTCCTTGAGCGGGCCGCAGCCCCGCCCCTCGCGGATTTCCAGCGACATGGCGCGGGAGACGACGTCGCGCGAAGCCAAGTCCTTGGCGGTGGGGGCGTAGCGCTCCATGAAGCGCTCGCCCTCGGAGTTGGTGAGGTATCCGCCCTCGCCGCGGGCGCCCTCGGTCACGAGGCAGCCCGCGCCATAGATGCCGGTCGGGTGGAACTGCACGAATTCCTGGTCCTGCAGGGGCAGGCCGGCGCGCAAAACCATGCCGCCGCCATCGCCGGTGCAGGTGTGGGCGGAGGTGGCGGAGAACCAGGCGCGGCCATAGCCGCCGGTGGCGAGCACCACCTTCTGCGCCCGGAAGCGGTGCATGGAGCCGTCTTCCAGGTTCCACGCGATCACGCCGCGGCACACGCCCTCATCATCCATGATGAGGTCGAGGGCGAAGTACTCCACGAAGAACTCGCAGCCATGCTTGAGCGACTGCTGGTAGAGCGTGTGCAGGATAGCATGGCCCGTGCGGTCGGCCGCGGCGCAGGCGCGCATCGCGGGCTCCTTGCCGTATTCCTTCATGTGGCCGCCGAAGGGGCGCTGGTAGATGCGGCCATCCTCGGTGCGGCTGAAGGGCACGCCATAGTGCTCCAGCTCGATGATGGCCGGCACCGCCTCGCGGCACATATATTCGATGGCGTCCTGGTCACCCAGCCAGTCCGACCCCTTCACGGTGTCGTACATGTGCCAGCGCCAGTCATCCTCGCCCATGTTGCCGAGCGCGGCACCCACGCCGCCCTGCGCCGCCACGGTGTGGCTGCGCGTGGGAAAGACCTTGGTGATGCAGGCGGTTTTCAGGCCCGAGGCGCCCATGCCGAAGGTGGCGCGCAGCCCCGCGCCACCGGCGCCGACCACCACCACGTCATAGGTGTGGTCCACCACACGATAGGCCCCTGAAGACGGCTTGCTGATCGCGTTCATCGTTCCCGATCCATCCTTTGCGGGGCGCGAGACGCCGCGCCACCACCCCAACCTGTTTTGGGCGGCCCGGAAGGGGTCGCCAATCCCGTTACGCGATCGCTACGAACCGAGGGCGATCCGCAGCACCGCCAACGCCGAGGCCAGCGCCATCAGCAGGCACACGCCCTTGATGACCAAAATCGTGGCCATCCGCGCGAATTCGCCGCGCGTGTAGTCCTCGACCACCACCTGCAGGCCGGACGCCATGTGGTGAAAGGTCAGGCCGATCAATGCCAGCAGCAGCACCGCGTTGAGGGGGGCGCCGATGAAGGCGCGCGTCTCGGCATAGCCCGCGCCGGCCAGCCCCACCGCGCTGAACACGAACCAGAGGGTCAGCGGCAGCAGGGCGATGGATGTGACGCGCTGCATCCACCAGTGATGGGTGCCGCCACGGGCCGAGCCCAGGCCGCGCACGCGGCCGAGCGGGGTGCGAAGGGCGCTTTGGCTCACGCTATCCTTGACGGCCATCTTCAACCCCGAAACACGAAGACGAGAACCCAGGTCAGCACCGTCAGAACGGCGGTGCCGACCAGCACCATGCGGCCGCTGCGATAGGCCTGCGCCAGTTCGAAGCCATGCCCCGCATCCCAGGCCAAATGCCGGATGCCGGCCAGCGTGTGATACCAGGCCGCGGCCGTCAGGCCGAACAGCACCAGCATGCCGAGGATGGAAGAGAGAAACCATTCCACCCGGGCGAAGGCCTCGGGCCCGGCCGCGGCGGCCACCAGCCACCAGACCAGCAGCACGGTGCCCACCGACCATGCGGCGCCCGTGGCGCGGTGCATGATGGAAAGCGCGCTCGTCATCTGCATCATGTCATAGACTTGCAGATGCGGCGACAGTGGACGGCGGATCAGCGTGCCGTCGGTGCGCCGGCCGACCATGCCGGCCTCGCGGGGGTCCTTCATGCCGCCAATTCCCGGTTGCGGACCGCCATCGCAGGGATGCGGCCTGTGTTATCGCGCGGCGTCATCGCCTTCGCTCCAGCTTTGCGTCCTCGGCCGGTCTTGTAGGCGTCCAGGCGTTGCGGCGTCAATCCAACCGAACCCCGCCGAAGTGGAAGATACGAAGAAGCAACGGTTGGCGTCGCCGCGCGAAGCCTGGATTTCCGCCGCCCCGGCGATTCTGTATAGCGTCAGAAACGGACATGCTTTGCGCCACCCTGGCGCGAGCGCCTTCGCGCGGCTTCCCCGTCGCGTGGCGCAACCGTCACCTGCGTGCAGCGGGTGGCACGCGTGCAGTTCCAGAATTGATCCGGACACCCATACGGGGGTATGTCCCCAGGGCTGTCACTTGTTTGCCATCGGCGTTCGACGACCTTCGGTTTGGCCGGTCCACCTGACTTGCGCTTGGCGCGGTCATGACCGGTGGGCCTTGAAGGCTCCGGGAGGAGAAACGGCGGAAAGAGGGCCCTGGCCCCGGCTTCCCCGCGACCCCATCGCCCCGCGGGCAAGAAGTGGCCGCGACCTCCGCGGCGGCGCGTGCGCCTTCGGAGGTCGAGAGGCCGTGTGATTCCGTCATCGCACCCTGGGTCCAGGGTCGTTCGGAGTTCCGGTCATCATCCGCGCGACGTTTTTTATTGGGGCCGGTGGCCTGGCCGCCGGGGTGACGTTGATTGACACTGCCCTAGAAGCTCCGATCCCTCGGAAGCTCGGATTCAAGCCCGGGATGGTCTGCGCCGTCATTGACCCGCCCGCCGGCTTCAAGCACGGCCTGCCGGCCACCAATGCGTCCGAGCCTGAGTTGATCCTCGCCTTCGCGAGCGACCGTGCCACCCTGGCGCGGGTCGCGGCGCGGGCGCTGGACCTTTACGGGGTCGGTGGGCGTCTGTGGTTCGCCTACCCCAAGAAGACGGGGCCGGTGCGGTCCGACCTCGACCGTGACCATGGCTGGGAACCGCTGACCCAGGCCGGGCTGCTGCCGGTGACGCAGGTGGCCCTCGATCACATCTGGTCCGCGCTGCGCTTCCGCCTGCGCGAGGAAATTCCGACCCTCACCCGCAAGGCCTGAAGGTCCGGTCAAGGCGCCATGGGGTTCGAGCCCGTGGCGCCTTCAGGGACGCTGAGTGGCGTCTCAGAAACGCAGCCCGGCGGTGAAGAACAGGCCGAGCATCACGGTGAGCCACACCGCGCCCTGCAGGATATAGCTGCGGAGCGACACGGGCGCCTCCTGGTTCTTGCGGACGTAGGTGGTCGCGAGGTCGCTGTTCGGATTGGCCATTTTCGGTCTCCACGGATCGGTTCGATCTGCCCGTCAGGTCAGCAAGGCCTGTGCCAGGAGAGACACTCCAACAGCGGGCCCGCATGGTGGAGCAAGACATCCAAATATTAACAGGGGCTTAAACGCCAAATGCCGAGGCGGTGCCGCGATGGGAAGAAGCCCGTGCCGCGGCGCCACGTCAGGGCCTTCACGCTTGCGAAGCGCGAGGCCTCGCATTTTGCGAGGCGCCTTGCGCGTCGCCGGGTTCAGGCGCCCCTTGCGGCCCGCATCAGCCCGCGCATGCGCGCGATGACCGAAGGCAGCCCCTCGAACACCGCGGCGCCGATGAGGAAATGCCCGATCGAGACCTCGCTGATCTCGGGGATGGCGGCGATGGGCGTGATGGTCTCGAAGGAGAGCCCATGCCCCGCATGGCAATGCAGCCCGAGGCCGGCCGCCACCCGCGCGCCCTCCGCCAGCCGGGCGGCCAGGGCCGGGCGGGCCTCGGGCGCCGCATCGGCATAGGTGCCGGTGTGCAGCTCGACGGCCTGGGCGCCCAGGGCGCGCGCGGCCTCGATCTGCACGGGGTCGGGCTCCACGAAGAGCGACACCTCCACCCCCTTCGCGGCCAGGCGCGCGATGGCCTCGCCCAGGAAGGGGCCGGCGCGGGTGACGTCGAGCCCGCCCTCGGTGGTCAGCTCCTCGCGCTTCTCCGGCACGAAGCAGCAGGCGGCCAGGCCCTGGCCGGAGCCCGCCAACTCCTCGGCCAGCGCCACCATTTCGGGCGTCGCGGCCATTTCGAAGTTCAGGCGCGTGGTGACCTCGGCGTGCAGGCGGCGCACATCCTGATCGCGGATGTGCCGCCGGTCCTCGCGCATATGAAAGGTGATGCCGTCGGCGCCGGCCGCCACGCAGAGCTGCGCGGCCGCGACCGGGCAGGGGAGATGGCCGCCCCGCGCATTCCGCAGCGTGGCCACATGGTCGATGTTGACGGAAAGCCTCATGCGGCGTGGGTCCTGCGGTGGTGGGCGAGTTGCGCGGCGAGGCGGATGGCGGCGATCAGGCTGTCCGGGCTGGCGATCCCGCGCCCGGCGATGTCGAGCGCGGTGCCATGGTCCGGGCTGGTGCGGATGATGGAAAGCCCGAGCGTCACATTCACCCCCCCGTCCATGTCCAGCGTCTTGATCGGGATCAGCGCCTGGTCGTGGTAGAGGCAGATCGCCGCGTCATAGAGGGGGCGGGACTTGGCGGTGAACAGGGTGTCGGGGGGTGGGGCCCGGTGGCCTCGATGCCCTCGGCGCGGAGCATGGCGACGGCGGGGGCCACGATGGCCTGGTCCTCATGGCCGAGCGTGCCGGCCTCGCCCGCATGGGGGTTGAGCCCCGCGACGGCGAGGCGGGGGGATGCGATCCCGAAATCCCGCCGCAGCCCGGCATGGGCGATGCGGGCATGTTCCACGATGAGTTCGGGGGTGAGGCGCGCGATGGCGCGTGCGAGTGGCTCGTGCACCGTCACCGGCACCACGCGCAGCTGTGGGCAGGCCAGCATCATGACGGGGGGCACGCCGGTGCCGGCCAATTCGCCCAGGAACTCGGTGTGGCCGGGATGTGGGAAGCCGGCCGCCGTCAGCACGGATTTCTGGATGGGGTTGGTGACCACGCCGCCGACCCGGCCCGCGCGCGCCAGCGCCACCGCTTCCTCGATCGCGGCCAGCACGGCGGGCGCGGTCGCGGCCTGCGGCTGGCCCGGCGTGGCGGGGACGGGCAGGGGGCGGTGCAGCACGGGCAAGGCCTGGGGAAAGGCCGCACGCGCCGATTCGGGGCTGTCCACGCGCGCCACCGGGACACCCCGGATCAGGTCGGCATCGCCCAGGAAGAGGAATTCCGGCCCGCCTTGCCGCAGCGCCGCCCAGGCGCGGGCGGTGATTTCGGGGCCGATCCCGGCCGGTTCGCCCATGGTGAGTGCCAGCATGAGGGCCATTTAGCGCGGATCGGGCGGCGCCGGTATCCGGGGCGCGAACGGGCGGTTGTCCTGCGCCTCGCGCACCCCCATCCTGTGGGCATGAAGCGCCGTGACCTCTTCGCCGCCGGCTTTGGCCTCGTCGCCTTCTCCGGGCGGGCGATGGCCCAGCAGGGGCCCATCCGCACCCATGCTCTCTCGCTGCTGGGCGAACCCGCTTTGCCGGCGGATTTCCCGCATTGGCCCTGGGTGAACCCGGATGCGCCCAAGGGCGGGCAGGTGACGCTGACGGCGCTGGGCAGCTTCGACAGCCTGAACCCCTTCATCCTGCGCGGCACGCCGGCGGTGGGGCTGATCAACATCTACGACCAGCTCCTCGCCACCTCCTCGGACGAGGCCAGCACCGAATACGCGCACCTGGCCGAGACCATTGAAATCCCGGCGGACCGAATGGGCGTCTCCTTCGAGCTGCGCGAGGGGGCGCGCTGGCATGATGGCCGCCCCATCACGGCCGAGGATGTCGTGTTCAGCTTCCAGACGCTGCGCGCCCAGGGAAGGCCCTTCTTTCGCTCCTATTGGGGCGATGTGGCGGAGGCGGTGGCCGAGGGCCCGCGCCGCGTCACCTTCCGCTTCCGCAGCAATGAGAACCGGGAGCTGGCGCTCATTCTGGGCCAGCTCTACGTCCTGCCGAAGCATTTCTGGGAGGGGCGCGACTTCGCGCGGCCCTTGCAGGAAGCCCCGCTCGGCTCCGGCAGCTATCGGGTGGAGAGCTTCGATTCCGGCCGCAGCATCACCTATGCGCGCGTGCCCGATGCCTGGGCGGCCAACCTCAACACAAAGCGCGGCACCGAGAATTTCGACGTGATGCGCTATGAATACTTCCGCGACGCCACCGTGGCCTTCGAGGCCTTCAAGGCCGGGCAGATCGATTTCCGCACCGAGAACATCGCGCGCAACTGGGCCACGGGCTACGACTTCCCGGCCATGCGCCGCGGCCTCGTGATCCGCGACGAAATCCGGCACGAGCTGCCCACCGGCATGCAGGCCTTCGTGATGAACCTCCGCCGCCCGCTCTTTCAGGATGCGCGGGTGCGCGAGGCGCTGATGACCGTGTTCGACTATGAATGGCTGAACGCCAACATCTTCAACGGGCTCTACGCGCGGACCACCAGCTTCTTCTCCAATTCCGAACTCGCCTCCTCCGGCCTGCCCGAGGGGCGCGAGCTGGAAATCCTGGAACGCTACCGCGGCCGCGTGCCCGAGAGCGTCTTCACCACGGAATTCCGCCTGCCCGTCACCGATGGCAGCGGCAACAACCGCGACGGGCTGCGCCGCGCGCTGACCCTGATGCGTGAGGCGGGGTGGGAGGTGCGGAACCGCCGCATGGTCAACCCGCAGGGCCAGCCCTTCAGCTTCGAGATCCTGTTGAACGGCGCGAGCTTCGAGCGCGTGGCCCTGCCCTATGTGCAATGGCTGCAGCGCCTGGGCATCGAGGCGCGGGTCCGCACCGTGGACCCCGCGCAATACCAGGTCCGCACCGACGCCTTCGACTTCGACATGACCGTGGACGTGATGGGTCAGAGCCTCAGCCCCGGCAATGAGCAGCGCGACTACTGGACCTGCGAGAAGGCGCGCGAGAATGGCAGCCAGAACGTGGCTGGCATCTGCGACCCCGTGGTGGACGAGCTGGTCGAACTGCTGATCAACGCGCCCGACCGCGAGGAACTGATCCACCGCACCCGCGCGCTGGACCGCGTGCTGCTGCACCACCACTTCGTCATCCCGCAATGGCACAACCGCCGCTTCTGGGTGGCCTTCTGGGACCGCTTCGGCCGGCCGGAGCGCAACCCGCGCTACGGGCTCGGCTTCGACAGCTGGTGGATAGACCCGGCGCGCGACGCCGCGCTGACCGCCGCGCGGCGGGGCTGAGTTGGGCGCCTATCTCCTTCGCCGCCTGTTGCTGGTGGTGCCGACGCTGTTCGGCATCATCCTCATCAACTTCGCCGTGGTGCAGTTCGCCCCGGGCGGCCCCGTGGAGCAGATGCTGGCCGAGCTGCGCGGCGAGGGGCAGACCCTCGGCCGCCTGACGGGCGAGGGCGGCGGCGAGGTCCGCACCGCCCAGCCCAGCGCCTTCGGCACGGGCGGCGGCGGCGAGGGCGGGCCGGTCGGCACCTATCGCGGCGCCCGCGGCCTGGACCCCGCGGTGGTGGCCGAGATCGAGCGCGCCTTCGGCTTCGACAAGCCCGCGCATGAGCGCTTCTTCACCATGCTGGCGGGCTATCTGCGCTTCGATCTGGGGCGGTCGCTCTTCCAGGACCGGGCGGTCTGGGATCTGGTGATCGAGAAGCTGCCGGTCTCCATCTCGCTCGGGCTGTGGTCCACGCTGATCATCTACCTGGTGTCCATCCCGCTCGGCATCCGCAAGGCCGTGCGGGACGGGACGCGCTTCGACCTCTGGACCTCGGGCGTGGTGCTGGTGGGCTATGCGATCCCGGGCTTCCTGTTCGCGGTCATGCTGGTGGTGCTCTTCGCGGGCGGCAGCTTCTTCCAGTGGTTCCCGCTGCGTGGCCTGGCCTCGCCGGGCGCTGGCGACTGGCCCTTCTGGCAGCGGGCGCTGGACTATGGCTGGCACATCTTCCTGCCCACGCTGACCCTGGTGATCGGCGGCTTCGCGGGGCTGACCATGCTGACCAAGAACTCCTTCCTGGAGGAGATCAACAAGCAATACGTGCTGACCGCGCGCGCCAAGGGCGCCGCGGAATCGCGCGTGCTCTACGGGCATGTGTTCCGCAACGCCATGCTCATCATCATCGCGGGCTTCCCGGCGGCCTTCATCGGCATCCTGTTCACGGGAGCGCTGCTGGTGGAGATCATCTTCTCGCTGGATGGACTCGGGCTGCTGGGATTCGAGGCGGCGTTGCGGCGGGATTATCCCGTGATGTTCGGCACCCTCTACATCTTCACTTTGCTGGGGCTGATCCTGCAGATCGTGAGCGATTTCACCTACACCCTGGTGGACCCGCGCATCGACTTCGAGGCAAGGAGATAGCGCGTGATCCTCTGGACCCAGCCCGATGGCAGCGTGATCGCCACGCCGCAGCCCGCCCATGCCATCCTCTCCGGCCAACTGGCTCGCGCGCTGGCCGAACCGCCCGAACCCTTCGAGGCCGTGTGCCTCGCCGCCGCCCAGCATGACTGCCCCTGGATGCCCTGGGAGGCCGCGCCCGACTTCGACGAGGCGACCGGCCTGCCGCGCCAGTTCAACGCGCTGGCGGGCGATGAGCATGTGCCGATGTGGGAGGCGGGCGTGCGCGCCGCATTGGCCAACTGGGGCGGCTGGGTGGGCTTGCTGGTGCTGCTGCACGGGCGGCACATCTACGGCATGAACATCCTGCACAACCGCATGGCGCCCACGCCCGCCGGCCTCGCGGCCATGGAGGGCTATGTGGCCCGCACGCCCGCCTGGGCGGCGCAGATCATGGCGGAACTCGGCGTCACCGAGGAACAGGTGCGGCCGCAGCAACAGAAGGTGGCCTTCGCCGATGCCGTGGCGCTGGGCCTCTGCTGGGGGCAGGAGCGCTTCGACTGCGCGGGCGTGCAGATGACGCGCACCGGCCCCTTCACCGCCACGCTCGATCCCTGGCCGCTCGCACCCGCCGAGATCACGCTGACCACCGAGGCCCGTCGCCTGCCCAGCCGCTTCGCCAATGCGGCCGCCATGCAGGCGGGGCTCGCCGCGGCGCCGCGTGTGGCACTCTCCTTCCGCCTCACCCCCGCCGCATGACGCCCATCACCCGTCGCCGCCTGGCCAATTTCCGCGCGAACCGGCGCGGCATGATCTCGTTGTGGATCTTCGGCATCCTCTTCGTGGTGACGCTCTTCGCCGAGGTCATCGCCAATGATCGTCCGCTCTTCGTGCGGATGGAGGGCAACAACTTCTTCCCCGTCCTGGTCGAATACGCCGAAAGCGACATCATCCCCGACGGCTTCCCCACCGCGGCCGACTGGCAGGACCCGGTGCTGACCGACGAAATCCGCGAGCGCGGCGGCTGGGTGATCTGGCCGCCCATCCCCTACAGCCACGCGACGCTGGTGCGGAACCTGCCCACGCCCGCGCCCTCGCCACCCAGCGCGTCCAACTGGCTCGGCACCGACGACCAGGCGCGCGACGTGATGGCCCGCGTGATCTACGGCTTTCGCATCTCGGTGCTGTTCGGCTTCACGCTGACCATCGCGGCCTCCATCATCGGCATCGCGGCCGGCGCGGTGCAGGGCTATTACGGCGGCTGGACGGATCTGCTGTTCCAACGCTTCATCGAGATCTGGTCGGGCATGCCGCAGCTTTTCCTGCTTATCATCCTGGCCAGCGTGATCGAACCTTCCTTCTGGTCACTGCTGATCTTCCTGCTGGTGTTTTCCTGGATGGGGCTGGTGGGCGTGGTGCGCGCGGAATTCCTGCGCGGGAGGAACCTCGACTATGTGCGCGCGGCGCGGGCCTTGGGCGTTTCGGACGGGCGGCTGATGTTCCAGCACATCCTGCCCAATGCGATGGTGGCGACGCTGACCTTCCTGCCCTTCATCCTCTCCGGCAGCGTCACGGTGCTGGCCAGCCTGGACTTCCTGGGCTTCGGCCTGCCGCCCGGCTCGCCCTCGCTGGGTGAATTGCTGCAACAGGGGAAGAACAATCTGCAGGCGCCATGGCTCGCCTTCACGGGCTTTTTCGTGCTGGGCGGTGTGCTGACGCTGCTGATCTTCATCGGCGAGGCGGTGCGGGACGCCTTCGATCCGCGCAAACTGCCGGGTGGCGGAAGATGAGCGCGACGACGATGACCGACGGCCCCCTGCTCTCCGTCGAAAACCTCTCCGTCGCCTTTCGTGGCAAGCGGGTGGTGGAGGGCGTCTCCTTCACCCTGCATGCGGGCGAGACGCTGGCCATCGTGGGCGAATCCGGCAGCGGCAAGTCGGTCACGGCGCTGTCCATCCTGCGGCTGCTGGCCGCCACCGGCTCCAACCCCGAGGGCCGCATCACGTTGGATGGCACCGATGTGACGGCCGCCACGGAAGCCCAGATGCAGCGGCTGCGCGGCGGCGTGGCCGGCATGGTGTTCCAGGAGCCCATGACCTCGCTCAACCCGCTGCACAGCATCGGCCGGCAGGTGAGCGAGGCCATCACGCTCCATCGCCCTCTGCGCGGCGACGCCCTGCGGGCGGAGGTCATCGCGAAGCTCCAGCGCGCCGGGCTGCCGCAGGTGGAGGAACGCCTCGCCGCCTATCCGCACCAGCTCTCGGGCGGGCAGCGGCAGCGCGTGATGATCGCGGCGGCGCTGGCCAACGATCCGCGGCTGCTGATCGCGGACGAACCCACCACCGCGCTCGACGTCACGATCCAGGCGCAGATCCTGGAACTGCTGGCTCGGCTGAAGCGCGAGATGCGGATGGCCCTGCTGCTCATCACGCATGACCTCACCATCGTGAAGCGCCACGCCGACCGCGTGGTGGTCATGAAGGATGGCCGCGTGGTGGAGCAGGGCCCGGTGGCCGAGGTCTTCGCCAATCCGCGGCACCCCTACACGCAGATGCTGCTGGCCACCGAACCGCGCGGCCGGCCTGCCCCCGTGGCGGAGGGCGCCGCGGAAATCCTGCGCGGCGAGGATGTGCGCGTCCACTTCCCCATCAGGCGCGGCTTCCTGCGCCGCACCGTGGCCCATGTGAAGGCGGTGGACGGTGTGGACATGGCCGTGCGCGAGGGCGAGACGCTGGGCCTGGTGGGCGAGAGCGGCTCGGGCAAGACCACGCTCGGTCTCGCGCTGCTGCGGCTGGAGACAAGCCAGGGCGTGATCCGCTTCCAGGGCCGCGAGATCCAGAACCTCTCGCGCGGGGAGTTGCGGCCGCTGCGCGCGCGCATGCAGATCGTCTTCCAGGACCCCTATGGCTCGCTCTCGCCGCGCATGAGTGCCGCCGAGATCGTGGGCGAGGGGCTTTCCGTCCATGAACCTGGCATGACCGCCGCCGAACGCGCGTCCCGCGTGGCGGCCGCGCTGGAGGAGGTGGGCCTCGACCCCGCCAGCGCCGAACGCTACCCGCACGAATTCAGCGGCGGCCAGCGCCAGCGCATCGCCATCGCGCGCGCGCTGGTGCTGAAGCCGCGGCTGCTGGTGCTGGACGAACCGACCAGCGCGCTCGACGTCAGCGTGCAGGCGCAGGTGGTGGAGCTGCTGCGCGGGCTGCAGGCGAAGCACCGCCTGGCCTACCTGTTCATCAGCCATGATTTGCGCGTGGTGCGCGCCATGGCGCACCGCATCATCGTGATGCGGAACGGCAAGATCGTGGAGATGGGCGAGGCCGAGGCGCTCACCCAGAACCCGCAACAGCCCTACACCCGCGCCCTGATGGCCGCGGCCTTCGAGCTTCGCGCCGAGCCCACCGCCGATGTCCGGGGCTGACCCGCACCCTTGGGAGGGGCGGGAACTCCAGGAACTCCGCCGGCTTCTCGATGAGAAGAAGGTCACGCTCGGCGTGCTCATCCGCAAGATGAACACGCCCGGCACACCGGTCTATTCGCACGCGGAGAACATCCTGCCGGCGGCCGCCATCCTGCTCACCTCCTTCGCGGCGGCGGTGGTGATCCATCGCTGGCTGGGCGGCCTGCTGCTGCTGGCGGGCTGCGCCTGGTGGTGGTTTCGCGTGCGCCCCACCATCCGCGACGCGGTGATGGACCGCACCACGGCGCATGTCCTGGCGGACCCACGCAACTTCGACGCGCAATGGGCGCGCGGCACCATCACCTTGTTCGCGCGCATGCCCGATGGCACAGAGCGCCTCGCCCGCAAGCGTGATGACTGGCGGGGCTACGTGCGCTCTTTCCATGAGGGGTCCTGAATGGCCATCCTGCTCTCCACCAAAGCCGCGACCATGGAGGATTGGCGCGACGCGCTGCTGGCCGTGGACCCCAGCCTCGACATCCGCCTCTTTCCCGATGTGGGCGACCCCGCCGGCATCGAGGCCGCGGTGTGCTGGACGCAGCACGACATGGCGGAGCTGCGGCGCTATCCGAACCTGAAGCTGATCGTCTCCATGGGCGCGGGCGTGGACCACCTGCTGCGCCCGCCGGGGCCGCCGCCTGGCATTCCGGTGGCGCGGCTGAAGGATACGCGCCTCACCCAGGGCATGGCCGAATGGGTGCTGCTGAACGTGCTGCGCTTCCACCGGCAGGACCTGGAATACCGCGAACAGCAGGCCGCGCGCGTGTGGAACGAACTGCCCGCGCCCGACACGCACAAGCGCCGCGTCGGCATCCTGGGCCTGGGCGAGCTGGGCGGGGCCTCGGCGCGCCTCCTCCGCATGCTGGAATTCCCGGTGATGGGCTGGACGCGCAACCCGCGCAGCCTGGACGGTGTGGAAACCTTCCACGGCGCGGCGGGCCTGGACGCCATGCTGGCCAAGACCGACATCCTGGTCTGCCTGCTGCCGCTGACGCCGGACACGCGCGGCGTGATCAACGCCCGCACGCTGGCCCTGCTGCCCAAGGGCGCCTTCCTCATCAACGCCGCGCGCGGCGGGCATGTGGTGGCGGACGACCTGCTGGCGGCACTTGATTCCGGCCATATCGCCGGCGCCGCGCTCGACGTCTTCGAGCCCGAGCCCCTGCCGGCCGATCATCGCTTCTGGACCCACCCCAAGGTGCTGGTCTGGCCGCACGCGGCCAGCATCACCATTCCGTCGAGCGCCGCACCGCAGGTGGTGGAGAATTTGCAGCGGGCGCGCGAGGGGCGCCCGCTGATCAACCTCGTGGATTTCTCCGCCGGGTACTAGGCAAGGCGCGGGCGGTGGATCACCGCCGCCCGTCGTCGATCCGCACCTCCACGCGCCGGCTCTCCAGGCTCTCGAAGCCCGGAATGGGCCCGCGCGAGAGGATGCGGATACGCGAGGCCGCGATTCCCTTCTCGATCAGCGCATCCGCCACCTGGCGGGCGCGCAGCCGGGCCAGCAGGGCATTGGCCTCCTCGCTGCCGCGCGGGCCGGTGTAGCCCAGCACCAGCACGCCCACGCGCGGCTCAGCCAGGGCCATCTGGGCCACCCGGTTCAACCCCGCCTGGGCGGGTTCCGAGAGCGCCGCAAACCATTCCTCGAAGAACACCACGAAGGCGCGCTCGCTGCCATGCGGCGCGTTGGGCGCCGGCGTGGCGGCTGGGGCGGGCGCCGGGGCCGCCGTAGCGGGCGCGGCTTGGCCCGACAGGGTGGGTGCGGGGAAGCGCGTGTTGCTGGACGGCTCGGCGCAGGCGGCCAGCAGGCCTAGCAGGGCGGCGGTGCCGGCGAACCTCAGATGGGCCATCGAATCTCTCCTGGACAAGGTGGCGCGCAGTCTTGCCGGCTTCGGGGCGGGCTGTCACGGCGCCCATTCCGCTTGACCGCGCCCAGTCCGGCCGGAAATCCTTGTGGGTATGACGCAGATCCTCGACGACGGCACCGGCTCCCCGCGCGACTTCCTGGGCTATGGCCCGAATCCGCCCGACCCGAAATGGCCGGGAGGTGCCCGCCTCGCCCTCTCCTTCGTGCTGAATTACGAGGAGGGGGGCGAGAATACCGTGCTGAACGGCGATGCGGGCAGCGAGGCCTATCTGCATGAGGTGCCCGGTGGCGCCCCTACGCTGGGCGCCCGCAACCGCGGCGTGGAGAGCCAGTTCGACTACGGCGCGCGCGCCGGCGTCTGGCGCATCCTGCGGCTTTTCGCGGCGCGCGGCCTGAAGCTGACGGTCTATGGCGTGGGCCGCGCCCTGGAACTCAACCCGACGGCCGCCCGCGCCTTCGCCGAGCAGGGCCATGAGGTGGCCAGCCACGCCTATCGCTGGATCGACTACCACAACATGCCCGAGGCCGAGGAGCGCGCCGACATCGCCCGCTGCGTCGAGACGATCGAGCGCCTGACCGGCCGCCGGCCGGTGGGCTGGTATACGGGCCGCATGTCGCCCAACACGCGCCGTCTCGTGGCCGAGCATGGCGGCTTCCTCTACGACAGCGACGCCTATGACGACGACCTGCCGCATTACGTGCAGGTGGCGGGCAAGCCGCATCTGGTGCTGCCCTACACGCTCGACAACAACGACATGAAGTTCGCCGTGCCCCCCGGCTTCGGCGACCCGGACGGGTTCGAGCGCCATTTGCGCGATGCCTGCGACCTGCTGCGCGCCGAGGGCGGGCGGATGATGAGCGTGGGGCTGCATTGCCGCCTGGTGGGGCGGCCGGGCCGCGCGGCCGCGCTGGCCCGCTTCCTCGACCATGTCGTGGCCTGCGGCGATGTTTGGGTGGCGCGCCGCGAGGACATCGCGCGCCACTGGTGGGCCACGCACCCGCCGGGCTGAGGCGGGCGCCTCAGTCGGAGATGCGCTCGATCCGGTTCGCCTCCACCACCTGGCGCCAGCGGGCGATCTCACCCTGCACATGGGCGGCGAAGCGCTCGGGCGGGCCGCCCTCGGGGCGGGCGCCCAGGGTGCGGAGACGTTCCTGCACGGCGGGGTCCGCATTGGCCTCGTTCAGCAGGGCGTTCAGCCGCGCCACGATATGCGGGGGCGTGCCGCGCGGGGCCATGTAGCCGAACCAGGGCTCGACCACCGCATCCGCCACGCCGACCTCCGCCAGGGTGGGCACGTCCGGCAGCTGCGGGTCGCGCTCGCGCCCACTGACGACCAGGGGGCGCAGCTGGCCGCCGCGGATGGCGCCGATCAGGGTGGGGACGTTCTCGAACTTCATCTGGGTGGCGCCTTGCATCACTGCCTGCATTCCCGGCGCGCCACCCCGGAAGGGCACGTGGGTCAGCTGCAGGCCGAGGCGGAAGTTCAGCAGCTCCGGCAGCAGGTGGTTGGAGCTGCCGAAGCCGGAGGAGGAGAAGTTCACCGCCGTGCCCTGCTGCCGCGCCCAGGCCAGGAATTGGGGAAAATCCTGCGCCGGATGGTCGGGCCGCACCACCAGCACGTTCATCACGCTGCCCGACCAGAAGACCGGCACCAGGTCGCGCGAGATGTCATAGGGCATGCGCGCATAGATGCTGGCGTTGATGGCGCAGTTGCCGATGGTGCAGGCGCCGAGCGTGTAGCCATCGGGCGCGCTGCGTGCCGCCAGGTCCATGCCGATATTGCCATTGGCGCCGGCGCGGTTCTCCACCACCCAGCGCTGGGGCAGGTCGCGGCTGGCCCGGTCGGCGAAGACGCGGGCGATGATGTCGGTGGCGCCGCCGGGCGGGAAGGGCACGATGATGCGCACCGGCCGCTCGGGGTTCCATTCCTGCGCGGCCGCGGGCACGGCCAGCAGCAGCGCGGCAAGCGCGAGAAGGGTGCGACGCATGGGTTTCCTCCGGATTTTCCGGCAGGCTATCCCGCGCGTCGCGGGGGCGGAAGCAGGACGGCGCGGGGCGCTTGATTTCCCGCGCCCGCCCGGGCTAGCCTTCACACATGCGCGCTGCGACGCCCTTCGCGAAGCCCACCATCCGGCCCCAGGCCGGCGCTTCGCTGCGCGCCCTTTCGCTCCTTCTCCTTCGACTTACGCGCCCCTGAGCGTGATGCCCGGCCGTGCGCCGGTGTCGCTCAGGGGGTAGCCCCGGCGGCGAAGATGCCGCATGTCGGAACGAAACGAAGCGAGACGTCACATGGCCATCAACCACCCCTCCTTCGGCACCCTGGCCGAAGACCGCATCATCATCTTCGACACGACCCTGCGCGATGGCGAGCAATCGCCCGGCTTCTCCATGAACCTGGACGAGAAGCTGCGCATGGCCGAGGCCCTGGCCGATCTCGGCGTGGACGTCATGGAAGCGGGCTTCCCCATCGCCTCCATGGGCGATTTCGAGAGCGTCGAGGCCATCGCCAAGCGCTTCGCCAAGGATGGCCCGGTGGTCTGCGGCCTGGCCCGCACCTCCCCGGCGGACATCCTGCGCGCGGCCGAGGCCATCAAGCCCGCCGCGCGGCGCCGCATCCACACCTTCGTCTCCACCTCGCCCCTGCACATGCGGGTGAAGCTGCGGATGGAGCCGGAGGCGGTGCTGGAACTGGTCACGGCCAGCGTCTCCCTCGCGCGCCAGCACACGGATGACGTGGAATGGTCCGCCGAGGACGGCACCCGCACCGAGCATGACTTCCTGTGCCGCTGCGTGGAGGCCGCCATCAAGGCGGGAGCGACCACCATCAACATCCCCGACACGGTGGGCTACGCCGTGCCGGAGGACATGTTCCACATTTTCAACATGTTGCGGGAGAAGGTTCCCGGTGCGGATGGGGTGATCTTCTCCACCCACAACCACAATGACCTGGGCCTGGCCGTCGCCAATACGCTGGCCGCCATCCGCGCGGGCGCGCGGCAGGTGGAATGCACCATCAACGGCATCGGCGAACGGGCGGGCAATGCGTCCCTGGAGGAGGCCGTGATGGCGCTGCGGACGCGCCAGGACGCCATTCCCACCACCAACAGCATCGTCACCACCAAGCTGCTGAAGGTGTCCAAGCTGCTGGCGGCCACCACGGGCTTCGACGTGCAGCCCAACAAGGCCATCGTGGGCCGCAACGCCTTCGCGCATGAAAGCGGTATCCATCAGGATGGTGTGCTGAAGGATGCCTCGACCTACGAGATCATGACGCCCGAATCCGTGGGCTGGACCACCAATTCCCTGGTGCTGGGCAAGCATTCGGGCCGCGCCGCCTTCCGCGACCGGCTGAAGAGCCTGGGCTATGAGATCGGCGACAACCAGCTGAACGACGCCTTCAAGCGTTTCAAGGACTTGGCCGACCGCAAGAAGGTCGTCTACGACGAGGACATCGCGGCCCTGGTGGATGACGAGGTGGGCCGCGCCAACGAGACCATCCGCCTCACGGGGCTGAACGTCTCCACCGGCATGGGCACCAAGCCCATGGCCACCATCACCCTGGAGGTGGATGGCGAGCGGCGAGACGGCATGGCCATCGGCGATGGCGCGGTGGACGCCACCTTCAACGCGCTGCGCCAGGCCTACCCGCATGAGGTGAACCTGAAGCTCTATGCGGTGCAGTCCGTCACCGGCGGCACCGACGCCCAGGCGCGCGTGACCGTGCGCTTCGAGGAGAAGGGCAAGCTGGTGGACGGGCAGGGGGCGGACACCTGCACCATCGTCGCCTCCGCCCGTGCCTATGTGCATGCGCTGAACAAGCTGCTGGTGAAGCGGGAGCGGACGGAGCCGCCGGCGGTGTTGCGCGCATAGCGCGCGCCCCACGAAATCGCCTTTGGCGCTTTCGTGGGGGCCCCAACACTCCCGGCACACCGCCTCGCGTCGTGCCGGGGCCCCGGTTTGGCGCCCGCCCTGCCAGCTTGGCTCCGCCTTGCGAGGCGAAGCCTCGCAAGGGCACCGGGGGGGGCGGATGAGATTGCGGGCGCGGCCTTGACGGCGCCGGCGCGCCCTGCCCCTTGGGCCCGTCTTGCCCTGCCGGGGCCAAGCCGCTAGGCATCGCGCCTCCCCCCGGTTTCCCCCAGGAAGGTCGCACCCCATGTTTGCACGCCTGTTCGGCTTCCTCTCCGCCGACATGGCCATCGACCTCGGCACGGCCAATACGCTGGTCTATGTGAAGGGGCGGGGCATCGTGCTGAATGAACCCTCGGTGGTGGCGATCTCCGACCATCGCGGCCGCAAGCAGGTGCTGGCGGTGGGCGAGGAAGCCAAGCAGATGCTGGGCCGCACCCCGGGCAACATCGCGGCCATCCGCCCCCTGCGCGACGGCGTCATCGCCGATTTCGAGGTGGCGGAGGAAATGATCAAGCATTTCATCCGCAAGGTGCACAACCGGCGCAGCTTCACCTCGCCGATGATCATCGTCTGCGTGCCCTCGGGCAGCACGGCGGTGGAGCGCCGCGCCATCCAGGAAAGCGCCGAGAGCGCCGGTGCCCGCAAGGTGCTGCTGATCGAGGAGCCCATGGCGGCGGCCATCGGCGCCGGCCTGCCGGTGACCGAGCCCTCGGGCTCCATGGTCGTGGACATCGGTGGCGGCACGACCGAGGTCGCGGTCATCTCGCTGGGCGGCATCGTCTATGCCCGCAGCGTCCGTGTGGGCGGCGACAAGATGGATGAGGCCGTCATCAGCTACATCCGCCGCACCTTCAACCTGCTGGTGGGCGAAAGCTCGGCCGAGCGGATCAAGATGGAGATCGGCGCCGCCGCCCCCCCGCTGGACGGCGAGGACGGCCCCATGACCGAGGTCAAGGGCCGCGACCTGATGAACGGCGTCCCGCGCGAGGTGGTCGTGACCCAGCGCGAGATCGCCCTGGCGCTGAACGAGCCGGTGACCCAGATCGTGGACGCGGTGAAGGTGGCGCTGGAGAACACGCCGCCCGAACTTGCCGCCGACATCGTGGACAAGGGCATCGTCCTGACCGGGGGCGGCGCGCTGCTCTACCGCCTGGACGAAGTGCTGCGCGATGCGACAGGCCTGCCCGTCGTGGTGGCAGAGGAACCCCTCTCCTGCGTGGCGCTGGGCACGGGGCGCGCCCTGGAGGAACTGAAGCGGCTTCGCCAGGTGCTGAGTTCGATGTATTGAAGTGGAGTGATGTGCGGAACCCGGGGGGGACTTGATCCGTCTGAGCATCCCTTTGCGGCAGGCGCTGGCCCGGCTCTCCTTGCCGGTGCTCATCGCCGTCGCCTTCGGCACCATGCTGCTGGGCCGCGCCGACGCGCTGCTGGTGGAACGCGCCCGCATGGTGCTGGCCGATGCCCTGACCCCCATCTGGGCCGCCGTGCAGGAGCCTGTCACGGCGGTGCGCCAGGGCATCGAGGAGGTCCAGTCGCTCTGGTATCTCCGCAGCGAGAATGCCCGCCTCACCGAGGAAAATGACCGGCTGCGCCGCTGGCAGGCCGCGGCCCTGGCGCTGGAGGCGGAGAACGCCCTGCTGCGCCGACAGCTCTCCTGGATTCCCGACCCCACGCCGCAATTCCGCACCGCCCGCGTGGTGGCCGATGGCGGCGGCACCTATGCCCGCGCCGTGCTGCTGGCCACCGGCCCCCAGCACGATATCCGCAAGGGCCAGGTGGCGCTGGATGAGCGTGGCTTCGTGGGGCGCGTCACGGAGGTGGGCGCGCGTTCGGCGCGCGTCCTGCTGGCCACCGACATCAACAGCCGCGTGCCCGTCATCATCGAGGGCTCCCGCGCGCGCGCCATGATGGTGGGCGGCAACACCGCCCGCCCCCGCCTGCAGCATTGGCCCGAGGGCGTGCAGCCCCGCGATGGCGACCGGGTGGTGACCTCGGCCGAGGCCGGCGCCTTCCCGGCGGGCCTGCCCGTGGGCGTGGTGCGCCGCACCGAGGGTGGGGCCGCCGAGGTGGAGCTCTTCGCCCAGCTCGAACGGCTGGACGTGCTGCGCCTCTTCGACTTCGGCCTGGCCGGCATCCTCCCCCCTGAGGCCGTGGCCCGGCCCGAGCCACGCGGTCGGCGCTGAGGCCCATGGCCAGGAAGGGGCGCCCCGCGCCACCCATGGGGCTGATGCGTCAGCTCGATTCCGGCGCGCGGGCGGTGTTTCCCGCGGCCTTCACCGTCTTCCTGCTCGTCATGGGCGCGGTGCCCGTGGGCGTGCCGGGCCTCGTGGTGGCGGTGGCGGTGCCCAGCGTCTTCTTCTGGACGGTGTTCCGCCCCGGCGCCATGCCCCCGCCCATCGTCTTCGCGCTGGGCCTGTTGCAGGACCTGCTGGGCTTCACCCCCTTGGGCAGCGGTGTCCTGGTCCTGCTGCTGGTGCATGGGGTGGCGCTGCGCGGGCGCACATGGCTGGCGCGGGCCTCCTTCCTCTGGGGCTGGCTCGCCTTCTGCGCCGTGGCGGCGGGCGCGGTGCTGCTGGGCTGGCTGTTCCAGGCGCTGCTGGGCTGGCAGCGGCCGCCCTTCGTGCCGGGGCTCGCGCTATTCGGCATCATGGCGGGCGGCTACCCGGCGCTGGCCTTCGTGCTGTCGCGCATGCACATGGCCATGCAGCGGGCGGAGGACGCCTTGCGATGAAATGGCCCCGCATCCTGCGGCGGCGCGAGAAGGGCGGCATCGCCAATTTCTCCATGCGCGGCGTGAAGCGCGAGGAGGAGCTGCGCCGCACCGTCTTCACCCGCCGCGCCCTGCTGCTGGGGGGCGTGCAGCTCGGCGCCTTCGGCTTCCTCGGCTGGCGGCTGCACACGCTGCAGGTGGACCAGGGCGAGCGCTTCGCCACCCTGGCCGAGGAGAACCGCCGCTCCGCCCGGCTGCTCTCGCCCCCCGCGGCCGCATCTTCGACCGCAATGGCGAGGTGGTGGCCGGCAACCGGCTGAACTGGCGCGCCCTGCTGGTGGCCGAGCACACGACCGACGTCGCCGCCACGCTGGAAACCTTCAGCCGCATCGTGCCGCTGACCGAGGCAGACCGCGCGCGCATCACCCGCGACGTGCGCCGCCGCCGCCGCTTCGTGCCCGTCACCGTGCGCGAATTCCTGGAATGGGAGGAGATGGCGCGCATCGAGGTGAACGCGCCCGATCTGCCCGGCATCGTGATCGATGTCGGCACCACCCGCATCTACCCCGAGGCCGAGCACCTGGCCCATGTGGTGGGCTATGTGGCCCCCCCCAGCGAGGCCGACCTGGATGGCGACCCGCTGCTGCAACTGCCCGGCATCCGCGTGGGCCGCGCGGGGGTGGAGCGCTTCCACGACACCACCCTGCGCGGCCGCGCGGGGGCCGTGCAGCTCGAGGTCAATGCCGTCGGCCGCATCATCCGCGAGATGGACCGGCGCGAGGGCGTGCCTGGCTCCGACGTGGAGCTGACCATTGACGTGGAACTCCAGAAGGCCGTGCGCGGCAAGATCGAGGAGGGCACCTCGGTCGTCGTGCTGGACGCCACCAATGGCGAGGTGCTGGCCATGGCGAGCCAGCCCTCTTTCGATCCCAACATCTTCAACTCCGGCGTCTCGGCCGCACAGTGGCGGCAATGGACCTCGGGCCGCTCCACGCCGCTCATCAACAAGACGACGAACGGGCTCTACGCGCCGGGCTCCACCTTCAAGATGATGGTGGCGCTGGCGGCGCTCGAGGCGCGGCTGGTGACGCCGGGCGAGCGCATCCATTGCCCGGGCCATCTCGACCTCGGCAACACGCGCTTCCATTGCTGGAACCGCAATGGCCACGGGGGCGTGGATTTGCGGACCTCGCTCAAGGTCTCCTGCGACGTCTATTACTACGAGATCGCGCGGCGCATCGGCATGGACCGCATCACGGCCATGGCGCGGCGCTTCGGCATGGGGGTGGACCTGGACATCGAGCTGCCAGGCGCGCGGCCGGGCGTCGTGCCCAGCCGCGCCTGGCAGGAGGCACGCGGCCGCCCGTGGTCGGTGGGCGATACGGTGGTGCACGGCATCGGCCAGGGTTTTTATCAGCTCACGCCGCTGTCGCTGGCCGTGATGACGGCGCGTCTCGCCTCCGGACGGGCCATCCAGCCGCACCTGACGCGCGCTGTGGGGGGGCGGCCCATCCTCGGGCGCCGGCCGGAGGATTGGCCCAGCCTCGGCATCCAGGACCGCAATTTGCGCCTGATGCGCGACGCCATGTGGTCCGTGATGAATGAGCAGGGCGGCACCGCCTATGCCTCCCGCAACATGCAGGGCTTCGGCCAGATGTCGGGCAAGACCGGCACCACCCAGGTCCGTCGCGTCACGCGTGAGCAGCGGGAGCGCGGCTTCAACGTCCAGAACGTGCCGCGCGAATGGCGCCCGCACGCGCTCTTCGTCGGCTACGCGCCGCATGACAACCCGCGCTATGCGGTCAGCGTGGTGGTGGAGCACGGCACCTCCGGCTCCGGCACCGCGGCCCCCTTGGCGCGCGATGTGCTGGTCGAGACCTTCAGCCGCTTCCGCCAGCCCATCCCGCCCCGCGTGGCGCAGAGGCGCGAGCCATGAGCGCGGTCTTCGAGCGCCGGCTTCTCACGCGCGACCGTGGCGTGGGTGTGTTCCAGAAGCTCTGGCGGATTCCCTGGCTGTTCGTCCTGCTGCTCTGCGCCGTGGCGGGGGTGGGGTATGTGGCGCTCTATTCGGCGGGTGGCGGCAACCCCGATCTCTACGCCAACCGCCACGGGCTGCGCTTCGGCTTCTGCCTGGTGATGGTGCTCTGCCTTGCGCTGGTGGATGTGCGGCTCTTCGCGCGGCTGGCCTGGCTCGGCTATGCGGCGGCGCTGGGGCTGCTGGTGCTGGTGGCGCTGCATGGACAGGTGGGGGGCGGGGCGCAGCGCTGGATCGCGATCGGCCCGCTGCAATTGCAGCCCTCCGAGCTGATGAAGATCATGCTGGTGCTGATGCTGGCCGCCTATTTCCACCGGGCGAGCTGGGAGCGCATGGGCAACCCCTTCTTCCTGCTGCCGCCGTTGCTGCTGGTGCTGGTCCCGGTCGCGCTGATCTTCAAGCAGCCCAATCTCGGCACCTCGTTGATCGTGCTGGCATTGGGCGGCGTGATGTTCTGGGCGGCGGGCGTGCGCTGGTGGAAATTCGCCGGCGTGCTGGGGCTGATGGCGGCCGCCGCACCCATCCTCTACGCCAATCTGCGCGACTATCAGCGCGCGCGCATCACCACCTTCCTCGACCCGGAGAGCGACCCGTTGGGGGCGGGCTACAACATCATCCAGTCCAAGATCGCGCTGGGTTCGGGCGGCATCTGGGGCAAGGGCTTCCTGCAAGGCACGCAGGGCCACCTGAACTTCCTGCCCGAGAAGGAAACCGACTTCATCTTCACCATGATCGCCGAGGAATTCGGCCTGGTGGGCGCCTTGGTGACGCTGGCTCTGCTGCTGCTGGTGGTGGCCTTCTGCGTGCTGGTGGCGCTGCGCTGCAAGCACCAGTTCGGGCGGTTGCTGGCGCTGGGGCTGGGCGCCAACTGGTTCCTCTATGTCTTCGTGAACGTGGCCATGGTGACCGGCGGCATTCCTGTTGGCGGCGTGCCGCTGCCGCTGATCAGCCATGGCGGGAGTGCCATGCTCACCACCATGCTTGGCTTCGGATTGCTGCTCAGTGTCTGGGTCCACCGGGACCTGGAGTTCGGCGTCGCGCGGGATTGACCCCCCGCGGCGCCGAGGGCCGTTTCAGGCCGGGGGTTCGGCGCCTACCTGCTCCACGATGCGCCGGTAGTGCTCCGGGCGGCGATGGGCGGCGAAGTTGAACATCTTCTCCTTGCCCTGGAGGCAGGCGTCGAGGTCGCATTCCGCCATGACGACCTCGTCGCCCAGGGTCTTCGCCTGGGCCACCACGACGCCGTCCGGGTTCACGATGACCGAGCCGCCGATCAGCCCCGAGCCATCCTCATTGCCGGCCTTCGCCACGCTCACCGCCCAGGTCGCGTTCATGTAGGCGTTGGACTGCGCGGCCAGGGTGGAGTGGAAGGTGCGGATGTCCTCGTTCTCGGTGCTGCCGCCATTGGGGTCATAGGCCGCGGAATTGTAGCCCATCACCATCAGCTCCACGCCCTGGAGGCCGTAGCAGCGCCAGGCCTCGGGCCAGCGGCGGTCATTGCAGATCAGCATGCCCATGACGGGGCGGTGCCATTCGGCGGGGCCGCGGAAGGCGGGGAAGCCCATGTCGCCATATTCGAAATAGCGCTTTTCGAGCTGCTGGAAGCGGCTGCCCTCGCGGGGCTCCACGCTGCCGGGCAGGTGGACCTTGCGGTACTTGCCCAGGATCTCGCCGTCCGGGCCCACGGTGATGGCCGTGTTGAAGCGGTGGCCGTCCTCGGTCAGTTCCGCATAGCCGAGGTAGAAACCCACCCGCAGCTCCCGCGCGCGGTCGAACAGGGCCTGGCAGTTGGGGTTGGGCATGGCGCGCTCGAACCAGGTGTCGAGCTCTTGCGTGTTCGGGATGAACCAGCGCGGGAAGAAGGTGGTCAGCGCCAGTTCCGGGAAGACGACCATTTGCGCGCCCTGGCGGGCGGCCTCTTCGAGCAGGGCGATGAGGCGGTCCAGCGTGTGCCGGCGGCTGTCGGCGCGCTGGATGGGGCCGGTCTGCGCGCCGGCGAGCGTGAGGATGCGGGGCATGGGCGCAACATCCCGCCGCCGGCGGTCCCTGGCAAGCTACCGCGCGAAGACCGCAACGCTTTCCAGATGCGGCGACCACAGGAACTGGTCCACCGGCGTCGCCTCGCGCAGCGCGAAGCCGGCCGCGCGCAGGGTGGCGCCGTCCCGCGCCAGGGCGGCCGGGTTGCAGGAGACGTAGATCACATGCGGCACCGCGCTGCGCGCGATCTGCGCCACCTGCTCGGGCGCGCCATTGAAGGGCGGGTCCAGCACCACCACGGAATAGGATTTCAGCTCGGCGGGCAGAAGAGGTTGTCGCGCCAGGTCGCGCCGTGTGGCCGTGACGCGCGGATGCGCGCCGGCCAGCGCCGTGACCGCCGCGCCATCGCCCTCATAGGCCTGCACCACCCCATGCGCGGGCAGCGGCAGGGAGAGCGTGCCGATGCCGGCGTAGAGATCCAGCAGCCGCGCCCGCTTGGACAGCTTGGCCGGCAGCCCGGCCAGGACGGCGGCGATGATGGCGGCCTCACCCTCGCGGCTGGCCTGGAGGAAGGCGCCGGGCGGCGGCGTGATGGCCACGCCCGAGAGATGGTGCCGCACCGGGTCATGCTGCGCCGCCACCTCGTTCGCGCCCTTGGTGGACCAGGCGATGCGCGGAATGCGGTGGGTGGCGGCGAAGGCGGCCAGGCGCTGCCGGTCGGGCATGGTCAGCGGCGCGTCGGTGCGCAGCAGCAGGTCCGGCCCGCTGTCCAGCATGTTCACCACCACGGCCCCCAGCCGCTTCAGCGCGGAGAGGCTGCGCAACGTCTCCGCCAGAGGCGGCAGCAGCGCCACCAGGGCGGGTTGCAGCACCGGGCATTCGGTCAGCGGGATCAGCTCATGGCTGCCGCGGGTGTGGAAGCCGATGGTGACGCGCCCATCGGCCAGCCGCTCCAACCCCAGATCGGCGCGGCGGCGGGCGCCGGGGGGCGTGCGCGCCAGGTCATGCACCAGCGGGTCCAGGAAGCTCGCGGATTCCAACGCGGCGACGAGGCGTCCGCGCTTCCAGGCGGCATAGGGTGCATCAGCCCAGTGTTGCACGGCGCAGCTGCCGCAGCGGCCGAAATGCACGCAGGGGGCCGCGACACGCTCCGGGCTGGCGGACAGGATGGAGAGGGCCAAGCCGGGCACCACACCCTGGCGCGCCGCACCGAGATGCGCCTCCACCCTTTCGCCGGGCAGGGTGTAGGGGATGAACGCATGGCCGCCCTCAGGCAGCGGCGCGATGCCGTCGCCCTGGGCGCCCATGGTGGTGATGGAAAGCTCGGTCACGGCGCCCTCCGGGCGAAAAAGCCCAAAGGGCAGGTCAAAGCGGCGGGCGCAAGGGACGCCCGGGATCTCCTCCGCCCCCCGGTGCCCTGGCGAAGCTTTGCCTCGCCAGGCGGAACCACCCCAGAGAACCGGCGCCAAACCGGGGCCCCCGGCACGGCGCGAAGCGACGTGTTGGGGTGGTGAGGGGCCCCCGGCACGGCGCGAAGCGACGTGTTGGGGATCAGATCAGCCGAAGGCGTTGAGGCCCGTGATGGCGCGCCCCAGGATCAGGGCATGCACGTCATGCGTGCCCTCATAGGTGTTCACCGTCTCGAGGTTCATGACGTGGCGGATCACGTGGTACTCGTCCACGATGCCGTTGCCGCCGTGCATGTCGCGGGACATGCGCGCGATGTCGAGCGCCTTGCCGCAGTTGTTGCGCTTGATCAGGCTGATCATCTCCGGCGCCGCCTTGCCCTCGTCGAAGAGGCGGCCGACGCGCAGGCAGGCCTGCAGGCCGAGGGTGATCTCGGTCTCCATGTCCGCCAGCTTCTTCTGGATCAGCTGCGTCTGCGCCAGCGGGCGGCCGAACATCTTGCGGTTCAGCGTGTAGTCGCGCGCGGCGGCCATGCAGAACTCGGCGGCCCCCAGCACGCCCCAGGCGATGCCGTAGCGCGCGCGGTTGAGGCAGGAGAAGGGCGCGGCGAAGGAACGGGCGCCCGGCAGGCGGTTCTCATCGGGGACGAAGACCTCGTCCATCATGATCATGCCGGTGATGCTGGGACGCAGCGAGAACTTGCCTTCGATCTTGGGCGTGGTCAGGCCCTTCATGCCGCGTTCCAGCAGGAAGCCGCCGAGCGTGCCCTCGTCATCCTTGGCCCAGACCAGGCAGACATCCGAGATGGGCGAGTTGGTGATCCAGGTCTTGGACCCGGACACCAGCCAACCGCCATCCACGCGCTTCGCGCGCGTGCGCATGGAGTTGGGGTCGGAGCCCGCATCGGGTTCGGTCAGGCCGAAGCAGCCCACCCATTCGCCGGTGCGCAGCTTGGGCAAGAATTTTTGCTTCTGCGCCTCGCTGCCATAGGCGTGGATGGGGAACATCACGAGCGAGGACTGCACGGAGAAGGCGGAGCGATAGCCGCTGTCCACCCGCTCCACCTCGCGCGCCATCAGGCCATAGGCGACGTAGGAGACGCCGGCGCAGCCATAGCCCTCCAGCGTCGCGCCCAGGAAGCCCTGCTCACCGAAGGCGTTCATGATGGAGCGGTCGAAGGTCTCGTGCCGGTTCGCCATCAGCACGCCGGGCATCAGCCGGTCCTGGCAGAAGGCGCGCGCCGCGTCGCGGATCATGCGCTCGTCTTCCGTCAGCTGCTCCTCGAGGAGGAAGGCGTCCTCCCAGGTGAAGGGGGCGAGCTTGGTCTTGCCGGGCGAGGTGACGACGTTCATGGCTTCTTCCTTCCGTGGCGGCCCGGCCGGGGCAGCGGCGCAAGGACCGGTGAGGCACCGGTCGCGCAGGGGCCGGGTGTCCGCGCATCCGCCACGGTGTACACGCCGTGGCCGGACTTGTGCAGGGTGGACGAGCCCGCGCGCCGATATTCTCGCGCCGGCTGGTCTCCTGTGGTCTCAGGCGGCGGCTTCGGTGCCGTTTTCGCGCTCGGCCGTCTCGCGCTTGGGGCGCGGGATGGGGATGAGCATGAAGGCCGGCACGCTGTCGCCGAAGCCACGCACGGCGGGGCCCATGTCGTCGCGGTCGCGGCCACGATCGCCGCGGTCGTCGCGGCGGGGGCGCTCGTCGCGCATCCGGGGCGCTTCATCGCGCGGCGGGCGGGAGCTTTCGTCGCGCCGGCCACGATCGTTTTCGCTCCGGCGGGGCGGACGGGGGGTTTCCTCGCGCGGGGCAGCCTCGGCGCGGGGGGCTTCCTCGCGGGCGGGGCGGGGCGCGGAATCGCGCCGAGGGCCACGGTCGCGGGACCCACGGCCACGGTCGCCGCCACGGCTGTCGGAGCGCGGGGAGGAGGAGGAAGAGGAGCCAGGCCGGCCGCGCTTGCGCGTCGCCGCCTCGGCCAGTTCCTCATCGGTGACGGGGTCGAGGCCCTCGACCTCCAGGCGCGGGATGGGGGCGCCCGTCAGCTTCTCGATGGCGGTGACGAGCTTCGCGTCATCGGCGGTGGCGATGCTGTAGGCATGGCCCTCGCGCCCCGCGCGGCCGGTGCGGCCGATGCGGTGGACGTAGTCTTCCGAGTGGAAGGGAACGTCAAAGTTGAACACATGCGACAGCCCGCCGATGTCGAGGCCCCGCGCCGCCACATCCGAGCAGACCAGCAGCCGGATCTCGTTGGCCTTGAAGGCGGAGAGCGTGGCGAAGCGGGCCGACTGGTCCATGTCGCCGTGCAAGGCACCAACCGAGAAGCCGTGCCGCTTCAGCGACTTGTAGAGGATGTCCACCTCGATCTTGCGATTGCAGAAGATCAGGGCGTTCTGCACCTGCTCGCGCCGGATCAGCCGGCGCAGTGCCTCGCGCTTGTCGCGCGGCTGCACATAGACGATGCCCGTGGTGATCGTGGTCGCGACCGTGGCGGGCCGGCTGACCGTGATTTCCTTGGGGTTGGACAGGAAGGCATCGGCGAGGCGCCGGATCTCGGGCGCCATGGTGGCCGAGAAGAACAGCGTCTGCCGGAGGCGCGGGATGATCTGCACGATGCGCTCGACATCAGGGATGAACCCCATGTCCAGCATGCGGTCGGCCTCGTCGATGACCAGCAGCTTGCAGTCGGCCATCAGGATGCGGCCGCGGTCGAACAGGTCCAGCAGGCGGCCCGGCGTCGCGATCAGCACGTCCACACCCTTGTCGAGCACGTCGCGCTGGTCGTTCATGCTCTCGCCGCCGATGAGCAGCGCGTGGGTCAGGTTCAGATACTTGCCGTATTTGACGAATTGCTCCGCCACCTGAAGGGCCAGCTCGCGCGTGGGCTCCAGGATGAGGCTGCGCGGCATGCGCGCCTTGGCGCGGCTGCCGGCCAGGATGTCCATCATCGGCAGGGTGAAACTGGCCGTCTTGCCGGTGCCGGTCTGGGCGCAGCCTAGCACGTCACGGCCCATCAGGACGATGGGGATGGCCTGTTCCTGGATGGGCGTGGGGTGGATGTAGCCGGCCTCGCTGACGGCGCGGAGGATGGACTCCGACAGGCCGATATCGGCGAAGGTCGTGCGCGGGGCGACGGGTTCCTCGGGGGCGGGGGCCTCCTCGGCCACGGCCTGCTCGCCCGCGGTGGTCAACAATGGGGCGCCGTCGGTCATCGCCGGCTCCGCGGCTGCGACCTCGGCGGGCTCGGCCTCGGGCGGTGCCGCCTCAGGCGGTGCTTCCTCAGGCGTGGCGGCTTCGGCCGCGACCTCCACGGGCGCGCGCTCTTCGGGCACCGACGCTTCGGGCTCGGGGGCGACTTGCGCCTCCACCTTCGTCATGGCGTCCTGAGTCGGGGCGTTGTTCTGGTCCGTCTCGGCGGCCGTGTCGGCCGCGCGCGGGGTCGGTTCGTTCAAGTCTCTGGCATCCTGCGCCACGTAAACCGCGCGGCGCACCCCCGAGCGTCGGGATATCCGGCCAAGGGGCGGGCGCGCGCCGCGGTCCGGGCGGGAACCGCCCTCTGCTGCAACGCCCTGCATATGCGCCCGGATGGGGCGGAACGCAACCGCAAACGCGTGGATTGCGTGTGCGGGGTCACGGATTTATGCCCCTTCCATGGCCCTTCCCCTGCTTCTCCTGCCCGGATTGCTCTGTGATGCGCGGCTGTGGCGCGATGCGCTGCCCCCCCTCGCGGACATGGTGGAACCGCGCATCGCGGACCTCACGCGCTCCGACAACCTGGCCGGCATGGCGCGGGATGCGCTGGCGCTGGTGAATGACGCGCCGCGCTTCGCGGTCGCCGGCCTCTCCATGGGGGGCTATGTGGCGCTGGAGATCATGCGCCAGGCATCGGCGCGGGTGACGCAGCTGGCCTTGTTCGACACCTCGGCCCGCCCCGACACGCAAGAGCAGACCGAACGCCGGCGCGGCCTGCTCAGCCTCAGCCGCCAGGGGCAGTTCCGGGGGGTGACGCCGCGCCTGCTGCCCTTGCTGATCCATCCCTCGCGCCAGGGCACGCCGCTCGCGCAGGAGGTGATGGACATGGCCGAGCGCGTGGGCAGCGAGGCCTTCCTGCGCCAGCAGAACGCCATCATGCATCGGCCGGATTCACGGCCGGACCTGGGGGGCATCCGCGTGCCCACCCTGGTCGCCTGCGGCGCGGAGGATGCGCTGACGCCGCCCGAACTGCATGACGAGATGGCGGCGATGATCCCTGGGGCGAAACTCGTGCGCTTCGCGGGCTCCGGCCATCTGCCCACCATGGAGGTGCCTGACGCCGCCGGTCAGGCCCTGCGGGATTGGCTCACTCCGGCACGCAGCGGGTGACATCCGTCTGGGCGCGCGCCGTCTGCGGCCGCGTGCCGGGCGGGCAGGGTTGCTGGGCGCGGCTGGGCGCCGGCAAACCGCGGTCCCAACCCCGCGCATCCTGGCCGGGGCGGCAGCGGCCGCCGCGCTGGGGCGTTCCGCCATTGGGGCAGAGGAAGGCGCGGGCGGCCTCGAGAGCGGCCGCGCTGGGTTGGCGGCGCTGGGCCTCGGCGGGGGCGGCGGCCAGCAGCAGGGCCAGCGCCAGTGCCCACCTCACAGCCCGAGCGCGTCGAGCGGGATCGCCTCCACCTCGGCGCCGCGCGGCAGGGCAGGGGCGTGGGGCGCGCGGATGACGAGCGCCTGCGCGCCGGCCAGCACCCGCAGCATGGAACTGTCCTGGCGCGCGGCGGGGTGGGCCTCGGGCGCGCCATCGGGGCCGGGGCGCAGCTCGGCGCGCAGATAATCCTCGCGCTGGTCGTTGGCGGGCAGGTCCACGCCCAGGCGGTAGCGCTGCGCGGGCAGGGCGAAGCCCACGCGCCCTTGCAGCGCCGCCAGCAGCGGCAGCAGGAAGAGCACCCCGCAGACGAAGGCCGAAACAGGGTTGCCCGGCAGCCCCAGCACCGCCGGGCCGCCCGCGCGCCGACCATGAAACAGCGGCTTGCCCGGCCGCATGGCGATGCGCCAGAAGTCGAGCGAGAAGCCCGCGCCCTCCAGCACCTCGCGCACCAGATCATGCTCGCCCACGCTGGCGCCGCCGCTGGTGACCAGCACATCGAGGCCCGCCGCACTTTCTACCAGGGAAGCGATGGCCGCGCGGTCATCGGGGGCGACGGGCAGGATGGAGGGCTCGCCCCCCGCCGCCCGCACCATGGCGGCGATGGCGAAGCTGTTGGAGGAATAGATGCTGGCCGGGCGCGGCGGCTCGCCGGGCAGCATGATCTCGTCGCCGGTGGCGAGGATGCCGATGCGCGGGCGCCGGCGCACGGTGAGGAAGGCATGGTTGCCGGCGGCGGCCAGGCCCACATCGCGCGCCGTCAGCCGATGGCCGGCGGGCAGCAGCGTGTCGCCCTCGGCGAAGTCGAGGCCGCGCCGGCGCACCCAGCGGCCGGGGGTCACGCTGTCGGTAGCGGTGACGAGGCCATCTTCGGCGCGCGCATCCTCTTGCAGCAGGATGCCGTCCGCCCCCTCGGGGATATAGGCGCCGGTGAAGATGCGAACGGCCTCGCCCGGGTTCAGCGCGGCGCCATAGGGCTGGCCCGCCGGCGCCTGGCCCACCACCCGCAGCGCCTGGCCGGCATTGGCTTCGGCGGCGCGCACGGCATAGCCATCCATCGCCGAGAGATCGGCCGGTGGCTGGGTCACGCGGGAGAGCACGGGCGCGGCCAGCACGCGGCCCCAAGCATCGGTCAGCGCCACCGTCTCGGCCGCGACGGGGGTCACACGCGCCAGGATGCGCGCCCGTGCCTCGGCCACCGAGATCATGCGGGGGTTTCCGAGAAGGTGCCGGACTTGCCGCCCTCCTTGTGGACCACGCGCAGCGCCTCGATCCGCATGCCGCGATCCACCGCCTTCACCATGTCGTAGATGGTCAGCGCCGCGACGGAGGCCGCGGTCAGCGCCTCCATCTCCACCCCGGTGCGGCCGGTCAGCGAAACCATGGCCTCCACCTCGATGGCATCCGGCGGCTGGATGTTGAATTCCACCGCCACCTTGCTGATCAGCAGCGGGTGGCAGAGCGGGATCAGCTCATGGGTGCGCTTGGCGGCCATGATGCCGGCGACGCGGGCCACGCCCAGCACATCGCCCTTGCCGGCGCGACCTTCCTGGATCAGCGCCAGGGTCTCGGGCCGCATCACGATCCGGGCGCGGGCACGGGCCACGCGGGCCGTCTCGGCCTTGGCCGAGACGTCCACCATGGCGGCCTGGCCCGCCGCGTCGAAATGGGTGAGGCCGCTCATCCGCGCTCCCTCAGGGGCCGATCAGCGCGCGGGTCGCGGCCGTCACGTCGGGCTGGCGCATCAGGTGCTCGCCCACCAGGATGCAGTTGGCGCCGGCGGCGGCCATGCGCTTCACATCGGCGGCGGTGCGGATGCCGGATTCCGCCACGGGAATGCGGTCGGGCGGGATCATGGGGATGAGCGTCTCGCTGGTGCCGAGGTCGGTCACCAGGGTCCGCAGGTTGCGGTTGTTCACCCCGATCAGGCGCGTGCGCAGGCCCAGCGCGCGTTCCAGCTCCGGCGCGTCATGCACCTCGACCAGCACGGCCATGTCCAGCGAATGGGCGATGGCTTCCAGCTCGACCGCCATCTCGTCGGTGAGGGCGGCCATGATGAGCAGGATGGCATCCGCCCCCATGGCGCGGGCCTCATGCACCTGGAAGGGATGGATCATGAAGTCCTTCCGCAGCACCGGCAGGGTGCAGGCGGCGCGGGCGGCCTTGAGATGGGCGGGGCTGCCCTGGAAATGCGGCCCATCCGTCAGGACGGACAGGCAGGAGGCACCGCCCGCGGCATAGGCCTTCGCCAGTTCGGCGGGCTCGAAGGGGTCGCGGATCAGCCCGCCCGAGGGCGAGGCGCGCTTCACCTCCGCGATCAGCCCGGTGCGGCCCTCGGCCACCGCGCTGCACAGCGCGCCCACGAAGTCGCGGGGGGCTCGGCGTGGCGGGCGGCGCGCTCCATCTCGGCCACGGAAGTGTCGGCCATGCGGGCGGCCACCTCCTCCGCCTTGTCGGCCAGGATGCGGATGAGGACGTCAGGCGTGGAGTTCGTGTCCATGATGCTCAGGCCAACTCGGGTTCGGTGGGGGCGGTGGCGCGGATGAGGCGGTCCAGTGTCGCACGCGCGCGGCCTTCGTCCAGGCAGGCGGCGGCCATCGCCGCGCCCTCCCGAAGATCGGCCGCCCGGCCCGCCACGACAAGGGCCGCTCCCGCATTGAGGCGCACCACGTCGCGATAGGCGCCCGGCGCCCCTTCCAGCACGGCGCGGAGTGCCGCCGCGTTCTCGGCCGGGTCGCCGCCGCGCAGGGCCTCGGGTGGCGCTTCGTCCAGGCCGGCATCCGCGGGGCTGACGGTGAACTCGCGGAAATGGCCCTGGTCCAGCTCGACGACATGCGTGGGGCCCGACAGCGCGATCTCGTCCAGACCTTGGCCATGCACCACCCAGGCGCGCTCGGTGCCGAGCCGTGCCAGGGCCTCGGCCATGGGGCGCAGCCAGGCGGTGCTGAAGGCGCCCGTCATCTGGCGCTTCACCCGGCCCGGATTGGCCAGCGGCCCCAGCAGGTTGAAGATGGTGCGCGTGCCCAGCTCCGCCCGCGCGCCGCCGGCATGGCGAAGTGCCGCATGGTGGCGGGGGGCCAGCAGGAAGCAGATGCCCGCCTCGGCCAGCACGCGCGGCAGGCGGGGCAGGGGCACGTCGAGGTTCACGCCGAGTGCGGCCAGCGCATCCGCGGCCCCCGATTTCGAGGAGAGCGCCCGGTTGCCATGCTTGGCCACCGGCACGCCGCAGCCCGCCACGACGATGGCGCTGGCGGTGGAGATGTTCAGGCTGCCGGAGGCATCGCCGCCCGTGCCCACCACATCAATGGCATCGGGCGGGACTTCCACCGGGATCATGTGGGCGCGCATGGCGCGCACGGCGCCGGTCAGTTCCGCCACCGTCTCGCCGCGCACGCGCATGGCCATGAGCATGCCCGCGATCTGCGCGGGCGTGGCCTCGCCGGCCATGATGACGCCGAAGGCGGCCTCGGCTTCGGATTCCGCGAGGCGGGCACCTTCGGCCAGGCGCGCCAGCACGGGCTTGAGCCCGTTCATGGCCGCGTGGCCCGGGCCCGCTGGCCCGCCGATGGGTCGTGCATGAAAGCCTGTCCTCCGCCCATTCGTCGCGTCATGGCCGCCGGCCATGCTGGCGCGCCCCCGCGCGGTTCTTCGCGCGGGCGGGGCAGAGGGTCAAGGGATGGGGGTCAAGGGATGGGGGCGGCGTCAGATGTCCGCCATCTCTCCGGCGGCGAGGGATTGCAGCATGCCCATGTCCAGGATGCGCAGCTTCTGCCCGCCCGGCTCCGCGATCCAGCCGGCGCGCTTGAAGGCCGTAAAGGTTCGGCTGACGGTCTCGAGCGTAAGGCCCAGGAAATCGCCGATATCGCCGCGGGTCATGGGCATCGGCAGATCGGCCTGGGCGAGGCCGCGGCGACGATGCGCCTCGGAAAGCCCGAGCAGGAAGGCCGCCACGCGCGATTCCGCCGAACGGCGGGCGACGGTGACGAGGTGTTCCTGCGTCGCCGCCAGTTCGCCCAGGCACATGTCCAGCACGCGGCGCTCCATCAAGGGATAGCGACGCAGCAATGTGTCGAGACGCCCGCGCTCGATGCGGCAGAACTGGCCTGGGGTCAGCAGCTCAGCGTCGAAAGGATAGGTGGGGCCGGCGGTGTAGCCCACCAGATCGCCACGGAAGCGGAAGCCCACCACCTGCTGACGCCCGTCCGGCAGCAGGCGGCTGAGCTTCACGGTGCCCTCCAGCACGCTGTAGCTGCGCGTGGCGGTGTCACCCTCGCGGAACAGCACGCTCTTGGCCGGCAGGCAGTGGCGGTCGCTGTCGTGGGAGATCTCATCCAGCGCCGAGGCGTCCAGCGGATGGCAGATGCCGAAGCGCTTGCTGGCGCAGCCGAGGCAAGGGTCCTGGGTGCGAGGTTCGCTTCCCGACCAGCGCGCTGAGTCCAATGGATTCACGAAACACAGCCTCCCACACCGAGGGGGAGCATAAGTCAAAGCTTACCTGAGTTTCAACCTGAGCGAATGCGCGGGCTGTCAACAAGAATTGGCATGGCTGGGGCGCCGGCCCGCCCCGGCAAGCCAGGCGCGGCGCCCCTTGCACGGCTCAGGTGCCGGTCATGGTCAGGCCGCCCGGGTTGATGGTGACCGTGCCCGGCCCGCCCACGGTCACGTTCTGCGCAAGCGGCGACCAGGTCAGCGCATTGCCGCCCGAGGAGGCGTCGAACAGCCCCACATGGGTGAAGGTGCCGGCCGCGCCGGTGAAGGTGAAGCGCACCAGTTCGGCATTCTGCTGGTTGCCGGTACCGGTGAAGGTGACGCGCTGGCGGGCGTAGCCATTGCCCACCGGCTCACCCGCCAGCCCGGCGGCCACGCTGCCGCCGCTGCCCAGCGCCAGGAACACCTGGTTGGGCAGGACGGGCAGGCGGCCGCAGAGGGCACGGGCGAGGATGTTGCGGCCGTGGTCGGTCAGCGAGCTCATATGGGGAGATCCTCATGCGGGAGGTTGGAAGAAGCGGGGGGAATGCGGCGCTCAGGCATCTGCCGCGTCATGGAAGCGCGACGGCAGCGGCTTGCCCGCCGCGTCCAGCTCGCCTGGCGCCTCGCGGATGGCGCGATAGAGATCCGCCACCGAGATGGTGAAGTGGTCCGGCAGGGCGTCCGCCTCGAAGCGGAAAGGGATGTGGTGCAACGGCGCGCGCCCGGCACGGCGGGCGTCTTCGTCCAGGTAGCCGTGCAGCTGCGCCTCCGTGACGCGCGCGCCGCAATCCATCTGGATATGGGTGATGCGCCAATATGAGGCCGTGACACCGGTCTGCGGCAGTTCGATGGGTTGAAGCAGGGCCATGAGATTCTCCTGTGGGGGGGGATGGATGGTGTCAGACGCTGACCTCGACGCTCATGATCCGCGCCACCCAGCGGATGGTCTTGTTCGCCTCGCCGGTGACGGTGAAGTCCGGGCCGCCGAAGCTGGTGTCGGCAGACACCGTCAGCCGCCAGTTGGCCGCCCCCGCGTCGCGCAATCCGGGCGCGAAGGGTGTTCCCGCCACGATGGAAGCCAGCGCGGGCGCGGTCGTCGTGGTTTGGCCACCCACGAAGGACGTGGCTGCCGCGTTGGCGCCGCGCTTGACCAGGAGGTTGACCTCCCATGAGGCACAGTCGCCCACGGTGCCGGCGCTGCCCCCGGTCTGCTGCGCGACCACCAGGGCCTTGATGCGATAGGTGGCGTTGTTCGGCAGGTTGGCCGAGTTTACCCCGGTGGCTGCCGACGCGTTGGCTGTGACGCGAGCAGGCACGGCGTCAGTAGTGAGCTGACGCAAGACATGTTCGCCCGCCTGTGCGTCACCTTCACTCGAAAAGCGTCCCGACGCCCAAGCGCCTCGGCCGAGGATGTTTCGCGTGTTGGCCCGTTCACCACCCGGAACCCACGCGCCAGCACTTCCGGTCTGATTGGTGTTGCCCCCTCCAATGCTCGAATTGGTCCCTGTCGCGGCATTGGATATGCCGCCAGCCACCACCGAATTGGTGCCCGATGCGGTGTTGTTGGACCCGCCGCTGATGGTGCTGTTGGCGCCGGATGCCACCTGCGCGGCGGCCGTCCGGGACACCTGCAGGTCCACGGATTGCGCGCCGCGCGCATTGCCGCCCGTGGTGGCCCCGTCGGGAAACTGCGCCAACAGGGCGCCGCTGCCCTTGGCCTGGCCCACGACGACATCGATGTTCGCGTCCGCGCCAGACGCGATCCATCCGACGCGCCCCGGCGTTCCGGTCGGCCCGCCCTGCGCCTGCATGCGGTTGATGCTGCCGCTGGGCGTCAGGACCTCCAGGCCATGGCTTCCCGGGGCGGCGCCAAGGCTGACCGATGTGCCGTCCGCTCTGAGCACCTCGACGCCGGCCCTGCTCACCGCAAGCACGCCTGGTGTGGGCATCGAGAGGCCCGTGCCTGCCTCGCCCACGGCGATGCCCGGTCTCGCGGTTTCGCCCGCGGGCCCCAGCACACCGACCGAACCATTGGTTCCGGCGTTGAACAAGGGGCCCATGACCGCCGTCTGGAGCAGAGGATTGCTGCCGAGATTCACGCGGTTGGGCACGCCGGTCGTGGCGTTCACCAGGTGGATGGCCGAGGCGCCATTGGCGCGCAGGTTGAAGTTCACGACGCGCAGCGCGCCGATGTCGAGGCGGTTGGAATGCTGCTCGAGGCGGATCGCGTTGTCCTCCGCGTCATCCACGCGCAGGTTCGCGATCTGGATGCGGCTCGAATTGGCATTGAGCATGATGCCGACCGAGCCGGGCAGCGGCGCGCCGGCCGCGTTGAAGAGCTCGCACTGCACGGTCATGCTGTCGATCTGACCGTCGGTGCCGTTCGCCTCGACCAGCACGCCGTGGCGCACGAAATCGGCATAGGCCTGGCCGATCGAGAATTTCTGCGTGAAGCCCGCGGCCGAGCTGGAGAAGCGGAACATCGTCCGGTAGCCGAGGACGAAGGACTGGTCGATGAAGATGCCGTCCACGCGGCGGAAGATCATCGCGTCGCCATTGTTCTGCTGCCAGCGCACCACGTTGTTGTTCGCCGACCAGAAGGGCCAGAAGTGGATGTTCATCAGCCGCGCGGTGTCGAAGGATTCGTCGATCTCGATGCCGGCGGTGAAGACCTGGCCCCGGATGCGCCTGAGGTCGGCGCGGCCGGAATTGCGGATGAAGATGCCGCGGTTGATGCCCGAGAGCAGGATGTTGTCGAAGTCCACGCCGCCCAGGCAGTTCTCGACGCGGAAGAACCAGTCATAGGCGGTGGGGGCCCAGGAGGCGTCCTGCGCCGCGCTGTGCGTCTGGCGCACGGCGAGGTTCACGACGGCCGAGCCGCGTGCGGCCGTCGTGCTGAAGGTGAAAGGCGTGAAGTTCGTCTGGTCCACCGTGAGCCAGGTGCCCGCGCCGGGGCTCCCGCCCTCGTTGAAACCCTGTCCCACCAGGCGGATGGCACCGCTGTTCACGACGATGGCCGAGGCGAGGCGATAGGTGCGCGCACCGAGGTTCACCACGCCGCCCGCGCTGCCGAGCGCATTGATGGCGGCCTGGATGGCGGGCGCGTCGTTCGCCACGCCATTGCCCACCGCGCCGAAGTCGCGCACGTCCACGCCGCGGTCGGTCAGCAGCTGGCGGCGAAGCTGACCCATCGTGGCGCGGCGGGTGGTGTTGGGGCTGGGCTGGACGAGCGCGGTGATATCCGCGTCGTTGAGGGTCGTGGCTGCGGGCAGCTCACTGATCTTGAGGTCGGGCATGGGGCTCCGTCCGGGCTGGGGCGCTTGGGGGAAGGGCGGCGGCGGTGGCTCAGCCCTGGGCGATGGCCGATCCGTCCTCCTGGAGCAGCTTCACGCCGGCCTCGGTGAGGATCAGCCGCAGGTCGGGCAGGATGTTGAAGCTGGAGGAGATGGCGGCCACGCCGCTGTCGCCGGCGTCCTCGACACGAAGCCGGTAGCCGGTGCCGACGGGCGGCGTGGGCAGGGTGGTGGTGGCGAAGCCCTGCGACACGTCCACCAGCTGCGCGGGGGGACAAGCTGCCCCTGCGCGTCACGGATCGAGACGACCACCTGGCTGATGGGGCCCACCACCTGCGCCGAGACCGGGATGGAGGTGCCCGCGATCAGCCCCGCCAGCAGGGGTGCCAGGATGATGGTGGTGACCACCGCGCTCGCCTGCTGCACGAACTGGAAGGACTTGGCGACGGTGCGCGTCAGGGCGATCGGCGCCACCGCGCCGTCGAGGTTCACACCCGTCCCGATGACGGCGTTGCTGCGGACCGGCAGGATGGAGAGCGCGTCCGAGGCCTGGGCGATGATCACGTCGCCCACCCGCAGCTGCGTGCGGGCGGGGGCGAAGTAACCCACGGTCGTGATCTGGTCGCGCGTGTCGGTGCTGCGGTAGTGCCACAGGCTGAAGCTCTGCGACTGGAAGACGGGGGTGAGGGCGGTGGGCGCGAAGGGCATGGGCGTGCATCTCCTCCCGCGCGGGGGGCGCGGTGCTGGGGCGTCGGGCGGGGAATGGGGGATGCCATGCGGGCGCAATTCGCCCCTTGGCCTGGCCGAAATAGAATGAATTCCTGCCGCAGTCAAGGAATATATTCAGGTATGGACGCCGCCCATCCCTTGTTGCATGAGCGAGGGCGCCCCAGCCGGAGACATGGTCCATGCGCCGCATCCTCCTTGCCGCCGTCGCCGCCCTGGCCCTCGCCGCGCTGCCGGGCGCACCGGCCCCCGCCCAGCAGCAGGTGGTGAACGTCTACAACTGGACCGACTACATCGACCCCGCCGTGATCGAGCGTTTCACGGCCGAGACCGGCATTCGCGTACGCTACGATGTCTTCGACACGCTGGAAGCGTTGGAAGGAAAGTTGTCCGCGGGCCGCTCCGGCTATGACGTCATCGTCCCCACCGCCGAGCCCACCTTTGCCCGCCTGCTGCGTGCGGGCGCGCTGCGGCCGCTCGACATGGCGCGCATTCCCAACGCGGCGAACCTCGACCCGGCGCTGATGGCCCGCGTGGCGAATGTGGACCCGGGCAACCGGCACGGGCTGATCTACCTCTGGGGCAGCATCGGGCTGGGCATGAATGCCGAGCGCATCCGCGCACTGGCCCCCGACGCGCCGCTGGACAGCCTTGCCCTGCTGCTTGACCCGCGGCATGCGCGCCGCATCGCCCCCTGCGGCATCGCGGTGATGGACAGTGCGGGCGACGTGCTGCCCAGCGTGCTGCGCCATCTGGGCTTCAGCCCCGACAGCGTGGCGCCGGCCGAGCTGGAGGCCGCCCAGCGCGCGCTTCTCGCCATCCGCCCCTACTTGCGCTCCATCCCCTCGCCGCCCGCGCTGCTGGAGGCGCTGGCGGCCGGCGAGATCTGCCTGGCCTTCGCCTTCTCGGGCGATGTGATCCAGGCCGCGGGCCGCGCGGCGGAGACCAACCGCGGGCACACCATCACCTATGTCGCTCCGCGCGAGGGCGCCCAGCTCTGGTTCGACGTGATGGCGATCCCGGCCGACGCGCCAAACCCTGAGGCCGCCCACGCCTTCATCAACTTCGTGCTGCAACCCGATGTGATGGCCGCCATCACCACCCAGGTGGGCTATCCCAACGCGGTGCCGGGCAGCCTGCCCCTGCTGGCGGCCGAGATCCGCGAGGACAGCTCCGTCTATCCCGACACCGCCACGCTGGCCGCCAGCTTCGTGGCCGGCACCCCCGCCGCGGCGGGGGAACGTGCCCGTGCCCGCGTCTGGGCCCGCTTCCGCGCGGGGCGCTGACGCCCTGCTGCGCCTGGAGGACGTGACCCGCCGCTTCGGTGCGGCGGTGGCGCTGGATGCGCTCAGCCTCGAGGTGGGGGCGGGGGAATTCGTGGCGCTGCTGGGCGGCTCGGGTTCGGGCAAGTCCACGCTGCTGCGGCTGGTGGCGGGGTTCGACCGGCCCGATGCGGGGCGCATCCATCTGGACGGCCAGGACATCACCGCCCTGCCGCCGCAGGCGCGCGATGTCGCGATGATGTTCCAGTCCTATGCGCTGTTCCCGCACATGGATGTGGCGGCGAACATCGCCTACGGGCTGCGCCGCGCCGGCATGGATGCGCGTGACATCGGCGCCCGCGTGGCCGAACTGGTGGGGCTGCTGCGGCTGGAAGGGCTGGAGCGCCGCCGGCCCTCCCAGCTTTCGGGCGGGCAGCAGCAGCGCGTGGCGTTGGCCCGCGCCCTGGCCCGCCGCCCCGCCTTGGTGCTGCTGGACGAACCCCTGGCCGCGCTGGATGCCGGGCTGCGCGAACGCACCGGGCTGGAACTGCGCGCCCTGCAACGTCGCACGGGCGCCAGCTTCGTGATGGTGACGCATGATCAGGCCGAGGCCCTGGCCCTGGCCGACCGCGTGGCGCTGCTCGATGCCGGGCGCATCGCCCAGTTCGACACGCCGCGCGCGCTGTATGAACGCCCGGCCACGCGGGCGGTGGCGCGCTTCCTGGGCGCCGCGAACATCCTGGAGGCGGGGGGCTCCGTGCCGCTCGACGCCGCGACACCCGCGCCCGCCTATGCGCTGCGGCCCGAGCGCATCGCCCTGCTGCCGGCCGCCCCCGTCCGCAACGGCACCGAGGCCCTGGTGGAGGAGGTCGCCTTCCGCGGCGCGGATACCCTGGTCCTGGCGCGCGCGCCGGGCGGGCTGTCGCTGCGCGTGGTGCTGGTGGCCGGCCAGGCCGCGCCCGAACCGGGCCAGCGCGTGGCTTTGGGCTGGGAGGCGTCCGCCCTGGCGCCGCTTTCCGCGTGATGCGCGCGGCGGGCTGGCTGGCGCTGGGGGTGCTGGTGGCCGCGCCCTTGTTGATCGTGCTGGCCATGGGCTTCAGCACCGCCACCTCTGGCGTGCCGCCGGTGATCCCGCCCTGGGGTGCCTCGGGCTGGCAGGGCAGCCTGGAGGCCTGGGGGTTGGTGCTGTCCGATCCCTTCTATCGTGACGCGCTGTGGCAGTCGCTGCGGCTTGCCTTCCTCACGGCCACGCTCTGCCTGGTGCTGGGCTTCGGCATGGCCATGGGCATCGCGGCCGTCCCACCCGCGCGGCAATTCACCTGGCTCGCACTCGTGCTGCTGCCCTTCTGGACGGGCTTCCTGCTGCGGGTCTCGGCCTGGGTGGGGCTGCTGCGGGATTCGGGCTGGGTGAACGGCATGCTGATGAAGCTCGGGCTGATCGAGGCGCCGCTGCGGATGCTCCACACCGAGGGCGCGATGATCCTCGGCATGGTCCATGCCTATCTGCCCTTCGCCGTGCTGCCCCTCTACGCCAGCCTCGCGCGGCGCGACCTGACGCTGGAGGAGGCGGCGGCCGACCTCGGCGCCGGGCGGTGGCGGGTGCTGTTCACCATCACGCTGCCCTTGGCCGCCCCCGCGCTGGCGGCCGCCTTTCTGCTGGTGTTCATCCCCGCCGCCGGCGAGGTGGTGATCCCGGAACTGCTGGGCGGGCCGGAGGCGCTGCTGGTGGGGCGCGCCATCTGGCAGGAATTCTTCCAGACCCTCGACTGGCCCGTGGCGGCCGCCCTGGCCACCGCGCTGCTGGCCCTGCTGCTGCTGCCCCTGGCCGCCTTCCAGCGGTTGGCGGCGCGATGAGGCGCGCGGCCCTCTTTCTCGGCCTGTTCTTCCTCTGGGCGCCCATCGCGCTGATGGTGGGTTATGCCTTCTCGGATGGTCGCACGCCCTACATCTGGGGCGGCTTTTCCCTCCGCTGGTTCCATGCCCTGGCCGCGAATGAACGGCTGCTGGAGGCCGCCTGGCTTTCGCTGCGGATCGCCGCCGCCGCCGCCACGCTGGCCACGCTGCTGGGCCTGGTGCTCGGCTGGGTGCTGGCGCGGCATGGGCCGTTTCGCGGGCGCCCGCTGTTTGGCGCCCTGGCGGGTGCGCCGCTGGTGCTGCCCGAGGTGGTGATGGGCCTTGCCTTCCTGCTGCTCATCGTGGGCTTGCAGGGGCTGACGGGCTGGCCCGCCCAGCGTGGGGCCATGACCGTCTGGCTCGCGCATTCGGCGCTCGGCATGGCCTTCGTCGCGGTGCTGGTGCAGGCGCGCCTGGCCGCGCTCGACCCGCGGCTGGAGGAGGCGGCGGCGGATCTGGGTGCGGGGCCCTTCACCATCTTCCGCACCATCACCCTGCCGCTCATCACGCCCTCGCTGCTGGCGGGGTGGGGGCTGGCCTTCACCTTGTCCCTGGATGATGTGGTCCTGGCGAGCTTCGTCTCCGGCCCCGGCGCCACGACCCTGCCGGTCTATCTCTTCTCCGCCTTGCGGCTGGGCCTGACGCCCGAGGCCAATGCGCTGGCCAGCCTGCTCCTGGGGGCGGCCGCGGCGTTGCTTCTGGCCTTTGCCATCGCCGCCAAGGGGTGGGCGCGGGTTGAAACCCCTCCGTCACGGGAATAGGGTCCGCGTCCTGGAGCCTGATCGGCTTTGGCGGGCACGCCAAAACCGTGAATCAGCTCCACGCCAGGACCTGGACGGATATGAACCTCACCGCCGATCGTCTCGACCGCATCTCGCCCTCCCAGACCATCACCATCACCGGCAAGGCCCGCGCGCTGAAGGCGGCCGGCAAGGATGTGATCAGCCTCTCGGTGGGCGAGCCCGATTTCGACACCCCCGCAACATCAAGGACGCGGCCATCGCGGCCATCGAGCGCGGCGAGACGAAATACACCGACGTGGCCGGCACCATGGCGCTGCGGCAGGCGGTGGCGCGGAAGTTCAAGCGCGACAGCGGCATCGAGTACTCGCCCGAGGAGATCATCGTCACCACCGGCGGCAAGCAGGTGATCTTCAACGCGCTGCTGGCCACCATCAACCCGGGCGACGAGGCCATCATCCCCACCCCCTGCTGGGTGAGCTATCCGGACATCGTGGCACTGGCCGAGGGCACGCCCGTCTTCGTCCCCTGCGGGCAGAATTCCGGCTTCAAGATGTCGGCCGAGCAGCTGGAAGCGGCGATCACGCCCAAGACCAAGTGGCTGATCATCAACAACCCCTGCAACCCCACGGGCGCGGCCTACAGCGCGGAGGAGCTGAAGAAGCTCACCGACGTGCTGCTGCGCCACCCCGATGTGTGGATCTTCACCGACGACATCTATGAGAAGCTGGCTTTCGACGGCTTCAAGCCCGCCACCATCGTGCAGGTGGAACCCCGCCTGCGCGACCGCACCATCACGATGAATGGCTGCTCCAAGGGCTATGCCATGACGGGCTGGCGCATCGGCTTCGCGGGCGCGCCGGTGGCGCTCATCAAGGCCATGGACAAGCTGCAGGGGCAGAGCACGTCGAACACCAGCAGCGTCAGCCAGGCCGCGGCGATCGAGGCGCTGGATGGCCCGCAGGACAGCGTGGCCGCGATGGGCGAGGTGTTCCAGCGCCGCCGCAACCTGGTGGTGGATATGCTGAACCAGGCGCCTGGCCTGCGCTGCGCCAAGCCTGAGGGCGCCTTCTATGTCTTCCCCTCGCTGCATGGCTGCCTGGGCAAGACCTCGGCCGGTGGGCGCAAGATCGAGACCGACGCCGATTTCGTGGAGGCGCTGCTGGAGGAGGAGGGTGTCGCCGCCGTCCACGGCTCGGCCTTCATGTTCCCCGGCCATTTCCGCATCAGCTACGCGACCGATGACGCGACGCTGGTCGAGGCCTGCACGCGCATCCAGCGCTTCTGCAAAGGATTGAAGTGAAGCAGCGCTGACCTGGATGCGGCGGGTCATGCCGCCGCATCCCATTCTCCGCGCGGGTTGCGCGGGCAGGGCCCCTGGCCGAAGCTTCCGGGGCCGGGCGTGTTCCCCGGCCAAGAAGCCCCTCGGAGGAACGTCCATGCCCATCTCCCGCCGCGCCCTCGGCGCTGCCGGTGCCGCGCTGCTTGCTGCCCCGAACCTGGCTATCGCCCAATCCTGGTCGCCCACGCGGCCCGTCCGCCTCGTGGTGGGCTTCCCACCCGGCGGCTCCGGTGACTTCATCGCCCGCACCCTCAGCGAGCCGCTGCGCGAGGCGCTGGGCCAGGCCGTGGTGGTGGACAACCGGCCCGGCGCGGGTTCCAACATCGCCTCAGAAGCCGTGGCGCGGGCCGAGCCCGATGGCCACACCCTGCTTCTGGGCGGCAATTTCAGCCATGCGGTGAACCCGGCCCTCTATGCCCGCATCCCCTTTCATCCGGTGCGCGATTTCACCGCCATCACGCGGCTGACCGACCTGCCCACCATCCTGGCCGTGCGGCCGCAGCTTGGCATCACGACGCTGGCGCAATTGATCGAGCGGGTGCGGGCGGAGCCGGGACGGTGGAACTATGCCACACCGGGCAATGGCACGCCCTCGCACCTGGCGGGCGTCATGCTGGCGAAGGCCGCCAACATCAACCTGACACATGTGCCCTTCCGCGGCGGCGCACCCTCACTCCAGGCCGTGCTCTCGGGCGATGTGGAACTGCTGATCGGCACGCCGCCCGTGGCGCTGCCGCCGGTGCGGGGCGGCCAGCTGCGGGCGCTTTCGCTGACCACGCGCGAGGCCTCGCCCGTCATCGAGGGCATTCCCGGCACCGGCACGGAAGGGCTGCCCGGCTTGAACATCGGCGGGTGGTGGGGGCTCTGGGCGCCGGCCGGCCTGCCCGAACCCATCCGCCAGCGCGTCTTCGAGGCGGCGCGCCGCATCACCGCCGACCCGGGCGTGCGCGAGCGCCTGGCGCGGGAGGGGCTGCAGGGCCTGGCCTCGGAATCGCCCGCCGCCTTCGACGCCTTCATCGCCGAGGAAATCCCCTTCTGGGCGGAGGTGGTCCGCGCCGCCGGCGCGCGGGTGGATTGAGCGCCATGGCCATCACCCCCGGCATCCATCGCTGGCCCGCGCAGGAGAGGGTGCGCCACGGCGCGCCGCTCTCCGAGGCGCTTCCGCCCGAGATCACGGACGCGCGCCGCGTCGTGCTGGTCACCACCCGCTCGCTCGCGGACAGCCGCATTGTCGCCGAGGCCCGCCGCGCCATCGGCTCTGCCTTGGCCGGGACCTTTGCCCGCATGCGCGCCCACAGTCCCATCGAGGATGTGCTGGCGCTGACCGCCCTGCTGGTCGAGACCGACGCCGACCTGGTGGTGGCGGTGGGCGGTGGTTCGGTGGTGGATGGCAGCAAGGTGGCCTGCCAGGGCGTGTGGCGGGGCTTCCGTGCCGTGGCCGATGTGACGGGGGCGGCGGCCGGCCGCGCCGCGCATCCCGGCGCATGGGAGGGGGCGCCCCCGAGACCCCGCATCGTGGCCGTGCCCACCACCCTCTCGGCCGCGGAATTCGCGCCCCATGCGGGTGTGACCGACACGGTGGCCGGCCGGAAATACCGGCTGCTGGAGGCCTGGATGGTGCCACGCAGCGTCATCCTGGACCCCGAGGCGGTGATGGAGACGCCGGCGGAGCTCTTCCTCTCCTCCGGCATCCGGGCGGTGGACCATGGGGCGGAGCGCTGGTGCTCGGCCGCCCCCCAACCCTTCTCGGACGCCGTCTCCTGGCAGGCGTTGCGGATGTTGGCCGAGGGCCTGCTCGCCGTGGCGCGGGACCCGAACGACCGCGCGGCCCGCGCCCTGTGCCAGCAGGCGGCCTGGATGTCGGTGATGGGCGGCTGGGCCGGGGTGCCGGTGGGGGCGAGCCATGGCATCGGCTATATCCTGGGCGGCGCGCGCGGCGTGCCGCACGGCGTCACCTCCTGCCTGATGCTGCCCGCCGTGATGCAGTGGAACGAGGCGGTGAACGGCGTGCGCCAGGGGGAATTGGCGAGGTTGTTCGGCGGCGGGCCCTGCCATGCGGCGCTGCGCGGCTTCATCCGCGGGCTCGGCCTGCCCGTGACGCTGGGCGAGGTCGGCATCACGGAGGCGGACATCCCGGACCTGGCCGGGCGCTGGCTGGGCGACCCGCCCATCGCGACCAACCCCCGGCCGGTGGGCGGGCCCGAAGATGTCGCGGCGATCCTGCGCCTGGCCCTGTAGCCGGCGAGGGTTGCAAAAAAAGGCGGGAAGGTGCATGTCCCGCCTCGTATAGATCTCTGCCCACGATTCAGAAGAGCAGGCGGCGCCCCTCGATGGGCGTTGTCCTGCTTTTGCCGCATGGAGGCCCGCAGTGGCACACACCGCTCTCGAAAAGATCCGGAACATCGGGATCACGGCGCATATTGACGCCGGCAAGACGACCACGACCGAGCGCATCCTGTACTACACGGGAAAGAGCCACAAGATCGGTGAGGTCCATGACGGCAACACCACCACCGACTACATGGCGCAGGAGCGTGAGCGCGGCATCACCATCACCTCCGCGGCCGTGACCGCCGAGTGGAATGGCCACCGCATCAACATCATCGACACCCCCGGCCACATCGATTTCAACATCGAGGTGAACCGCTCGCTGCGCGTGCTCGACGGCGCCATCTTCATCATCGAGGGCGTGGCCGGCGTGCAGCCGCAGTCCGAGACGAACTGGCGCCTGGCGGACCGCTACAACGTCCCGCGCATCATCTTCATCAACAAGCTCGACCGCACCGGCGCCGATTTCTACAAGGCGGCCGCCACGCTGACCGAGAAGCTCGGCATCAACTGGGTCGCGCTGCAGCTGCCCATCGGCATCGAGGACACGCTGAAGGGCGTGGTGGACCTGGTCGAGATGAAGGCCCTGGTGTGGGAAGGCGACGAGCTCGGCGCCAAGTACCATGAGGCGCCGATCCCCGCCGACATGGCCGACCGCGTGGCCGAGTACCGCCAGAAGCTGCTCGACACTGCCGTCGGCATCGATGAGACGGCGATGGAAGAGTATTTCGACAAGGGCGACGTCTCCGTCGAGACGCTGAAGCGCTGCATCAAGAAGGGCACCGTGAGCGGCGAATTCCGCCCCGTGCTCTGTGGCTCCGCCTTCAAGAACAAGGGCGTGCAGCCCCTGCTCGACGCCGTGATCGACTACCTGCCGAGCCCGGTGGACGTGGAAGGCATCAAGGTCGCGCCGGAAGAGGGTCAGGACGAGACGGCCGAGCGCCGCATCATCCCCGTGAAGGAAGACGGCCCCTTCGCCGGCCTCGCCTTCAAGATCATCAACGACAAGTACGGCAACCTGACCTTCGTGCGCGTGTACTCGGGCGTGCTGCGCCAGGGCGACATGGTCATGAACACGACCAAGGGCCACCGCGAGCGCATCGGCCGCATGTTCCAGATGCACGCCGACAAGCGCGAGGAGATCAAGGAAGTCATCGCCGGCGACATCGCGGCCTTCGTGGGGCTGAAGGACACCGGGACCGGTGACACCCTGGCCTCCGCCGAGGACCCGGTGGTGCTGGAGCGCATGGCCTTCCCCGTGCCCGTGATCGACATCTCGGTCGAGCCCAAGACCAAGGAAGCGGTCGAGAAGATGACGCTCGGCCTGCAGAAGCTGGCGGGCGAGGACCCCAGCCTGCGCCTCAAGACCGACCAGGAGACGGGCCAGACCATCCTGTCCGGCATGGGCGAGCTGCACCTCGAGATCATCGTGGACCGCCTGCGCCGCGAATATGGCGTGGAGTGCGACATCGGTGCGCCGCAGGTGGCCTATCGCGAGACCATCACCAAGCCGCACACCGAGGTCTACACCCACAAGAAGCAGTCGGGCGGTTCGGGCCAGTACGCCGAGGTGAAGATCACCTTCGAGCCGCTGGAGCGGAACACGGGCATCGAGTTCGTGAACGCCGTGGTCGGCGGCGCGGTGCCGAAGGAATACATCCCGGCGGTGGACAAGGGCATCAAGGTGCAGGCCGACACCGGCGTGCTGGCCGGCTTCCCGACGGTGGACTTCAAGTTCACCCTCTCGGACGGCAAGTACCATGACGTGGACTCGTCGGCGCTCGCCTTCGAAATCGCCGCCAAGGCCTGCTTCCGCGAAGGCATGAAGAAGGCCGGCCCGGTGATCCTGGAGCCGATCATGGACGTGGAGGTCACCACCCCGCAGGACCATGTGGGCGACGTGGTGGGCGACCTGAACCGCCGCCGCGGCGTCATCCAGTCGCAGGACATGGCCGGCACCTCGGTCATCGTCCGCGCGCATGTGCCGCTGAAGGAGATGTTCGGCTACATCTCCAACCTGCGTGGCATGACGAAGGGCCGTGCGTCCTTCTCCATGCAGTTCCACCACTACGACCCCGTGCCGCGCAATGTGGCGGACGAGATCATGAAGGCCGCCGGCTGACGCTGGCGCCTTCAGGCGAACAAGAGAAGGGGCCGGGGGGAGACCTCCGGCCCCTTCCGCATTTCAGCGTTTCAGGAAATGCGTCCCCAGCATATCAATGACCACCACGCCATCGGCCAAGCGGGTGCCGGTGTGGCGCACCATCGCCACACCCATCTCGGGGCGCGAGCGGGAGGCCTTCACGCTCTCCACCACGGAAGCTACCGCCACTTCCTCATCGGGGCGGAGCGGCGCGGGCCATTTCGTGTCTATGCCTGATCCGCCCAGGCTGATCCGCGTCCAGATGCCGCTGCGCATGATCATGCCGAAGCACATGCCCATGGTGTGCAGGCCGGAGGCCACCAGCCCGCCGAACAGGGGCGCGGCGCGCGCCGCCTCGGGGTCGGTGTGGAAGGGCTGGGGGTCGAAGTCGCGCGCATAGGCGATGATCTCGGCCTCGCTCAGCCGGAAGCTGCCATAGTCGAAGCGCTGCCCCGGCGACAATTCATCGAATGACTCCAGCGGCGTGTTCAATGCGCGACCCTCCCTTCGTTCAGCCAGTGGATCAGCAAATAGAGGGCGGCGCCCACCAGGAAGCCCACCAGCGTGCCGTTGATGCGGATGTATTGCAGGTCCTTGCCCACCCGCAGTTCGATCTTGTCGCTGACCTCACGGCTATCCCAGCCGGCCACGACCTGGGCGATGAAGGCGGCCAGTCGGTCCTGGGCGGTGGGGACCAGGCTTGCGAAGGTGGTCTCGATGGCGGCGTTGAGGCGCGCGCGGGCCACCGCATCCTCGGCCAGGAAGGTGCCGGCATTGGCAAAGGAGGCCTCGACCAACGCCACCGTGCGGCCGCTGGGGTTGCGGGCATCGGCCACCAGCGCCTCGCGCAGGCGGCGCCAGACATCGGTCAGCCATTCCGTGACGGTCGGGTGCGCCAGGCCGCGGCGGATGGCGGCCCCAAGGGCAGCGGCGCGCTCGGGTTCGGTCTCCAGGCGCGTGATCTCGGCCTCCAGCCAGGCTTCGAAGGCGGCGCGCAGGTCGGAATCCCCGGGTTCGATGCGCTGGAGTTCGGCGTTTACCGCGGCCAGCACGCGGTCGGCCACATAGGCGCCGGCGGCCCAGCCGACCACGGCGCCGCCCTGGTCGCGCACACGGCGCTTGATGGCTTCGCGCAGGTCGTCATGCTTCGCTTCCAGCAGCACCTTCATCTGGCCCAGCGCCAGGTCGAACACCGCCTGGTGCTGCCCGCCCGCGATCAGAGCCCGCAGCGCGCGGGCGACCAGCGCGGCCCCGCCCGGGCCACCCGCGACGCGCGGCACCAGCCGCATGAGCAGCCGCCGCGCCCGGCCATCCTCCAGCGTGTCCAGCAACCGGGGCAGGGCCTCGGCCAGGGCCTGGGCGGCGGGGCGGGTGTGGGCGGGGTTGGCCAGGAAGGTGCCGATGATGCCCGCGACATCCAGCCGCGCGATCAGCCGCTTCACCTCCGCCTCGGTGAAGACATGGTTCGCCACGAAGCCGCCGAGCGACCGTCCCAGCCGGTCCTTCTGGCGCGGAATGATGGCGGTGTGCGGAATGGGCAGCCCCATGGGCCGGCGGAACAAGGCGGTGACGGCGAACCAGTCGGCCAACCCCCCCACCACGCCGGCCTTGGCCGAGGCCGCCAGCAAATCCGGCCAGAAGCCGGCCGGGAACTGGTAGGCCAGCACCATCAGCACGGCCATCAGCACCAGCAGGAGGGTCGCAAAGGCCCGGTGCCGGGCAAGGGCGCGGCGCAGCTCGTCGTCAGGGGATGCCATGGACGCAGGATAGTCCGGCGCGGGGCGCATTGGCGACGGGGCCCCACGCTGTTATGAGATAACGTGATGCGCTTCCCCCCCAACCCGCTCGACCTCGCCACTGGCATCGCCCCCCGCCTGATCTGGGTGGGCGCGCTGCTGGCGCTGCTGTGGGGCGCGATCTTCTGGGCGATGCGGCCGTGAGGGCCACGCAGGACCTCGCGGTGCGGAACCTGACGGTGACGCATGGGCGGCACCCGGCGGTGCACCATGTCAGCTTCCGGCTCACCCCGGGGCAGAAGATGGCGCTGGTCGGGCCCAACGGTGCGGGAAAATCCTCGCTGCTGCACGCGGTCGCGGGGCTGCACGTCCCGGCCGAGGGCGGCATCGAGGGCGCGGGCCAGGTGGCCCTGCTGCCCCAGGCCTCGGCGCTGGACCGCAGCTTCCCGCTTTCCTGCCGGGATGCCGTGCTGCTGGGCCTGTGGGGCGAGGCGGGGGCTTTCCGCCCCATCGCCAACCCCGGCCGTGTGTCCGACGCGCTGGCGGCCGTGGGGCTGTCGGGCTTTGAGAAGCGGCCGGTGGGCAGCCTTTCGGCCGGGCAGTTCCAGCGCGTGCTCTTCGCGCGGCTGCTGCTGCAGGACGCGCCCGTGATCCTGCTGGACGAACCCTTCAACGCGCTGGACGCCCGCACCGCGGCCGACCTGCTGGAGGTGGTGCGCCGCTGGCATGGCGAGGGGCGAAGCATCCTGGCCGTGCTGCATGACCTCGACCTCGTGCGCCGCGAATTTCCCACCACCTTGCTGCTGGCGCGCGAGGTGGTGGCCTGCGGCCCGACCGAGGAGGTGCTCTCGGCCCAGAACCGCCTGCGCGCGCGGATGATGGCCGAGGCCTGGGCGGACGACGCCGCCCCCTGCGCCCGCGCCGCCTGAGCCGATGATCTGGGCGGGCCCCATCTGGGAGGGCCTCGTCGGCCCCTTCATCGAATTCGGCTTCCTGCGCCGGGCGCTGGTGGGGTGCCTGGCCCTCTCGCTTTCCGCCCCCCCGCTCGGTGTCTTCCTCATGCTGCGGCGCATGAGCCTGACGGGCGATGTGCTGGCCCATGGCATCCTGCCCGGCGTCGCGCTGGGCTTCCTGCTGGCGGGGCTCTCGGTGCCGGCCATGGCGCTGGGGGGCTGGTGGCCGGCCTGGGCATCGCCATCGGGGCGGGGGCCATCTCCCGCGCGACGGGCGGGCGGGAGGATGCGGCGCTGGCCGCGCTCTACCTGGCCGCGCTGGCGGTGGGGGTGGTGATGATCTCCTGGCGCGGCTCCTCCGTGGAACTCACGCATATCCTCTTCGGCTCGGTGCTCGGGGTGGATGATTTGGCGCTGCTGATGATGGGGGGCGCGGCCAGCGCCACCCTTCTTTTCCTGGCCGTGGCCTGGCGGCCGCTGGTGCTGGAATGCTTCGACCCCTCTTTCGCCCGCGCAGTCGGGGTGCGCGGCAGCGCCTGGCATCTGGGGCTGATGGCGCTGGTGGTGGTCAGCCTGGTCGCGGCTTTCCAGGCGGTGGGCACGCTGATGGCGGTGGGACTGATGATGCTGCCCGCCATCGCCGCCCGGCACTGGGCGCGGGGCGTGGGGACCATGGTGCTGGTCTCGGTCGGGGTGGCGCTGGCGGCGACCCTGTCGGGGCTGCTGCTCTCCTTCCACGCCGATGTGCCCAGCGGGCCGGCCATCGTGCTGGCGGCGGCCGCGCTTTGGGCGGTGTCGCTGGTGTTCGGCCCTGTGGAGGGGCTGGCGGCGCGCTGGTGGCCGCGCCGGCACCTGGAGGGGTAGAGGACGCCTACCCCCGGCTGCGCGCCAGCAATTCCCGCACGCGCTCGGCGGCCGCGGCGCCCTTCATGGCATCGCGCCACATGGCCTCCGCCACGCGCTGGTGGACAGCCACGCCCTCTTCCGCCGCGGTGATGCCGGCCACGCCCGCGATGGCGGCGGGCGGGGTGTCGGCCGCGATGGGGGCGGTGACGACATGCGCGCGGTCCCGGCCGCGCAGCACCAGGAAGGACCCGCTGGGAGGGGTGCCGGTGGCGAGGCCGATCTGCAGGCCGATGGGCACGTTCTCCATCAGGCGGGCGAGGTTCTCGGCCTCGTGACGGGCGGCCTCGCGGCAGCGGGTGCGGGTGGCCTCGGGCACATGCAGGCCGGGGGCCACACCCTCCTCCAGGAAGCGCAGCAGGGCCGATTCGCTCAGCACCGCCGTCAGGTTGGGCCGCTTCTGGGCATAGGCCCGCTTGCGCGCGGCCAGCGTGGCGAGCGACTGCTCCACGGCCGCGATCTGCACCAGGCGGTCCGTGCCGGCGGGGATGGCCTGGGTCCAGGCCTCGGCCAGCGCGCCGTCGAAGGCCTCGCCCGTGATGGGCAGGCTGTAGGCCTCGCCCACCAGCAGCATCTGGTCGGCCTGTTCCTCCAGACCGCGCAGACGTTCCTGGAAGGCGCCGGGGCGGGCGAAATACTCGATGCCGATGCCGAGCAGCGACAGGGGCGAGACCTTCAGCAGTTCCGCCAGCCGGCGGATGGTCTCGAGCTTGATGACCTCGCCCTTCTCATAGCGGTAGAGCGCGGCGCGGGAGACCCCGAGGCGCGCCGCGATCTCCTCGGCGCGCATGCCGGATTCCATGCGGTAGGCCCGCAATTGCTGTCCGATGTCCGCGAACTTCATTCCCGCCTGTGCCTCGTCCTGATGCCGTCCGGGGGCGCGCCCATCCGGAGGGGCGAGACCGTGCCGATACTCCCGATCCGGACATCCATGGGTGCTGCGACGCACCATTTTTCAACCCAGGGTCGGTATTCCTTTTAAGATAGCATCGAAGCCGGCGAGAGAAAATGCCGTTTCAGCTAGAATGCCTCAAAAATGGTATGTGGCACGGCGGCCCCGCTTTGCCGCCTGGGCAGATTTCAGCCGCCGGCGATCTGCTCTAAGCTTTGTGTCATGAACGCTTCCCTGCACGAAGCCGCCACGGCCTGGCGGCGGCATCTCCACGCCAACCCCGGACTGACGCTCGACGAGGGCGAAACCGCCGCCTTCGTCGTCGAACAGCTCCGCGCCATGGGTGTCACGGAGATCGAGACGGGGGTGGGCGGGCATGGCGTGGTCGCCACCCTGCGCCGGGCCGGCGGCAACCGCTCGGTCGGGCTGCGGGCCGACATGGACGCCCTGCCCATCCAGGAGCTGGACGAGACGCTGCCCTGGCGCAGCCGCAAGCCCGGCGTGATGCATGCCTGCGGCCATGACGGGCACACCGCCTCGCTGCTCGCCACCGCGGCCCTGCTGCACCAGGACACGGGCTGGAGCGGCACCATCCGCCTCGTCTTCCAGCCGGCCGAGGAAGGGGGCGGGGGCGCGCGCTCCATGATCCAGGACGGGCTGTTCCGGCGCTTTCCGATGGAACGCATCTTCGGCTGGCACAACTGGCCGGGGCTGGAGGCGGGCACCGTTGCCATCCATCCCGGCCCCGTCATGGCCGCGGGCGCCCGGTTCGAGCTGGTCTTCGACGGCCATGCCGGCCACGCCGCGCTGCCGCACATGACGCGCGACCCGGTGCTGGGCATGGGGCACGCCATCGTGGCCTTGCAATCCATCGTCTCGCGCGCGGTGGACCCGGTGAAGTCCGGCGTGGTCAGCATCACCGTGGCCGAGGGCGGCACCGCCACCAACCAGGTGCCCGCCCGCGCCCTGATCCGCGGCACCGCCCGCTGGCTGGACGAGGCGGTGGGCGACCTGATCGAGGCCCGCATGCGCGAGATCGGCCAGGGCATCGCCGCCACCTATGGCCTCACCTGCGAGGTGATGTTCCGCCGCGGCGTGCCCGTCACCATCAACCACGCGGCCGAGGCCGAGACGGCCGCCGCCGCCGCCGCCAGCGTCACCGCCATCCGCCGTGACATGGCGCCCGCCATGACGGGCGAGGATTTCGCTTGGTTCCTGAAGGAGGTGCCCGGCGCCTTCGTCTGGATCGGCAATGGCCCGGCCGACAATGGCCGGGAGTTGCACCACCCCGCCTATGATTTCAACGACGCCATCATCCCCACCGTCGCCAACTACCTGGCGACGGTGGCCAAGCGCGCGCTCACGGAGGGCTGAAGCCCATGTCTGGCATCCATCGCCTGCGGAACTTCGTCCAGTCCATGACCCGGCTGGCGGACCGCTCTCCCTCCGAGGCCGAGTGGCTTGAGGAGGGCGGCGCCCTGCTCAAGGCGCTGATCGCCCATGACGACTGGCTGCCGGAGGATTTGGCCAAGCCCGGCCCCACCTACCGCCAGTATCTGCTGCATTGCGATCCGCTCGAGCGTTTCTCGGTGGTCAGCTTTGTCTGGGGCATCGGCCAGCGCACGCCCATTCACAACCACAAGGTCTGGGGGCTGGTCGGCATGCTGTGGGGGGCCGAGGTCAGCACCACCATGCACCCGGTGCCGGGGCAGCCCATGCGCGCGGGGCAGGTGGACCACCTTTCCCCCGGCGAGGTGGTTGGCGTGGGCAGCGGGGAGGATGACGCGCACTGGGTCACGAACGCCCTGACCGACAGCGCCTCGATCTCCATCCATGTCTATGGCGGCAACATCGGCGCCATCTCCCGCCACACCTTCGACCCCGAGACCAGTGAGGCCAAGCCCTTCATCTCGGGCTACACCAACACGGTGGTGCCGAATCTGTGGGACCGTTCGGCCGAGCCGGCCGTGATGAGCTGACGCCATGCCCGACGACCTGCACGCACTTCCGCCTCTGGACGCGCTGCGCGCCATCCTGGGCCCCGCGGGCCTGCTGACGTCGCCGGAGGACCTGGCACCCTACCTGTCCGACTGGCGCGGCCTCTACACGGGCGAGGCCATGGCCCTGCTGCGTCCGGCCAGCACGGAAGAGGTCTCGGCCTGCGTGGCGCTCTGCGCGAAGCACGGCATCGCCGTCATCCCGCAGGGGGGCAACACCTCCATGGTGGGCGGCGCCACGCCGGAATCCCGGCCTGGCCAGGTGATCCTGAGCCTTGCCCGGATGAACCGGGTGCGCGAAGTGGACGCGCTCGACATGACCATGACGGTCGAGGCCGGCCTCGTGCTGACCCGCGCGCAGGAGGTGGCGGCGGAGCATGGCTGCCTCTTCCCCCTCAGCCTCGGTGCCGAGGGTTCGGCCATGATCGGCGGGCTGCTCTCCACCAATGCGGGGGGCAACACCACGGTCCGCTACGGCAATGCGCGCGAACTGATGCTGGGGCTGGAGGTGGTGCTGCCCGATGGCGGCATCATCCACGGCCTCCGGCGCCTCAGGAAGGACAATACCGGCTATGCGCTGCGGCACCTCTTCGTGGGGGCCGAGGGCACGCTGGGCATCATCACCGCCGCCGTGCTGCGGCTGTTTCCGGCCCTGCGCGAGACCGTGACCGCCCTCTGCGCCGTGCCGAGCGAGGATGCGGCCCTCTCCCTCTTCCGCCGCTTCCGCGCGGCCGATGAGGGCGCGGTGCGGGCCTTCGAATACATGTCGGGCACGGGCATGGGGATGGTGTTCAAGACCATCGAGGGCACGGCCCTGCCGCTGTCCAACCCCGTGAACCACTATGTGCTGGTGGACCTGACGGCCAGCCGGGAAGGGGCAGGGCTGCGCAGCCTGGCCGAGCACGTGCTGGAAGCGGCGCTGATCGAGGGTGAGATCGAGGACGCCATCCTCGCCGAATCCGAGGCCCAGCGCGCTTCCCTCTGGCGCCTGCGCGAGGAGCACCCGGAAGCCCAGAAGCGCACCGGCGCCAATGTAAAGAATGATGTCTCCGTGCCCGTCTCCAAGGTGCCGGAGATGATCCGCCGCTGTTCCGACGCGCTCCGCGAGATGATCCCGGGCAGCCGCCCCGTGCCCTTCGGACATCTGGGCGACGGCAACATCCACATGAACCTGGTCCAGCCCGAGGGCATGGACCCCGCGGCCTTCCTGGATCGTTCGCACGACATCATGGACTGCGTGAACGCCATCGTGCGCGACCTGGGCGGCAGCTTCTCGGCCGAGCACGGGGTGGGCCGGCTCAAGACCGACATGATGGAGGAGTGGCGCGGCGGCGCCGAACTCGCCGCCATGCGGGCCATCAAGGCGGCGCTGGACCCGCGGGGCATCATGAATCCGGGGAAGGTCCTTCCCGGCGGATGACCGCGGCGCCTTCCGCTGTTAGACCATGCGGGCATGAGGCGCATTGACCGCTACATCGTCCGCCAGCTGGCGCTGACCCTGTTCGCCGTGACCGTGGGCCTCGCCGCGCTGGTGTGGCTCACGCAGTCATTGCGGTTCATCGAGCTGGTGCTGGACCGCGGCCTGTCCTTCTGGGTCTTCCTGGAACTGACGGGCCTGCTGCTGCCGGGCTTCTTCGGGCTGATCCTGCCCATCACGACCTTCGTGGTGGTGCTGTTCACCTATGTGCGCCTGGCGGGTGACCGCGAGCTGGTGGTGATGCGCGCCGCCGGCCTGTCCAACTGGCAGCTCTCCCGCCCCGCCATGGCGGTGGCCACGGGCGCCATGCTGCTGTGCTATTTGCTGAATCTCTGGCTTACGCCGCTGGCGCAGCAGGCCTTCCGTGAATGGCAGTTCGAGATCCGCAACCAGATGGCGGGGCTCTTGCTGCAGGATGGCGTGTTCAGCCAGCTGGGCGGCGACCTGATGGTCTATGCCCGCGCCCGGGATGGGGCCAACAACCTCTACGGCATCCTGGTGCATGACACGCGCGAGCGGGGGGTGCCCGTCACCATCATCGCGGAGACGGGGCGGCTGACCTCCACCCCCCAGGGGCCGCGCGTCACCCTCATCAACGGGCAGCGGCAGCAGGTGGAGCAGGTGCGGGGCGCCGATGGCGTCACCCGCCCGCGCCTGACGACCCTTTCCTTCGCGGAGAACAGCCTGGACCTCGCCCGCACCAGCCGGGTGGAGGGTGACCGTTTCCGCAACGCCCATGAGCGCAGCCTGATGGAGCTGCTGGACCCCGATGACGACGTCTCCGAGCGTGACCGCCGTCGCTACCGGGCGGAGGCGCACCAGCGCCTGGCCAACCCGCTGACGGCCATCGGCCTCGCGCTGCTGGCGCTGGCCGTGGCGCTGACGGGGGAATTCCGGCGCTTCGGCGGTGGGTTCCGGCTCTTCATCGGCTGCGGGGTGATGGTGGCGCTGCTGGCGGTGGGGCTGACGCTGGGCAGCGCGGCCGCGCGGCAGAATTCGCTGCTGCCGCTGGTTTGGCTGCATGCCATCGTCCCCGGGCTGGTTTCGGCCTGGATCATCGCGGGCATGCCGGGCCTGGGCGGGAGGTTGCGGTCATGGGCGCGCTGAACGGGGGCGGGGCATGACGCCGGCCTATACCTTCACCTTCTATATCGCCCGACGCTTCCTGGCCGCGGCGCTGATCCTGCTGGTGGCGCTGACGCTGCTGGTCTCGCTGTTCGACTTCGTGGAGCTGCTGCGCCGCGCCGCCGGGCGGCCCGAGGCCCATTTCGGCATCGTCGCCACCATCGCCGCCCTTCGCATGCCCTTCATCGCCATGCAGCTTCTGCCTTTCGCCATTCTGCTGGGCGGCATGCTGGCCTTCTGGCGTCTGGCCCGGGGTTCGGAGCTGATCGTGGCGCGGGCCGCGGGCATCTCCGCCTTCGCCTTCCTGGCCGGGCCCACCGTCGTCGCGCTGCTGACCGGCATCACGGCCATCACCGCCATCTCGCCACTCTCCTCGGCCATGCTGGCGCGGGCGGAGCGGTTGGATGCCTCCTTCCTGCGGGCGGGCGGCGGGGTGACGGCGCTGGCCGGCGGCCGGCTGTGGCTGCGCCAGGCCGATACGGGGATCGAGCCCGGGGGGGTCGCCATCCTGACCGGCCGTCCGGCCCGGCTGCTCGGCACCGACCGGGCCGATTTCGTCATGACCGAGGTGACGGTCTGGCGGCTCTCCCGCCAGGACCAGCCCTTGCAGCGCCTGGAGGCGCCGAGGGCGCGCCTGACGGGCGGAAACTGGCAGTTGGAGGATGTCACGCAGTTCCAGATGGGACGGCCCCTGCCCAGCCAGCACCCGAGCATCACCCTGCCCACCATCCTGACGCCGGACCGCATCGAGGACAGCGTGGCCTCGCCCGACACGCTCTCCTTCTGGGCGCTGCCGGGCTTCATCGAGTTGCTGGAACAGTCCGGCTTCTCGGCGCTGCGGCACCGGCTGCAACTGCATTCGCTGCTGAGCACGCCTTTCCTGGCGGTGGCGATGGCGCTGCTGGCGGCCGGCTTCTCCATGCGGCATTCGCGCCAGGGGGGGCGGCGGTCGCGATCGCGACCGGCGTCGCGGCGGGCTTCGCCCTCTATGTCCTCGACCGTGTGACCGGGGAATTCGGCGAGGCGGGGTCGCTTCCCGTCTGGCTCGCCGCCTGGGCCCCCACCGCGACCGGCCTTCTGTTGGCGCTGGCGCTGCTTCTGCACCTGGAGGAAGGCTGACATGGCACAACCACCGCGGGTGAGCAGCCATCTGCCGCGCTTCGCCTCGCGCCGCGACCGGCGACGGGCCCAGGGCGCCTGGCGCCAGGCGCTGCGCCGCGCCGGGGGCACGCTGGCCCTCGCGCTGTTCGCCATGCTGGCCACCGCGGGCCAGGCGCAGCAAAGCGCGCCACCGCCCACCACCTCACCCACTGGCACGCCCACTGGAACATCCACTGTCACGCCGGCCATTCCCGGCCTGCGGGTGGACCAGGACACGCCCGTCGTGTTCACCGCCGACGAGGTGGAGTTCAACCAGCAGACCGGCGTCGTGACCGCCCGCGGCCGCGTCGAGGCCTGGCAAGGTGAGCGTTTCGTCCGCGCCGACACCTTCATCCATGACCGCAACACGGGCGTGACCATCCTGCGCGGCAATGTCCAGCTTCTGGAGGCCGATGGGCAGGTCTTCTACGCCGAGGAAGCCGAGCTGGCCGACCAGTTCCGCGACGGCGTGCTGCGCGAAATCCGCGCGCGGCTGGTGCAGAACGCCCGCATGGCCGCGACGGGCGCCCGGCGCAGCGGCGGCGAGGTCACGGACCTCGCACGCGTGGTCTATTCCGCCTGCAATCTCTGCGAAACGGACCCCACGCGCCCGCCGCTCTGGCAGCTTCGGGCCCGCGTCGCCACGCAGGACCGCCGGAGCGAGCGCATCTCCTACCGCGACGCGGTGGTCGAGGTGGGGGGCGTGCCGGTGCTCTACACGCCCTTCTTCTCGCATCCGGACCCGCAGACGCCCCGTTCCTCCGGATTTCTGTTCCCCTCCTTCGGCTACACCCGCTTCCTCGGCGCCTTCGCGGCGCTGCCCTATTTCTGGGCGATTGACGGGCAACAGGACCTCACGGCCACCCTGACGCAGGGCAGCGAGGTGCTGCCCAACCTCGACCTGCTGTATCGCCGCCGCTTCAACAATGGCGAGGTGAACCTCCAGGGCTCCATCGGCTATCTGCGGCGCTCCACGCTGCGGCGCCTCAGCGAGTTCGGCCAGACGCAGGATGAGCAGGTGGCGGGCCATGTCGCGGCCCGGGGCCGGTTCCATGTGACCGAGAACTGGCGCGTGGGCTTCGACATCAACCGCGCCAGCAGCGAGGGCTATCTGCGCACCTACCGCCTCGGCGTGCAGCGGGTGCTGGTCAGCCAAGTCTATGCCGAGGGCTTCTGGCGCACCGAGCATTACGCGCGCATCGACGCCCGTGCCTACCAGGGCCTGCGGACGCTGGAGGATACGCGCCTGCTGCCGGTGGTGGCGCCCAACGCCTTCTATGAATACGCGCCGCGCCAGACGGTGCTGGGCGGGCACCTCACCCTCGACATGGGCGCGCTTTCGCTCACGCGGCCGGTGGGCAGCGCCACCCAGCGCCTGGCCAGCCGCCTGGCCTGGGAACGCCCGATGCTCGGGTCCCAGGGCGATATCTGGACCATCCGCGCCCAGACCGACCTGCGCGCCTATCATGCCGATGGCCAGCAGAACGCGCCGGGCCTGCTGCCCGACGCCAATGGCACGCGCGGCGACGCCAATCTCCGCCTGGCCCTCGACTGGCGGATGCCGCTGGTGCGGCCCGTGGGCATCTGGGGCCAGCAATTGCTGGAGCCGCGGGTCCAGGTCGTCACCGGCCCCGCCACCGGCCGCCAGACGCGCTTTCCCAATGAGGACAGCGTGGATTTCGAGTTCACCGACGCGAACCTCTTCCAGCTCAACCGCTTCACCGGGCGGGACCGGCAGGAGGGGGGCACGCGCGTGGATGCGGCGCTGCGCGCCTCCTGGCTCTTCCCCAATGGCGGCCGGGTGGAGGGCCTCGCCGGCCGCTCCTTCCGCTTCCACGACAGCAACATCTTCCCCGCCAATTCCGGGCTGGAGCGCCGCGAATCCGATTGGGTGGGCCGCGCCGCCTTCGCGCCCGTGCCCTGGTTCGAGGTGATGGGGCGCACGCGGCTCGATGGCCGCAGCGGTCGCAACCGGGCCAGCGACGCGGTGCTGGCCACGTCGCTCGGCCGCATCGGGGTGCTGGACAATGTGGTCCTCACGACCAGCTACTTCGACCAGCCGCCCCAGGCCTTCTTCGCGAACGACCCCGGGCGGCGCGAGGTGGGCTTGGGGCTCGGCGCGGAGTACCGCACCCGGGCGGGCGGCGTCTGGCGGGCCAACGGGTCCATGCAGCTTGACCTGCGGACCGAGCGCCCTGCCTGGCTGCTGGGCACCGCGGGCTATGAGGATGAGTGCTGCATCATCCAGGCGCAATTCCAGCGCCGCCTGGGCTTCAACCCCATCACCAACGACCCGTATCGCGGCAACACCACGCTGTTGTTCCGCATCGCCTTCAAGACCGTGGGTGACTTCAGCCTGCGCGCGCTGTGACCGGGGCGGGCGGTGCTTTCCACCAGGGGCGAAACCGCTCTATGACGGCAGCCGACATGCGCCGCACACCGACACCCCGCCCCAACTTCCTCCGCTGGGGCCCCGCCCGGATGGCCGCCCTCGGCCTGGGTGCCGCCCTCGCCCTGGGGGTGGTGGCCAGCCCCGCCGCCGCCCAGCGCGCGCCCGCCGCCCAGGCGGCGCCCGGCAACATGAACCGCATCCTCGCCGTGGTGAACGGCGATGTGGTGACGCAGATGGAGGTCGCCTCCCGCGCGCGCCTCTTCGCGCTGAACATCGGCATGGCCGGCGGGCAGGAGGCCATCACCCGGCTGGAGCCGCAGATGCTCCGCCTGCTGATCGATGAGCGCCTGCGCATGCAGGAGGTGCAGCGCCGCGGCATCCCGGTGAGCGACCAGGACATCCTGGAATCCATCACCGACATCGAGCGCCGCAACAACCTGCCCGCCGGCGCGCTGGTGGCGCAGTTGCAGCGCATGGGCGTGCAGCCGCGCGTTCTCTACGATCAGATCCGCGTGCAGATCGGCTGGGGGCGCCTACTGCGCCAGGGGCTGGGCGACCAGGCCCAGGTCTCCGACGCCGAGGTGGCGGAGCTCATCGCCGCCCGTCGCGCCCGCACGGGCGTGCCCGAATTCCTGGTCGCCGAAATCTTCATCCCGGTCGAGAACCCGGATGTGGAGGCCGAGACCCAGCGCTTCGTCCAGGAGATCATCAACCAGCTTCGCCGCGGTTCGCCCTTCCCGGTGGTGGCGACGCAGTTCAGCCAGGCGCAGTCGGCGCTGCAGGGCGGTGACCTGGGCTGGGTGGTGCCCGAGCGGCTGGACCCGGAGGTGGCCGCGATCGTCACGCAGATGCCCCCCGGCGCCATCAGCAACCCGGTGCGCGTGGCCGGCGGCTTCCAGATCGTGACCCTGCGCGCCCGGCGCGAGGCGGGGCAGGCGGCACAGGTCTCCACCATGGTGTCGCTGCGGCAGATCTTCCTGCCCTTCGCCGAGCGGCTGGACCCGAACAACCCCACCGACCAGCAGCGGGCCACCCTCGACCGCGCGCAGCGCCTCCAGGGCGCCACCCGCGGCTGCGCGGCGGCCGAGGCGCTGCCCCGCACCAGCGACCGTCCGCTGGACCCGGGCGCCATTCGCCTCGAAGGCGTGAACCCGCCCCCGCTGCGCCAGGTGCTGGCCTCCCTGCCCATCGGCCGTTTCAGCGAGCCCCTGATCGCCCCCGATGGCATCCTGCTGCTGATGGTCTGCGGCCGGGAGCGCCAGGAGGAGGAGCAATTCACCCCCGAGATCGCGCGCCAGACCATCCTGCGCGACCGCGTGGAACTGGTCGCGCGGCAATTGCAGCGGGAGCTGCGGCGCCGCGCCATCATTGACCAGCGCGTGTGACGCGGCGGGGTCGCTGACCCCGCTTGGCGAGGTCGTCCGCCGATTTGGCCTCGATGCGCGCAAGGCGCTGGGCCAGCATTTCCTGCTGGATGAGGCCGTCTGCCGCCGCATCGCCCTGTTGCCGGGCGACCTTGCGGGGCGGCATGTGCTGGAGGTGGGGCCGGGGCCCGGCGGGCTGACCCGCGCCCTTCTGGCCCACCCGCTGGCCCACCTGACCGCCGTCGAGCTGGATGAGCGCGCCCTGGCCGCCCTGGCCGAGGTGGAGGCCGCCCATCCGGGCCGGCTGACCGTGCTGCGGCAGGATGCGCGGCACTTCCATGGTGCCACGGAACTCCCGGCCCCCCGCCAGGTGGTGGCGAACCTGCCCTACAATGTCGGCACGCCGCTGCTGATCGGTTGGCTGCGCGAGGCCGCCGCCTGGGAACGCCTGACTCTGATGTTCCAGGAGGAGGTGGCCTTCCGCATCACCGCCGCCCCGGGGACGGAGCATTACGGGCGGCTCGCGGTGCTGTCGCAATGGGTGGCGACCTGTTCCATCGGGTTGCGCCTGCCGCCGGGTGCCTTCCGCCCGCCGCCCAAGGTGCATTCGGCCGTGGTGGTGCTGACACCCCATGCGGAGCAGCCGCCGCCCGAGCTGTTCCGCGCCATGGAGCGCATCACCGCAGCCGCCTTCGGGCAGCGCCGCAAGATGCTGCGGGGGGCGCTGAAGCCCCTTGGGCAGGCGGAGGCGCTGCTGTCCGCCTGCGGCATCGCGCCCGAGCGCCGGGCCGAGGAATTGCCCGTTTCCGCCTTCGACGCGCTGGCCAGGGCATGGCTGGCGCGCGGCGAAGAGGCAGGCCAAGCTACCCCCTGAAACAACGGGGGAATGACGCCATGAAGCGGCTGCAACTGGGCGATGTGACGATCACGAGCCTGATCGAGCGGGACGGCCCCTGGCGCACCCCGCAGGAATTCTTCCTGGGCTGGAACGCCGAGGCCCAGGCCCCGAACATGGCGGCGTTGGAGCCCGAGGTCTTCGACCGCGCCAGCGGCAAGATGGTCATCACCTACCAGACCTTCGTGGTCCGCACGCCCAAGCACGTGATCCTGGTGGACACCTGCACCGGCGAGCACAAGGGCTATCCGCCGCCCATGGACTTTCCCAAGCAGCCCTGGATGGACGCGCTGACCGCCGAGGGCCTGACGCCCGAGGATGTGGACTACGTCTTCTGCACCCACCTGCACATCGACCACAGCGGCTGGAACACCAAACTGGTGGACGGGCGCTGGGTGCCGACCTTCCCCAACGCCAAATACATCTTCCACAAGGGCGAATACGCGGCCTGGGAGGCGCTGGACGCGCAGGGCGTCGAGAAGGCCGGCGGCGCGGGCGGCGTGTGGCGCATGAACTGCCTGCCCATCGTCGAGGCCGGCCAGGCGCTGCTGGTGGATGAGAGCTACACCCTGGATGATTGCCTCAGCCTGATCCTGACGCCGGGCCATACGCCCTGCCATTGCTGCGTGAAGATCGAGAGCCGGGGCCAGCGCGCCATCATCGCCGGCGACATGATGCACCACCAGCTGCAATGCACGGACCCCTCGCTCTCCACCATCTTCTGCTGGGACCCGAAGCAGGCCGAGGCCTCGCGCCGGCGGGTCTTCGAGGAGGTGGCGGACACGCCGACCCTGATGCTGCCCATTCATTTCGCGCACCCGACGGTGGGGCGGTTGAAGGGGGCGGATCGGGGCTTCAAGTGGGAGTTCGTGCGGGAGTGATGGCGGCGGGGGAAAGGGCTTTCGCCCTGGCGCGCGGCTGATTCACGCCTTCGGCGATACCGCCGAAGGCGATCAGACGCTAAACCCATCCCCATGTCCGTCGCCACCCTGACCGTCCCGCCCGCCGAGGCGGAAACCCGCCTCGACCGCTGGCTCCGCCGCCGCTACCCCGCGCTCACCCAGGGCGCCCTGCAAAAGATGCTCCGCACCGGGCAGATCCGGGTGGATGGCAAGCGCGCCGAGGCCAGCACCCGCCTCGCCGCCGGGCAGGAGGTGCGCCTGCCCCCGATGCCGGACACGCCCGCGCCCAAGGCGGAACCGCGCCCCATCCCGGAGGCCGCCGCGCGCGAGCTCCAGGCGCGCGTGCTGTATCGGGACGCCAGCGTGATCGTGCTGGACAAGCCGCCGGGCCTGGCCGTGCAGGGCGGCCCCGGCATCACCAAGCACCTGGACGGCATGCTGGACGCGCTGGCCTATGACGGCGAGCGCCCGCGCCTGGTGCACCGGCTGGACCGTGACACCTCGGGCGTGCTGCTGCTGGCCCGGACGGTCCAGGCGGCGGCCTTCCTCGCCAAGGCCTTCCGCGGCCGCGACGTGGAGAAGACCTATTGGGCCGTGGTGGTGGGCGAACCCCTGCACCATGCCGGCACCATCGAGATGCCGCTGATGAAGGAAGGCGGCGGCGGGCGGGAGCGCGTGGTGGCCGCACCCCCGGGCGCACGCGGCCCCGATGTGGTGCGTTCCACCACCGAATACCGCCTGCTGGACGTGGCCAAGCGCCGCGCCGCCCTGCTGGAGATGAAGCCCCACACCGGGCGCACCCACCAGCTGCGCGTCCACTGCGCCACCGCGCTCAGCACGCCCATCCTGGGCGATGGAAAATATGGCGGGACGGCCGCGCATCTCGAGGGGCTGTCGGGCAGTTTGCATCTGCACGCCCGCGCCCTGCGGGTGCCGCACCCTGATGGCGGGGTGCTGGAGGCCATGGCCGCGCCCCCGCCGCACATGGAGGAAACCATGCGCTTCCTGGGCTTCGACAACCCCGCCCCCAAGCCCCCCCGGCGCCTCGCATGAAGAAGTTTCTGATCGGCCTGCTGGCCGTGGTCGTCGCGCTGCCGCTGCTGGCGGTGGCGGGCTTCATGCTGTTCTTCGACGCCGATGCCTTCCGCCCGCGCGCCGAACGCGCGGCCAGCCAGGCGCTGGGCCATCCTGTCCGCATCGAGGGGCCGCTGACGCTGCGGCCTGCCCTCACGCCCAGCCTGGGCGCCAGCCTCATCACGGCCACGGGGGCGGATGGCGCACCTATCCTCTCCATCGAGGATGCCACGCTGCGCCTGGCCATCCTGCCGCTGACGCGCGGGCATGTGGAGGTGGACCGGCTGGAACTGACCGGCGGCGTGCTGCGCCTGGATGCCGCCGCCTGGGCCCGCGCGGCGGCGCCCGAGGCCGCCACCCCCGCGCCCAGCCCCGGCGAGCCCCGGGAGCCCATGACGCTCGACCTGCGCGCCGCGCGCCTCGCCGATTGGCGCGTGACCCATGCGGGCGAGACCTTCACCCTGGCCGAGGCAACCCTCACCAGCCCCTCGGCCGGCGCGCCGCTGGCGCTTGCCGCGCGCGGCGAATGGCGGGCCACGCCGCTGGCGCTGGAAGGGGAGGTAGCCCCGCCCCAGGCCTGGATGGGCGCGGGCGAGGCGCCCTTCGCGTTGAACCTTACCGCCGCCGGGGCGCGGCTCGCGCTCGAGGGGCGCCGGCAGGGCGCGAATGTGCAGGGCCGGATTGCGGGGGATGTCCCGAACCTCGCCGCCCTCTCGCCGCTGGTCGGCCAACCGCTGCCGGCTTTGACCGGCGTGTCGCTGCGCGCCGAGGGGGCGCTGGAGGGCGGTTCGCCACGCCTCGCCAACCTCGAACTCCGCGCCACGGGCGGGGAAGCCATGGGCATCACCCTGGCCGGGCTGGAGGCCAGGCTGCCGGCCCTGGATGCGCCGCTGGAAGGAACCGCCCGCCTGACTTGGCGCGGCGCCCCTCTGGAAGTGGCGTGGCGTGCCCCGCCCACCGCCCTCATGGCGGGCCAGCCGGCCGAGATCACGGCGCGAATCGCGTCGGGCCAGGCGGTGATGACGGTCGCCGGGAACTGGCCGCAGGCGCTGCGGCTGGAAGCGAATGTGCCGGAGTTGGCCGCCCTTTCGCCCCTGGCGGGCCGGCCGCTGCCGGCGCTGACAGGGCTCGCGCTCCGCGCCGATGTGGCGCCGCGTGGGCAGCAGGGCGTGTCCATCAGCCGCTTTACCGCCGAATCCTCGGCCGGCGACCTGGGCGGCGCGCTGGAACTGGGATGGGCCGACCGGCCGCGTGTGACGGGGCAGGTGCAGTCGCGGCGGCTTGATCTCGGCGCGCTGCGCCTGCCGGCCGCGCCGGCGGGAACGCCCGCACCGGCCGCGCCAGCGCCGGCGCCCGCCGAGCCGGCGCGGCTGATCCCGGCGACGCCGCTCGACCTCGCCTTCCTCCGCGATTTCGACGCCGATCTGCGCTTCATCCTGGCCGAGCTGGTGCAACCCGGCCTGACTGCCACCGCCGTCGAGGGCCGCTTCGTGAACGCGGCGGGTGAGGCGCGGCTGAACCCCTTCGCCGCCAATGTGCCCGGCGGGCGGCTGACCCTGCGCGTCGCGGCCGATGCGCGGGGCCAGGTGCCGCTGGTGCAGGTGTCGGGGGGCGGGCAGGGGCTGGAACTCGCGGCGCTGCTGGCCTCCATCGGCACCCAGGCCCCCACGGGCGGGACGGCCGATCTCGACATGGATCTGCGCGGGCAGGGCGGTGATCTGCGCGCCGTGGCCGCGACGCTGACGGGGCACCTGGGCGTCGCGGTCATCAATGCCCGTCTGGGCGGCGGGCTGGGCCAGACCCTGCAGCAGCTCACGCCGCTGCTGGCGCCTGGCGCGCCGCTGGCCTGCCTCGCTTTTCGCACCGATGTGGAGCAGGGGCTGGCGCGCGTCACCACGCTGTTTCTCGACGGCGCGGCGGGGCGTGTGGCGGGGGAAGGGAATATCCGCCTCGCCGACGAGGCGCTGGCCATGCGGCTGCTGACCGATTTGCGCGTGGCCGGGCTGCGTGTCCGCGCCCCGGTGCCAGTGACCGGGCGGCTGATGGCGCCCCGGCTGGAGGGGGCGGGCCTCATCGCCGGCGCCCTGGGTGGCGGCGGCATGCCCTCGCTGCCCGATTGCGCCACCACGCTGCGGATCGCGCGCGGCGGGCGGGACGGGCCGGTGCCCGCCAACCCGACGCCCGCCACCACCGAAACCGCGCCGGCCGAGGGCGCCATCCCCGGGGCACCTCCCGCCGTGAACGAGCTTTTGCGCGGTTTTCTGCGGCGGTAGGATGCGGGCATGAAGCGTTTCTGGGACCATGCCTCCGTCGTGCCCGCGGCGGAGGGTTTCGCCGTGCATCTCGACGGCAAGCCGGTGCGCCTGCCCGGCGGCGGGACACTGGCCGTGCAGACCCGCCCGCTGGCCGAGGCGCTGGCCGCCGAATGGCAGGCGGCGGGTGGCGCCCGCGATGGCGAGATGAGCTGGGAGGATGTGCCCCTCTCGCGCCTCATCGGCACGGCGGCCGAGCGCATCGCCCCCGCGCCGGAGGCCACCATGCTGGCCATCGCGAAATATGGCGAGACGGATCTGCTCTGCTACCGCGCCGAGGACCCCGTGCTGTCCGCCCGGCAGCATGCGGGCTGGCAACCCTGGCTCGACTGGTCGGCCGAGGTGCTGGGCGCGCGGCTGGCGGTGACGGACGGGCTGATGCCCGTGGCGCAGGAGCCTGCGGCCCTCGCCGCCCTGGCGCGCGCGGTGGCGCGGCTCGATCCGCTGCGGCTTTCCGCGCTGGGCGTGCTGGTGCCGGCGCTGGGCAGCCTGGTGCTGGGCCTCGCTGTGCAGCGCGGCGCGCTGGCGGTGGAGGAGGCGCACCGCCTCTCCATCCTGGATGAGCTCTTCCAGGAGGAGCAATGGGGCCTCGACTGGATGGCCGAGGAGCGGCGCGAGAAGGTGGCGGCGGACCTCCGCCTGGCCGTCCGCCTGCTGGAGCTGGCGCCGTGACGGCGTTGCGGTTGCGAATCGCCGGCCGTGTGCAGGGGGTGGGCTTCCGCGATTGGCTGCAGGGCGAGGCGCAGCGGCACGGGCTGTCCGGTTGGGTCCGCAACCGGGCCGATGGCTCGGTGGAGGCCTTGCTGGCCGGCGAGACCCCGGCGGTGCAGGCGGTGGTCTCGGCCTGCCGTCTGGGGCCGCCGATGGCGCGTGTCACCGCCATCGAGGAGAGCTTCGCCGAACCGCCGGGCGAGCCTGGATTCCAACGTCTTCCAACGCTGTAATCTCAAAAGCGCTTGCATTTTCTGCTGCAATGCATCATGTGAGCCCGGTCAGCGGGGAAGCACCCCGCCCGGATCCGGCCGCGTGAGCGGCGCCGCGCCACGGTTCTCATCGTGGCGCCCAAGGTAGCCGAACTGCCGGATTCCCGATGCTCTCTCCCGGATCAGCCCAGCCACGCGGGGTGTCCACCCTGAACTTCGCGGCCCGTGACGCGGCGCCGCGCTGCTGGATTTATCATGACCACTTTCGCTGAAATGAACCTCAACCCGCTGCTGCTGCGCGCGCTGGAAGAGGCCGGTTACACCACCCCCACCCCCATCCAGACCAAGGCCATCCCGACCGTGCTGTCGGGCCGTGACGTGCTGGGCATCGCCCAGACCGGCACCGGCAAGACCGCCGCCTTCGCCCTGCCCATCCTGCACCGCCTGGCCGAGACGCCGGGCCGCCCGCCCAAGGGCGGTTGCCGCGTGCTGGTGCTGAGCCCGACGCGCGAGCTCGCCAGCCAGATCGCCGACAGCTTCAAGGCCTATGGCAAGCATATGGGCTTTTCCGTCGCCACCATCTTCGGCGGCGTGGGCCATGCGCCCCAGCAGCGGGCGCTGGCCCGCGGCGTGGACGTGGTGGTGGCCACCCCCGGCCGCCTGCTGGACCACATGAACAGCCGCGCCGCGCGCCTGGATCACACCCAGATCCTGGTGCTGGACGAGGCCGACCAGATGCTGGACCGCGGCTTCCTGCCCGCCATCCGGCAGGTCGTCCGCGCGGTGCCGACGGACCGCACCACGCTGTTCTTCTCGGCCACCATGCCGCCCGACATCGCGAAGCTCGCCGCCGACATGCTGCGCGAGCCGGTGCGGATCGAGGTGACGCCCGTCGCCACCACGGCCGAGCGCGTGAACCAGCGCTGCATCATCCTGGAAGGCGGGCAGAAGCGCACGACGCTGGCCAAGCTGCTCAAGGAAGACGGCGTGGGCCGCGTGCTGGTCTTCGCCCGCACCAAGCATGGCGCGGACAAGATCGTGAAGTCGCTGGAGCAGGATGGCCTGCAGGCCAATGCCATCCATGGCAACAAGGGCCAGTCCCAGCGGGAACGCGCCCTGGCCGAGTTCAAGTCCGGCCGCGCGCCCATCCTGGTGGCGACCGATATCGCGGCGCGCGGCATTGACGTGCCGGATGTGACGCATGTCATCCAGCATGAGCTGCCGGAAGTGCCCGAGACCTACGTCCACCGCATCGGCCGCACCGCGCGCGCTGGTGCTTCGGGCCAGGCCATCGCGCTGGTGGCGCCGGACGAGATCGGCCTGCTGCGCGCCATCGAGCGCACCACGCGGCAGAAGATCGACACCTCGGACATCCGCACGGACCGCTCCCGCCCGCTGGATGACCGCGCCACCCCCGCCCGCCCGCAGCGTGGCCGCCCCGGGCCGCAGCGCCCGGCCAAGCCCGCCCCCGCGGCGAGGCGCGTGGCGACCACCGGGAGGAGCGCAGCTCCGCCCCGCGCAGCTTCGTGAAGCCGGCGGGCAGCGAGGGGCGCCGCCGCCCGGGCGCGCCGCAGCAGCGCGGCTTTCTCGCGCGCGGTCCCTGAGGTGGTACCGGCGGGGAGGTGACGTGAGCTTTAGCGACTGATTCACCGCTCCGGCGATTCCGCCTCCGCGGATCAGGCGCTAGCCTGGGCAAAACCCAGGAGACGTCATGGCCCCGCTTCTGCTTCTCTGGCACGACAACACCGCCCCGTATCGCCGCGCCTTGGAAGAGGCCGGCGTGGCGGGGCGTTTCCGCATCCAGGAGCTGAAGCGGGCCGAGACGCCTGACGCTGCCCTTCTGGCCGAGGCGGAGGGGCTGCTCGCCTGGGGCGCCCCACCCGGCCTGTTGTCACGGATGCCCAAGCTGCGTTGGGTGCAGGCGCTGACGGCGGGCGTGGAGAACTGGATCGGCCGGCCTGATCTCGCTGCCGGCGTGACACTGTGCTGCGCGCGCGGCACCCATCGCGTGCAGATGCCCGAGAACATCCTGGGCGCGCTCTTCCACATCACGAAGCCCTATCACGCCGCCGCCATGGACCAGCGCGAATCGCGCTGGACGCGGCGCGTGGCGACGACCTTGGCGGGAAGGACGCTGGGCATATTGGGGCTGGGCGCCATCGGCGTGGAACTGGCGCGCAAGGCGGCCGCGCTGGAGATGCGCGTCATCGGCACCCGCCGCAGCCCCGGCGCCGTGCCGCATGTGGAACAGGTCTTCGGGCCGGAGGACACGGATGCCGTGCTGGCGCAGTCCGACTTCGTGCTGCTGCTGCTGCCCGCCACGCCCGAGACCGACAACCTCATGAACGCCGCGCGAATCGGGCGGATGAAGCGCGACGCCTGGCTGATCAACTTCGGCCGCGGCTCGGCCATCGTGGACGAGGACCTCGTCCAGGCGCTGAAGGAGGGCGTGATCGCGGGCGCGGTGCTGGACGTCTTCCGCGAGGAACCGCTGCCCCAGAGCCACCCCTTCTGGACCACGCCCAACTGCGTGGTGCTGCCCCATATCGGCGGGCTCCACCCGGAGCGCGACAAGGTGGTGGCCGCCCTCTTCGCCGAGAATGCGCGGCGCCTGCTGGCCGGCGAGGCGCTGTCCCAGGCGGTGGACCCGAAGCTGGGTTACTGAGCGCTCTCGGGCTCGCCGAAGACCTCGTCCCAGGCGGATTTCAGCGCGCTGTCCAGCTCCTCCATGGTGGCCAGCACGCCGAGGTCGTGCAGGCTGGTCACGCCATGCTCGCGGATGCCGCAGGGGATGATGCCGCCGAAATGCGACAGGTCCGGCTCCAGGTTCAGCGCGATGCCGTGCCATGAGACCCAGCGGGTGACGCGCACGCCGATCGCGCCGATCTTGCACTCCACATTGCCGGGCTTCACCACCCAGATGCCCACCCGGCCCTCGCGCCGTTCGCCGCGGATGTTGAAGCGGTCGAGCGCCCGGATCATCCATTCCTCCAGGCCATGGACATAGGCGCGCACGTCGCGCGGCTTCACCGTGCCATGCGCCCGCGTCAGGTCCAGCATGACATAGGCGGTGCGCTGGCCGGGGCCGTGATAGGTCCATTGCCCGCCGCGCCCGGCCGCGAAGGCGGGGAAGCGCGTCTCGACCAGCTCCTCGGGCTTGGCGCTGGTGCCGGCGGTGTAGCTGGGCGGGTGCTCGACCAGCCAGACGCATTCCGGGGCCGTGCCGGCGCGGATGGCGGCCACGCGGGCCTCCATGGCGGCGAGCGCATCGGGGTAGGGGGTCAGGCCCTCGGAGATGGTCCAGGAGAGATTCGTCATCGGGTCAGTTGAACCGGGCGGGATCATGCGCTACAGCCCCCACCGCGTCGCGGTCATGGCGGAATGGTAGACGCGCTAGCTTGAGGTGCTAGTGGGGGCAACCCCGTGGAAGTTCGAATCTTCTTGACCGCACCATTCCCTGCCCGAGGGGGCCCCCCTGGATGCATGTCTTCGTCCTCAATGCCGGCGCCTCCGTGCGGACCGGGCTGGCGGGGGCGGAACTTCGCATCCCAGACCCCGAGGCCTTCTTCGGCGCGCGCGGCATCAACACCGGCGACTTGCTGGTCTATGACGCGACGCTGCGGCACCTGGCCGCCACCAAGGTCACGCAGCTGGGTTTCGCCGCGGCCGGCGAGCGGAAGCACTGGCCGAAGGAACAGCCGGACATCACGATCATCCGTGGCTCCAACTACCTCATGGAGGGGTTGGACTTCGGCCATGTGGTGCCCCTGCTGCGGCACCTGACCGGGCCGGTGGTGGCACTGGGGGTGGGCGCGCAGGCCGCCTCCTACCGCCGCCTGAGCCTGCCGGAAGGCTCGGTCGCCTTTTGGCGCCTGGTGGCGGAGAAATCCGAGAGCCTGGGTGTGCGGGGCGAGTATTCGGCCGAGGTGCTGGCCGCGCTCGGCATCCGCAACACGCGCATCATCGGCTGCCCGAGCTTTTACCGATCCGGCGCACCCACGCGTCCCATCCGTCCCGTGCAGGCCCGCACGGGGCGCCTGGGCCTGACGCTGAACCGGCACCTGCAGGGCGAATACACGCCGAGCCAGGGCCTCTCCCAGATCGCGCAGCGGCGCCTCCTGGCCGAGGTGGCCCGGCGCCCCGGCAGCCGTCTCTACGCCCAGGGTGAGCGGGAGGAGATGCTGCTGGCCCTGGGCGCGCCCACGCGACGCGCGGAGCGGCTGCGGGAGGTGCTGGGCCTGCACGGCCTTGCCGACGACCCCCGCGTGGCGCAGCTGCTGGGGCGACACATGGCGGCCCATATCGACATCGACAGCTGGGCCGAGGATCTGGCGGCCCATGTGGACATGGTGCTGGGGCTGCGGCTGCATGGCAATGTCATGGCGCTGCAACAGGGCATCCCCGCCATTCCCATCGTCTATGACACCCGCACGCGCGAGATGGCCGAGTTGTTCGAACTCCCCGCGATAGAGATGCAGCTCGCCGGCGCCATGGATCTGGACATGATGCTGGAGGGCGCGGATTTCGCGCCTTTCGAGGCGGCCTATGCGCGGAATTTCACGATCTACCGCGCCTTCCTGGAGGAGAACCGCCTGGCGCATCGGCTGGATGCGGGGCCGGCGCGGCAGCCCGCATTGACAGGGGGCGGCGAAACCGCTTGAAGGCGTCCGCTCTCGCCCGCGTGCGGAGGGGTGCCCGAGTGGCTAAAGGGGACGGACTGTAAATCCGTTGGCTTGCGCCTACGCTGGTTCGAATCCAGCCCCCTCCATATTCCCGGCGCGAGCAGCGGGTGCCGTCCCGAACGGGGTGGCGCTCCTGGCGTGATGCAGGCGTCCGCCTCGGCGCGGGTGTAGCTCAATGGTAGAGCACCAGCCTTCCAAGCTGGCTACGGGGGTTCGATTCCCCTCACCCGCTCCAGGGTGGTGCTCCCGCTGAGTGGCGCTCGCGCGGTTGCGGTTTCAGGAACGATCATTCGCGGAGCGGGACCACAGATGGCCAAGGCGAAGTTTGAGCGGAACAAGCCGCACTGCAACATTGGGACGATCGGCCATGTGGATCATGGCAAGACGTCATTGACGGCGGCTATCACGAAGACGCTGGCGAAGACGGGTGGTGCGACGTTCACGGCGTACGACCAGATTGACAAGGCGCCTGAGGAGCGTGCGCGCGGGATCACGATCTCGACGGCGCATGTGGAATACGAGACGTCGAACCGTCACTACGCGCATGTGGATTGCCCTGGCCACGCGGACTACGTGAAGAACATGATCACGGGTGCCGCGCAGATGGACGGCGCGATCCTGGTGGTGTCGGCGGCGGATGGCCCGATGCCGCAGACGCGTGAGCACATCCTGCTGGCGCGCCAGGTGGGCGTTCCCGCGCTGGTGGTGTTCCTGAACAAGATGGACATGGCGGACCCCGACCTGGTCGAGCTGGTGGAGATGGAGGTGCGCGAGCTGCTGTCCTCCTACCAGTTCCCTGGCGACGACATCCCCATCATCAAGGGCTCTGCGCTGTGCGCGCTGGAAGACAAGCAGCCTGAGATCGGTGAGCAGGCGGTGCTGGCGCTGATGGCGGCGGTGGACAGCTACATTCCGCAGCCCGAGCGCGCGATCGACCGTCCGTTCCTGATGCCTGTCGAGGACGTGTTCTCGATCTCGGGTCGCGGCACGGTGGTGACGGGCCGCGTGGAGCGGGGCGTGATCAAGGTCGGTGAGGAAGTCGAGATCGTGGGCCTGAAGGACACGGTGAAGACGGTCGTCACGGGCGTTGAGATGTTCCGCAAGCTGCTGGACCAGGGCCAGGCGGGCGACAACATCGGTGCGCTGCTGCGCGGCACGAAGCGCGAGGATGTGGAGCGTGGCCAGGTTCTGGCGGCGCCCGGTTCGATCAAGCCGCACTCGAAGTTCAAGGCCGAGGCGTACATCCTGACGAAGGAGGAGGGCGGTCGCCACACGCCGTTCTTCACGAACTACCGTCCGCAGTTCTACTTCCGCACGACCGACGTGACGGGCGTGGTGCAGCTGCCTGAGGGCGTCGAGATGGTGATGCCCGGCGACAACGTCTCGATGGACGTGGAGCTGATCGCGCCGATCGCGATGGATGAGGGCCTTCGTTTCGCGATCCGCGAGGGTGGCCGCACCGTGGGTGCGGGCGTCGTCGCCAGCATTTCGAAGTAAGGCCCGCTTGCGGCGCGGCCGCGCAGGGGGGATAACCCCCGGCGCGGTTGCCGCGGAGGGGTGTAGCTCAATTGGCTAGAGCGCCGGTCTCCAAAACCGGAGGTTGGGGGTTCGAGACCCTCCACCCCTGCCAGATTTGACCTGCTTGGCGGCGGCACGTTGCACAACGGCCGCCGTCATGCTTTCAGAGGCCGCATATTGCGGCGACGTTTCAGGACACAGCACCTTGGCCAAACCCGACCCCGTCCAGTTCGTCCGGGAAGTGCGGCAGGAGACCTCCAAGGTCACCTGGCCGACACGCAAGGAGACGCTCATCACCACTGGCCTGGTGCTGGCCCTGTCGGCGCTCGCGGCGGTGTTTTTCCTGATCGTGGACCAGATCATCCAGCTCCTGATGGGCTGGGTGTTCGGTCTGTGACAGCGCAAGCGGGGTTCAGGCCGATGGCCGACAAGCGTTGGTATGTGGTGCATGTCTATTCGGGCTTCGAAAAGAAGATCGCCGAGCAGATTCGCGCGCAGGCGGCCAAATCCGGCCTCGCGGACCGGATCGACGACATCCTGGTGCCGACCGAGCAGGTGACCGAGGTGCGCCGCGGCCAGAAGGTGGACGCCGAGCGCAAGTTCTTCCCGGGCTATGTCCTGGTGAAGATGGAAATGACCGACGACACCTGGCACCTGGTGCGCGACACGCCCAAGGTCACGGGCTTCCTGGGCGCGCGCAACAAGCCCCAGCCGATCACCGAGGCCGAGGCGATGCGCATCGTCAACGCCGTGCAGGAGGGGGCCGAGAAGCCCCGCCGCCCCGCGGTGCTCTTCGAGGTGGGCGAGCAGGTGCGCGTCTCCGACGGCCCCTTCACCAGCTTCAACGGCACGGTGGAAGAGGTGGACGAGGAGAAGGGCCGCGTGAAGGTCAGCGTGTCCATCTTCGGCCGCTCCACCCCCGTGGAGCTGGAATACGGGCAGGTCGAGAAGCTTTAGCCGAATTGCCGGCCGCGCTGCGGCCGGCTTACCCGGCTGTGGTCACGCCGGCCGCCGCCGCGTCTGGCTCCAGCCGATATACAGCCCCGCCCCGCAGATGATGGCGGCCCCCAGCCAAGTCATGCTGTCGGGGAATTCGGTGAACAGCAGCCAGCCCACCGCCACCGAGCCCAGCAGCTGGAAATACTGGAAGGGCGAGATGATGTTGGCCGGCGCGTAGCCGAAGGCCCGCGCGACGCAGTAGTGGCCGAGCGCCCCCAGCACCCCCACCCCGATGAACAGCCCCACATCGAGCAGGCTCGCGGGCGTCAGCCAGACGAAGGGCAGCACCACCAGCATGCCGAAGCCGCCCACGAAGGCGGAATAGAGGGCGGAGGTCTCGGGCGAATCCGAACTCGCGATCAGCCGCGTCAGGATCTGGTAGACGCCATAGGCGGTGGCGCTGGTCAGGATGAAGAGGGAAGCCCAGTGGAACAGTGCCGTTCCGGGCCGGATCACCACCAGCACACCCACGAAGCCGATCAGCAGCGCGATCACGCGCCCCCAGGTGGTCCGTTCCTTCAGCATCGGCCAGGCCAGCAGGGCCACGATCAGTGGTGCCGCCAGCGAGATGGCGGCCGCCTTGGCCAGCGGGATGAAGGCGATGGCGTAGAAAAAGCACAGGTTCGAGGTGAAGAGCATGGAGGACCGCGCCAGCTGCAGCCCCGGCCGCTTGGTGCGGAACAATGCCAGCCCCATCCGCGGCATGAAGAGCGCGGAGAGGAACAGGATGTGCCCGAAGGCCCGCGCCCAGGAGATCTGCAGCGAGGAGTAGTCCTGCCCCAGAAGCTTCGCGAAGCCTCCCATGACGGGGAACAGCAGTCCCGCGGTGACCATGAAGAGGATGCCGACGAGGATGCGGGACGGGGGGGCGATGCTACTCACCGCCGCAGGATGGGGCCGGGGCGCGCGCCGCGTCCAGGGCAGGGGGGGTGGATGCGACCCATGCGCGCCACGAGGGGCACGCATTCCGGGCCGCCGCCAGGGATGGACAGGCCTCGCGTTCCGCGCTACGCGCCCCGCTTCAACCCCGGTGGCCATGCCGCCGGGGTGGAGAAACGCGGGAGGTTGCCCTCGCCCCACTTGGCGGGGGACCGCTGGCACCGCGGGTCTCTCACAACGCGAGAGGACTGAACAGGTTCATGGCAAAGAAGATCGCAGGCTACATCAAGCTGCAGATCCCGGCCGGCAAGGCGAACCCTTCGCCGCCGGTGGGCCCGGCGCTGGGTCAGCGCGGGCTGAACATCATGCAGTTCGTGAAGGAATTCAACGCGGCGACGCAGCAGATGGAGCCGGGCACCCCGACGCCTGTCGTCATCACGGCGTACACGGACCGCACCTTCTCCTTCATCACGAAGACCCCGCCCAACACCTACTTCCTGATGAAGGCGGCGAAGATCGAGAAGGGCAGCAACACGCCCGGCAAGGGCGCCATGGTGGGCCGCGTCACCAAGACGCAGCTGCGTGAGATCGCCCAGGTCAAGATGAAGGACATGAACTGCACCGACGTCGAGAGCGCGGTGCGGATGCTGGCCGGTTCCGCCCGTTCCATGGGCATGACCGTGGTGGAGGGCTGAGCCATGGCAAAGATGACCAAGCGCATGAAGGCCCTCTCCGCCCAGGTGGACGGCGCCAAGCTCTACCCGCTGGAGGAAGCCATCGCCCTGGCCAAGGCCAATGCGAAGGCCAAGTTCGACGAGAGCATCGAGATCTCGATGAACCTCGGCATTGACCCGCGCCATGCCGACCAGATGGTCCGCGGCGTGGTGGGCCTGCCCAACGGCACCGGCAAAACGGTTCGCGTGGGCGTCTTCGCCCGCGGCCCGAAGGCCGAGGAGGCGCTGGCCGCCGGCGCCGACGTGGTGGGCGCCGATGACCTGGCCGCCGCCGTGCAGGAAGGCAAGATCGACTTCGACCGCTGCATCGCGACGCCGGACATGATGGCGCTGGTCGGTCGCCTCGGTAAGGTGCTGGGCCCGCGCGGCCTGATGCCCAACCCCAAGCTCGGCACCGTCACCATGGACGTGAAGGGTGCCGTGACCGCCGCCAAGGCCGGTCAGGTGGAGTTCCGCGCCGAGAAGGCGGGGATCGTCCATGCCGGCATCGGCAAGGCGAGCTTCGACGCCGACAAGCTGCTGGACAACGCCCGCGCCTTCGTGGACGCCATCCAGAAGTCGCGCCCCACGGGCGCCAAGGGCACCTATGTGAAGAAGGTGGCCGTGTCCTCCACCATGGGTCCGGGCGTGAAGGTGGACGTCTCCACCATCGGCGCGGGCTGAACGGAATTCGGCCGGGGCCTTCGGGGCCTGGCCGCGCAGGCGGGGGTTCGCCCCCGCCGATCCTGTCGGAGATTGCAGGTGCCGCCCGGGAACGGGCAGCTTGAAGGGGTCCGCCCCGCCCGCATGAGACGGGGAACCGAGATGCCATTCCTGGGCCACGGGCCCGGGCAATGATGGCTTGGCTTTCCGGCAACGACAGGCGAACGGGGTGGGGGGAATGGTCCCGCCACCCCCGTGTGAACCGGCCGGCGCCCTTCCAAAAGGTTCCGGCCACCGACGGAGACGTGAATTGGACCGCACGGAAAAGCGCGCGTTCGTCGAGTCCCTGGTCGGCGTCTTCGGTGAGACATCCTTCGTGCTCGTCGCCCAGAACAAGGGTCTGACGGTCGCGGCGGTGGATGATCTGCGCCGGAAGATGCGGGCCGCGGGCGCGACGTACAAGGTCGCGAAGAACCGGCTGGCCACTCGCGCCCTCGACGGCACCCGCTTCCAGGGCATCGCGCCGCTGCTGAAGGGTCCGACCGCGCTTGCGTGGTCGACGGACCCTGTGGCGGTGGCGAAGACCGCCGTGGAGTTCGCCAAGACGAACGACAAGTTCGTGATCCTGGGCGGTGCGCTCGGCACCCAGAACCTGGCCCCCGAAGGGGTCAAGGCGCTGGCCGAGCTGCCGTCTCTGGAGACGCTGCGCGCGGGGCTTGTGGGTCTGATCCAGACCCCGGCCACGCGGATCGCCGGGGTGCTGCAGGCACCTGGCGGGCAGATGGCGCGGGTGCTGAAGGCCTATGCGGAGAAGGACGCCGCGTGATCCCGGCCGGGCTTCGCCCCGGCACCGGGTCGCGCGTCCTCTCCCCGCACAGGGGGCCGAGGCTGCCACCGAACACTCTGGCCCTGCCGCGTGGCGCGGTGGGGTTGTCAAGCCACAGTCAAGCTATTAAATCGAAGGAATACGCATATGGCCGATCTCGCTAAGCTCGTTGACGAGCTGTCCGCCCTGACCGTCCTGGAGGCTGCCGAGCTCTCCAAGATGCTGGAAGAGAAGTGGGGCGTCTCCGCCGCCGCGCCGGTGGCCGTTGCCGCCGCGCCGGCCGCCGCCGCCGCCCCCGCCGCCGAGGCGCAGACCGAGTTCACCGTGATCCTCGCCGCCGGTGGCGACAAGAAGATCAACGTGATCAAGGAAATCCGCACGATCACCGGCCTGGGCCTGAAGGAAGCCAAGGACCTGGTCGAGGGCGCGCCGAAGACCGTGAAGGAAAACGTGTCGAAGGAAGAGGCGGACAAGATCAAGAAGGTGCTGGAAGAAAACGGCGCCAAGGTCGAAGTCAAGTAATTCCCGCCGCGCCACCTTCGGCGCAGCGGTTTCTACCAGGTTGGGGCGGGTGGCAATCAGGGTCTGGTTGCCGCCCCTCTGGCTGTTTCGGGGGGCAGGGTGCCCGCTGGAGCCAAACTACCGATGCCGGGCGATGGGTCCGCGCATCAAGCCTTGATAGGAAAGCGGAACAGGCATGAACGCAATCAGCAAGTCGTTCACGGCACGCAAGCGGATCCGCAAGAGCTTCGGGCGGTTGCCCGAGATTGCGCCGATGCCGAACCTGATTGACGTGCAGCGCGCCTCCTACGCCAATTTCCTGCAGATGGAGACGCACCCCGACAGCCGGACCAATACCGGGCTGCAGGAGGTGTTCAAGTCCGTCTTCCCCATCAACGACTTCGCGGGCCGCGGCCGTCTGGAATTCGTCCAGTACGAGCTGGAGGAGCCCAAGTACGACGTCGAGGAATGCATCCAGCGCGGCCTGACCTTCGCCGCGCCGCTGAAGGTGAAGCTGCGCCTGATCGTCTGGGACCTGGACGAGGACACCGGCGCGCGCTCCGTCCGCGACATCAAGGAGCAGGATGTCTACATGGGCGACATGCCGCTCATGACGGACAACGGCACCTTCATCATCAACGGCACCGAGCGCGTCATCGTCAGCCAGATGCACCGCTCGCCCGGCGTGTTCTTCGACCATGACCGCGGCAAGACGCACAGCAGCGGCAAGTACCTGTTCGCCGCGCGGGTCATTCCCTATCGCGGTTCCTGGCTCGACTTCGAGTTCGACGCCAAGGACATCTGCTATGTCCGCATTGACCGCAAGCGCAAGCTGCCGGCCTCCACCCTGCTGATGGCGCTGGACAGCGCCGCCACCGAGGCCAAGCGCGTGGAACGCGCGGCCCAGGGCCTGGAGATGGACCCGGCGGAAATCCGCGGCATGGACGCAGAGGAAATCCTCGCCGCCTTCTATGGCCAGGTGGTCTTCACGCGCTCGCCCAAGGGCTGGTCGCGCGCCTTCGACCCGGACAGTTTCAAGGGCATCAAGCTGCTGGAGCCGCTGGTGGATGCGCGCACCGGCGCCGTGGTGGCCGAGAAGGACACCAAGATGACGCCCCGCGCCGCCCGCAAGATCGCGGAAGCCGGGACGACCGAGGTTCTGGTCGGGCGCGCCGACCTGCTGGGCCGCTTCATGGCCGAGGACCTCGTGAACTACGAGACCGGCGAGATTTGGGCCGAGGCCGGCGAGGAGCTGACGGAAGCCAAGCTCGCCGCCATCGAGGATGCCGGGCTGGACCGCCTGCCCACGCTGGCCATCGACCAGTCCGTCGGCCCCTGGATCCGCAACACCCTGACGGTGGACAAGAACAGCAACCGCGAAGAAGCGCTGATGGACATCTACCGGGTCATGCGCCCGGGCGAGCCGCCGACGCCGGAAACCGCGGAGACGCTGTTCAAGGGCCTGTTCTTCGACGCCGACCGCTATGACCTTTCGGCGGTGGGTCGCGTGAAGATGAACATGCGCCTGGGCTTCTCGCTGGAGGAGGCGCCGGACTACCTGCGCACGCTGCGCAAGCAGGACATCGTCAGCACCATGCGCGTGCTGATGGACCTGAAGGATGGCCGCGGCTCCATCGACGACATCGACAACCTCGGCAACCGGCGCGTGCGCTCGGTGGGCGAGCTGATGGAGAACCAGTACCGCGTCGGCCTGCTGCGCATGGACCGCGCGATCAAGGAGCGCATGGGGTCGGTGGATATCGACACCGTGATGCCGCATGACCTGATCAACGCGAAGCCGGCGGCGGCGGCGGTGCGTGAATTCTTCGGCAGCAGCCAGCTGTCGCAGTTCATGGACCAGACCAATCCGCTCTCCGAGGTGACGCACAAGCGCCGCCTTTCGGCGCTTGGCCCGGGCGGTCTGACCCGCGAACGTGCCGGCTTCGAGGTGCGCGACGTGCACCCGACGCATTACGGCCGCATCTGCCCCATCGAGACGCCGGAAGGGCCCAACATCGGCCTCATCAACTCGCTCGCCACCTTCGCGCGGGTGAACAAGTACGGCTTCATCGAGACGCCCTACCGCCTCGTGAAGGACGGCATGATCGTGGGCGAGCCGCGCTACCTCTCCGCCATGGAGGAGGAGAAGCTGGTCGTCGCCCAGGCCGATGCCGAGGTGGATGCCGGCACGGGCCAGTTCCTCAGCGAACTCGTCAGCGTGCGCCAGGGCGGCGACTTCCGCCTGGTGAAGCCCGAGGAGGTGACGGCGATCGACGTCTCGCCGAAGCAGCTCGTTTCGGTGGCCGCCGCGCTGATCCCGTTCCTGGAGAATGACGACGCCAACCGCGCGCTGATGGGCTCCAACATGCAGCGCCAGGCCGTGCCGCTCATCAAGAGCGACGCGCCGCTGGTGGGTACGGGCATGGAAGCCGCGGTGGCGCGGGATTCGGGCGCGGCCATCTCGGCCCGCCGCGAAGGCGTGGTGGACCAGATCGACGGCGCGCGCATCGTGGTGCGCGCGACGGGCGGTGACGGGCAGACCACGGGCGTGGACATCTATCGTCTGCGGAAGTTCCAGCGTTCCAACCAGAGCACCTGCATCAACCAGCGCCCGCTGGTGAAGGTGGGTGACCGGGTGAGCCCGGGCGAGATCATCGCCGACGGCCCCAGCACGGAGCTGGGCGAGCTGGCGCTGGGCCGCAACGTGCTCTGCGCCTTCATGCCCTGGAACGGCTACAACTTCGAGGACTCCATCCTCATCAGCGAGCGCATCGCGCGCGACGACGTGTTCACCTCCATTCACATCGAGGAATTCGAGGTGATGGCGCGCGACACGAAGCTGGGCCAGGAGGAGATCAGCCGCGACATCCCGAATGTCGGCGAGGAAGCGCTGCGCAACCTCGACGAGGCGGGCATCGTCTATGTCGGCGCCGAGGTGCACCCTGGTGACATCCTCGTCGGCAAGGTGACGCCAAAGGGCGAAAGCCCGATGACGCCGGAGGAGAAGCTGCTCCGTGCCATCTTCGGCGAGAAGGCCAGCGATGTGCGCGACACCTCGCTGCGCCTGCCGCCCGGTGTGTCCGGCACCATCGTGGATGTGCGCGTGTTCAGCCGCCGCGGCGTGGACAAGGATGAGCGCGCGATGGCGATCGAGCGCGCCGAAATCGAGCGCCTGGCCAAGGACCGCGACGACGAGAAGGCCATCCAGGAGCGCAGCTTCTACGGCCGTCTGCGCGAGCGTCTGCTGAACCGCAAGGCCAGCGGCGGCTTCAAGGGCGTGAAGGCCGGCACCGTCATCACCGACGAGGTGCTGGAGCAGTTCGCCAAGGCGACCTGGCGCCAGATTGCGGTGGCGGACGATGCCGCCATGGCCGAGATCGAGGCGCTGAAGCGCGAATTCGACGCGGCGGTGGAGCGGCTGCAGAAGCGTTTCGACAGCAAGGTCGAGAAGCTGCAGCGCGGCGACGAGCTGCCGCCTGGCGTGATGAAGATGGTCAAGGTCTTCGTGGCGGTGAAGCGCAAGCTGCAGCCCGGTGACAAGATGGCCGGCCGCCACGGCAACAAGGGCGTGGTCTCCCGCGTGGTGCCCATCGAGGACATGCCCTTCCTGGAAGATGGGACGAGCGTGGACCTGGTGCTGAACCCGCTGGGCGTGCCCTCGCGCATGAACGTCGGTCAGATCCTGGAGACGCATCTGGGCTGGGCCTGCGCCAATCTCGGCCGCCAGGTCGGTGAGCTGGTGGAGGATTTCCGCCGCTCCTCCGCCGTGCGGGACGAGCTGCACGCGAAGCTGCGCGAGGTCTATGGCGAGGAGGTGTTCGAACGCGACATCGCCCCCATGGACGAGGACCAGCTGATCGAGCTGTGCGACAACCTGAAGAAGGGCATCCCCATCGCGACGCCCGTCTTCGACGGTGCCCGCATGGGTGACATCGAGGGCATGCTGGAGCGCGCGGGCCTCGACACCTCGGGCCAGGTCTGGCTGCACGATGGCCGCTCGGGCGAGCGGTTCGAGCGCAAGGTGACGGTCGGCTACATCTACATGCTGAAGCTGCACCACCTGGTGGATGACAAGATCCACGCGCGTTCGATCGGCCCCTACAGCCTCGTCACCCAGCAGCCGCTGGGCGGCAAGGCGCAGTTCGGTGGACAGCGCTTCGGCGAGATGGAGGTCTGGGCGCTGGAAGCCTACGGCGCCGCCTACACGCTGCAGGAGATGCTGACGGTGAAGTCGGACGACGTGTCCGGCCGCACCAAGGTCTATGAGGCGATCGTCCGCGACCAGGACAGCTTCGAGGCCGGCATCCCCGAGAGCTTCAACGTCCTGGTGAAGGAGCTGAAGTCCCTCGGCCTGAACGTGGACCTCGAGAATCGCGGCCCCTGATTTCGCATTTCGCGGGGCGCCCTGACGCGCCCCGCCCACACCCCTTCAACGCCCGGCGTGCGCGCCGGGCAGAGAGCGAGGCGGCATGAACGAGCTGATGAAGATCCTGGGCCAGACCGGCCAGGCGATGACCTTCGACCAGATCAAGATCTCCATGGCCTCGCCGGAGCAGATCCGCTCCTGGTCGTATGGCGAGATCAAGAAGCCCGAGACCATCAACTACCGCACCTTCAAGCCGGAGCGGGACGGGCTGTTCTGCGCCCGCATCTTCGGGCCGATCAAGGACTACGAGTGCCTGTGCGGCAAGTACAAGCGGATGAAGTTCCGCGGCATCGTCTGCGAGAAGTGCGGCGTGGAAGTGACGCTCGCCAAGGTACGGCGCGAGCGCATGGGCCATATCGAGCTGTCGGCGCCCGTCGCGCACATCTGGTTCCTGAAGTCCCTGCCCAGCCGCGTCGGCCTGATGGTGGACATGTCGCTGAAGGAGCTGGAGAAGGTTCTCTACTTCGAGAGCTATGTGGTGCTGGAGCCGGGCCTGACGGACCTGAAGCTGCACTCGCTCGTGAACGAGGACCAGCTCTACCAGAAGCAGGAGGAGTTCGGTGAGGACGCCTTCCGCGTGGGCATCGGCGCCGAGGCGGTGAAGGAGATCCTGGCCGGGCTCGACATGGGCAAGGAAGGCACGCGCCTGCGCGCGGAGCTGAAGGAGACCACCAGCGAGGCCAAGCGCAAGAAGCTGGTGAAGCGCCTGAAGCTGATCGAGGCCTTCAGCGAATCCGGCGCGCGTCCGGAGTGGATGATCCTGGACGTCGTCCCGGTGATCCCGCCCGAGCTGCGCCCGCTGGTGCCGCTCGATGGCGGCCGCTTCGCGACCTCGGACTTGAACGACCTGTATCGCCGCGTCATCAACCGCAACAACCGCCTGAAGCGGCTGATCGAGCTGCGCGCGCCCGACATCATCGTGCGCAACGAGAAGCGGATGCTGCAGGAGGCGGTGGACGCGCTGTTCGACAATGGTCGCCGCGGCCGCGCCATCACGGGCACCAACAAGCGCCCTCTGAAGTCGCTCTCCGACATGCTGAAGGGCAAGCAGGGCCGGTTCCGGCAGAACCTGCTGGGCAAGCGCGTGGACTATTCGGGCCGCTCGGTCATCGTGGTGGGCCCGGAGCTGAAGCTGCACCAGTGCGGCCTGCCGAAGAAGATGGCGCTGGAGCTGTTCAAGCCCTTCATCTACTCGAAGCTGGAGAAGTACGGCCACGCCTCCACCATCAAGCAGGCGAAGCGGATGGTGGAGAAGGAGCGTCCCGAGGTGTGGGACATCCTGGAGGAAGTGATCCGCGAGCACCCGGTGCTGCTGAACCGCGCCCCCACCCTGCACCGCCTGGGTATCCAGGCCTTCGAGCCGGTGCTGGTCGAGGGCAAGGCCATCCAGCTGCATCCGCTGGTCTGCACCGCCTTCAACGCCGACTTCGACGGCGACCAGATGGCGGTCCACGTGCCGCTCAGCCTGGAAGCGCAGCTCGAAGCGCGCGTGCTGATGATGTCCACCAACAACATCCTCAGCCCCGCGAACGGCAAGCCGATCATCGTGCCGTCGCAGGACATCGTGCTCGGCATCTACTACCTCAGCCTGGAGACGCCGGAATTCCTCGCGACCGAGGAAAAGGACGCGCCGCTGCTGGGTGAGCTGGCCGAGATCGAGCACGCGCTCTCGGTCGGCGCCATCACGCTGCACCAGAAGATCCGCACCCGCCGCGAGACGATGAACGCGGACGGCCAGCTGGTGATGGAGCGCGTGGTGACCACGGCGGGCCGCATGCTGATGGGCGCCCTGCTGCCCAAGCACCCGGCGCTGCCCTACAGCCTGCTGAACCGGCTGCTGACGAAGAAGACCATCTCCGACGTGATTGACGCGGTATACCGTCACTGCGGCCAGAAGGAGAGCGTGATCTTCGCCGACCGCCTGATGGGTCTCGGCTTCCGTCACGCGGCGAAGGCCGGCATCTCCTTCGGCAAGAACGACATGATGATCCCGGCCGAGAAGGAAGGCCTGATCGCCACCACCAAGGCCGAGGTGAAGGAGTTCGAGCAGCAGTATCTCGACGGCCTCATCACCTCGGGCGAGCGCTACAACAAGGTCGTGGACGCCTGGTCGCGCTGCACGGATGCCGTCGCCGGCGCGATGATGAAGGAGATCCAGAAGCAGGAGATCGGCCGTCCGACCAACTCCGTCTGGATGATGTCGCATTCCGGTGCGCGCGGTTCGCCGGCGCAGATGCGCCAGCTGGCCGGCATGCGCGGGCTGATGGCCAAGCCCTCGGGCGAGATCATCGAGCAGCCGATCATCTCGAACTTCAAGGAAGGCCTGACCGTGCTGGAGTACTTCAACTCCACCCACGGCGCCCGCAAGGGCCTGGCCGACACGGCGCTGAAGACGGCGAACTCGGGCTATCTGACGCGGCGTCTCGTGGACGTGGCGCAGGACTGCATCATCATGGAAGATGATTGCGGGACGGAGCGCGGGCTGAACGTGCGCGCGGTGATGGATGGCGGTGACGTCGTCTCCTCCATCAGCGAACGTATCCTGGGCCGGACCTCGCAGGAGGACATCATCGACCCGGCGACGGGCGAGATCATCGTCCCCCGCAACACGCTCATCGAGGAAGCGGCCGCCGAGCGTGTGGAGGCGGCGGGCGTCGAGGCGGTGATGATCCGCTCGGTGCTGACCTGCGAATCCAAGCAGGGCGTCTGCGGCCATTGCTATGGCCGCGACCTGGCGCGCGGCACGCCGGTGAACATGGGTGAGGCGGTGGGCGTCATCGCGGCCCAGTCCATCGGTGAGCCGGGCACGCAGCTGACGATGCGCACCTTCCACATCGGTGGCGCGGCGCAGCGTGGCGCCGAGCAGTCGGCGGTGGAGGCCACGACGGAAGCGACGGCGAAGCTGCTGAACCTCAGCCTCGTCACCAACAGCTCCGGCGCGCCCATCGTGATGAGCCGCAATTGCGAAGTGCTGCTGATGGATGCGAATGGCCGCGAACGCGCCCGCTTCCGCATCCCCTACGGCGCCAAGCTGCTTATCCAGGATGGCGATGTGGTGACGCGCGGCCAGAAGCTGGCCGAGTGGGACCCGTTCACCCTTCCCATCCTCACGGAGCGGGCGGGCCGCGTCGAATACGCCGACCTGATCGAGGGCATCACCCTTGTCGAGCGACAGGACGAGGTGACGGGCCTCAGCTCCAAGGTCGTGGTGGACTACAAGTCCGCGGCGAAGGGCGTGGACCTGCGGCCGCGAATCGTCATGAAGGATGAGCGGGGCGAGGTGCTGAAGCTGCCCAACGGGGCCGAGGCGCGCTACTTCCTCAGCCCCGACACGGTGCTCAGCGTGGACAATGGCGCCATGGTGGAAGCCGGCGACGTGGTGGCCCGCATGCCGCGCGAATCCTCCAAGACGCGCGACATCACGGGTGGTCTGCCCCGCGTGGCCGAGCTGTTCGAGGCCCGCCGGCCCAAGGATGCCGCCATCATCAGCGACATCGACGGGCGGGTGGAGTTCGGCAAGGACTACAAGGCCAAGCGCCGCGTCATCGTGAAGAGCGAGCCTCTGGGCGACGAGCCGCCGATCGAGCGCGAGTACCTGGTGCCGAAGGGCAAGCACGTCTCGGTGCAGGAAGGCGACTATGTGAAGGCCGGCGACCCGTTGGTGGACGGCCCCCGCGTGCCGCACGACATCCTGCGCGTGCTGGGCGTGGAGGCGTTGGCCAACTACCTCGTGAACGAGATCCAGGACGTGTATCGTCTGCAGGGCGTGAAGATCAACGACAAGCACATCGAGGTGATCGTTCGCCAGATGCTGCAGAAGGTCGAGATCCTCGAGCCCGGCGACACGACCTTCCTGATCGGCGAGCAGGTGGACCGCTTCGAGTTCGACGCGGAGAACGAGAAGCGGCTGCGACTCGGCGAGCGCCCCGCGCGGGCCGAGCCGGTGCTGCAGGGCATCACCAAGGCCAGCCTGCAGACGCAGAGCTTCATTTCGGCCGCCTCCTTCCAGGAGACGACCCGCGTGCTCACCGAGGCGGCCACGGCCGGCAAGGTGGACAACCTGGGTGGCCTCAAGGAGAACGTGATCGTGGGGCGCCTGATCCCCGCGGGCACGGGCTCGGTGATGAACCGCCTGCGTGCCATCGCCGCGCAGCGTGACAGCGGGCGCCTGCCGGCGGCCGCGCCGGCGCTGCCGGAGCCCGACGGCCGCCCCGCGGCGGCGGAATAGGGCCCTGTGCCAGGGGCGGGGGTTAACGACCTTTGCCCCGGCTTTTACCGGCGGGGTTCACTTGACTCCGCCGGGGTGGGTGCGTATCACACCCGCCTTGCCCGAGGGTGGTTTCGGCTTCCTTTGGGTGTGTTGGTTCAAACGCCTTGCTTCGGACGCCGCCCTTTTCGGAGGGCTCAGGCCCGGAGTTGACGCGGTGGCCCGGTCGGAGCGCAAGCGCGCCCGCCGGGCCGCGTGTCGTTTGGTGCGCGACCTGGGAAACGATTAAGGTTACGAAGGGGCGTCATGCCGACGATCAACCAGCTCATCGCGCAGGGGCGCGAGCCGCGGAGGAGCCAGAACAAGGTTCCGGCCCTGCAGGGTTGCCCGCAGAAGCGCGGCGTCTGCACGCGCGTCTACACGACCACGCCGAAGAAGCCGAACTCGGCGCTTCGTAAGGTCGCGAAGGTGCGCCTGACCAATGGTTTCGAGGTGGTGAGCTACATCCCCGGTGAAGGCCACAACCTGCAGGAGCACTCGGTGGTGCTGATCCGTGGCGGGCGCGTGAAGGACCTTCCCGGTGTGCGCTACCACATCCTGCGCGGTGTTCTGGATACGCAGGGCCTGCCGAAGCGGCGCAAGCGGCGCTCGCTCTACGGCGCCAAGCGGCCGAAGTGAGGGTCTGAGAGATGTCGCGTCGTCACAGCGCCGAGAAGCGCGAAGTTCTGCCGGACCCCAAGTTCGGTGATGTCGTCCTCAGCCGTTTCATGAACGTGCTGATGTATGACGGCAAGAAGAGCATTGCTGAAGGCATCGTCTATGCCGCCATGGACACGCTGAAGCGCAAGGGTGGCCCCAACAGCGACCCGCTGCGGCTGTTCCATGAGGCGCTGGACAATGTGAAGCCGGCCGTCGAGGTGCGTTCGCGCCGCGTCGGTGGCGCCACCTACCAGGTGCCTGTCGAGGTCCGCCCCGAGCGGCGCCAGGCGCTGGCCATCCGTTGGCTGATCGACGCCGCCCGCAAGCGCGGCGAAAGCACCATGGAAGAGCGCCTCTCCGGCGAGCTGATGGATGCGGTGAACAACCGCGGCACTGCTGTGAAGAAGCGCGAAGACACGCACCGCATGGCCGAAGCCAACAAGGCCTTCAGCCACTACCGCTGGTAATTCGGCGCCCTGGGCGCCTTTGAGACCCCTTTCGGATTGGATGCACGACGATGGCCAAGGCGAAGTTTGAGCGGAACAAGCCGCACTGCAACATTGGGACGATCGGCCATGTGGATCATGGCAAGACGTCATTGACGGCGGCTATCACGAAGACGCTGGCGAAGACGGGTGGTGCGACGTTCACGGCGTACGACCAGATCGACAAGGCGCCTGAGGAGCGCGCGCGCGGGATCACGATCTCGACGGCGCATGTGGAATACGAGACGCAGAACCGCCATTACGCGCATGTGGACTGCCCTGGCCACGCGGACTACGTGAAGAACATGATCACGGGTGCCGCGCAGATGGACGGCGCGATCCTGGTGGTGTCGGCGGCGGACGGCCCGATGCCGCAGACGCGCGAGCACATCCTGCTGGCGCGCCAGGTGGGCGTTCCCGCGCTGGTGGTGTTCCTGAACAAGATGGACATGGCGGACCCCGACCTGGTCGAGCTGGTGGAGATGGAGGTGCGCGAGCTTCTGTCCTCCTACCAGTTCCCTGGCGACGACATCCCCATCATCAAGGGCTCGGCGCTGTGCGCGCTGGAAGACAAGCAGCCTGAGATCGGTGAGCAGGCGGTGCTGGCGCTGATGGCGGCGGTGGACAGCTACATTCCGCAGCCCGAGCGCGCGATCGACCGTCCGTTCCTGATGCCGGTCGAGGACGTGTTCTCGATCTCGGGTCGCGGCACGGTGGTGACGGGTCGCGTGGAGCGCGGCGTGATCAAGGTCGGTGAGGAAGTCGAGATCGTGGGCCTGAAGGACACGGTGAAGACGGTCGTCACGGGCGTTGAGATGTTCCGCAAGCTGCTGGACCAGGGCCAGGCGGGCGACAACATCGGCGCGCTGCTGCGCGGCACGAAGCGCGAGGATGTGGAGCGTGGCCAGGTTCTGGCGGCGCCCGGTTCGATCAAGCCGCACTCGAAGTTCAAGGCCGAGGCGTACATCCTGACGAAGGAGGAGGGCGGCCGCCACACGCCGTTCTTCACGAACTACCGTCCGCAGTTCTACTTCCGCACGACGGACGTGACGGGCGTGGTGCAGCTGCCGGAAGGTGTCGAGATGGTGATGCCCGGCGACAACGTCTCGATGGACGTGGAGCTGATCGCGCCGATCGCGATGGATGAGGGCCTTCGTTTCGCGATCCGCGAGGGTGGCCGCACCGTGGGTGCGGGCGTCGTCGCCAGCATTTCGAAGTAAGGCAGGCGTCACTTCCATGGACAGCCAGAACATCCGCATCCGCCTCAAGGCGTTCGATCACCGCGTGCTGGATGGCAGCACGCGGGAGATCGTGAACACCGCGAAGCGGACGGGCGCGCGCGTGCGGGGCCCGATCCCGCTGCCGACGCAGATCGAGCGCTTCACGGTGAACCGCTCGCCCCATGTGGACAAGAAGAGCCGCGAGCAGTTTGAAATCCGCACGCATCGTCGCCTTCTCGACATTGTCGACCCCACCCCGCAGACCGTGGACGCGCTGATGAAGCTCGACCTCGCCTCCGGCGTGGACGTCGAGATCAAGATCTGAGGATCCGGTCATGGCCACCCAGACCCGGACTGGTCTGCTCGCGCGCAAGCTCGGCATGACCCGTCTGTTCAACGAAGACGGATCGAGCACGCCGGTGACGGTGCTGCATGTGGATGCCGTGCGCGTCGTGGCGCAGCGGACCGAGGAGACCGACGGCTACACCGCCGTGCAGGTCGGCCTCGGCACCGCCAAGCCCAAGAACGTGTCGAAGCCCAACCGCGGCCATTTCGCCAAGGCGGGCGTCGAGGCGCCGATGAAGGTCGTCGAATTCCGCGTGGCGCCTGAGGCGATGCTGCCGGCCGGCACCGTTCTGTCCGCGGCGCATTTCGTGCCCGGCCAGAAGGTGGACGTGACGGGCACCTCGAAGGGCAAGGGCTTCGCGGGTGCGATGAAGCGCTGGAACTTCGCGGGCCTCGAAGCCTCGCACGGCGTGTCCATCAGCCACCGCTCGCACGGCTCCACCGGCAACCGCCAGGATCCGGGCAAGACCTTCAAGAACAAGAAGATGGCCGGCCATCTCGGTGTCGAGCGCATCACCACCCAGAACCTCGAGATCGCCGGGCATGACCTGGAGCGGGGCCTGTTGCTGGTGAAGGGCGCGGTGCCTGGTTCCGCCGGAAGCTACGTCATGGTGCGCGACGCGGTGAAGCGCGCGCGCCCCGCCGACGCGCCTTTCCCCGCGGCGACGGTCTGAGGATCGAGGACAATGCAGGTCAACGTCATCACGCTGGACAACGCACCGGCCGGCTCCGCGGAGCTGCCGGAAGAGCTGTTCGGCGCCGCGCCCCGCGCGGACATCATGGCGCGCGTCGTGCACTGGCAGCTCGCGAAGCGCCGGGCCGGCACGCACAAGGCGAAGGGCATGGGCGAGGTCTCCGGGACCACGAAGAAGCCCTACCGCCAGAAGGGCACGGGCAGCGCCCGCCAGGGCTCGCTGCGCGCGCCGCAGTTCCGCACGGGTGGCGTGGTCCACGGGCCGGTGGTCCGTGACCATGGCTACTCGCTGAACAAGAAGGTGCGTCGCCTCGGCCTGATCTCGGCGCTGAGCCAGAAGGCCAAGGACGGCAAGCTCGTGGTACTCGACACCGCGGCGGGCGAGGCCGATGCCAAGACGAGCGTCATGGCCAAGCGCGTGAAGGCGCTGGGCTGGACCTCGGCCCTGGTGGTGGATGCGCAGGTGGACGAGATCTTCGCCCGCACGCTGCGCAACATCCCCGGCATGGACGCGCTGCCGACGGCGGGCGCGAATGTGTACGACATCCTGAAGCATGACGTGCTCGTGGTCACCCGCGCCGGCGTCGAAGCCCTGAAGGAGCGGCTGGCATGAGCGCGTCCATCAGCAAGCCCAAGGCTGCGCCCAAGATTTCGGGCGAGCGGATGTACCAGGCCATCCTCTCTCCCCTCGTCACCGAGAAGGCGACGGGGCTGAGCGAGCAGGGCCAGTATGTCTTCCGCGTGGCGCTCGATGCTTCCAAGCCCGAGATCAAGCAGGCGGTCGAAGGCCTGTTCGGTGTCAGCGTGGTGGCGGTGAACACCCTCGTGATGAAGGGCAAGACCAAGCGCTTCAAGGGCCGTCCTGGCCAGCGCTCGGACTGGAAGAAGGCGGTGGTGCGCCTGGCCGAAGGCCAGAGCATCGACCTCACGACGGGGCTTTCGTAACGCCATGGCGCTGAAGAACTTCAACCCGGTCACGCCGAGCCTTCGCGGCACGGTCCTGATCGACCGCAGCAGCCTGTGGAAGGGCAAGCCCGTGAAGGGCTTGACCGAGGGCAAGTCGCATTCCGGCGGCCGCAACAACCACGGCCACATCACCGTCCGGTTCCGGGGCGGCGGGCACAAGCAGTCCTACCGCGTGGTGGACTTCAAGCGCCGCGCCAAGTTCGGCGTGCCCGCGGTGGTGGAGCGGATCGAGTATGATCCGAACCGCACGGCCTTCATCGCGCTGCTGAAGTACGAGGATGGCGAGCTGGCCTACATCATCGCGCCGCAGCGCCTGAAGGTGGGCGACGCCGTGATCGCGGCCGAGCGCGCTGACATCAAGCCGGGCAACGCCATGCCGCTGGCCTCGATCCCCGTGGGCACCGTGATCCACAACATCGAGATCAAGCCGGGCGCCGGTGCCAAGATCGCGCGTTCCGCCGGCACCTTCGCCCAGCTCGTGGGCAAGGATGCGGGTCTGGCGCAGATCAAGCTGATGTCGGGCGAGGTGCGGACCGTGCGCAGCGAGTGCATCGCGAGCATCGGCGCCGTGTCCAACCCGGACAACAGCAACCAGCACCTGGGCAAGGCCGGCCGTTCGCGCTGGCTGGGCCGCAAGCCGCACAACCGCGGCGTGACCATGAACCCGGTCGACCACCCGCATGGTGGTGGCGAGGGCCGCACCTCGGGCGGCCGTCATCCCGTGACGCCCTGGGGCAAGCCCACCAAGGGTGCCAAGACCCGCAACAACAAGCGGACGGATCGCAATATCGTGCGCCGCCGCAACGCGACGAAGGGCTGAACCGATGCCGCGCAGCGTTTGGAAAGGCCCGTTCGTGGACGGGTACCTCCTGGCGAAGGCCGATGCGGCCCGTGCTTCGACGCGCAACGAGGTCATCAAGACCTGGTCGCGCCGCAGCACGATCCTGCCGCAATTCGTGGGCCTCACCTTTGGGGTCTACAATGGCCGGAAGTTCCTGCCGGTGCAGGTGACGGAGAACATGGTGGGGCACAAGCTCGGCGAATTCTCGCCGACGCGGACCTTCGGCGGCCACTCGGCCGACAAGAAGGCGAAGCGGAACTGAGCCGATGAGCAAGCCCCAACACCCCCGTGGTCTCACGGATTCCGAGGCGCAGGCGGTCACGCGGAATATCCGCGTGAGCCCGCGCAAGCTGAACGAAGTGGCCGCGATGATCCGTGGCGCGAAGGCGCAGGATGCCGTCGCGACGCTGACCTTCAGCAAGCGCCGCATCGCGCAGACGGTGAAGAAGACGCTCGAGAGCGCCATCGCCAATGCCGAGAACAACCACCAGCTCGACGTGGACCGCCTGGTCGTCAGCCACGCCGAGGTGGGCCGTGCCATCGTCATGAAGCGCTTCCACGCCCGTGGCCGCGGCAAGTCCTCCCGCATCGAGAAGTGGTTCAGCCACCTCAAGATCGTGGTGGCGGAGCAGCAGGTGGCGAAGGCGAAGAGCGAAGCGGAGGCCGCGTAAATGGGTCATAAAGTCAATCCGATCGGCCTCCGGCTCGGTATCAACCGCACCTGGGACAGCCGCTGGTTCGCCGGCCGCGACTATGCGCGCCTGCTCCATGACGACCTCAAGCTGCGCGAGACGCTGAAGGACCGCCTGAAGTCCGCCGGCGTGTCGAAGGTGGTGGTGGAGCGTCCGGCGAAGAAGCCGCGCGTGACCATCCATGCTGCGCGGCCTGGCGTCGTCATCGGCAAGAAGGGCGCGGACATCGACCAGCTCCGCAAGGAACTGAGCGTGCGCGCCGGCGCCGAGGTGTCGCTGAACATCCTCGAGATCCGCAAGCCCGAGCTGGACGCCACCCTGGTGGCCGAGAGCATTGCGCAGCAGCTCGAGCGTCGCGTGGCCTTCCGCCGCGCCATGAAGCGCGCGGTGCAGTCCGCCATGCGCCTGGGCGCGCTGGGCATCCGGATCAACTGCTCCGGCCGCCTGGGCGGCGCCGAGATCGCGCGCATGGAGTGGTACCGCGAGGGCCGCGTGCCCCTGCACACGCTGCGCGCGGACATCGACTACGGGATCGCGACCGCGAAGACGACCTATGGCACCTGCGGTGTGAAGGTCTGGATCTTCAAGGGCGAGATCATGGCCCATGACCCGATGGCGCAGGACCGCCGGGCGCAAGAACAAGCGCCGCAGCGGTAAGGATTGTGAGCAATGCTGCAGCCTAAGCGAACCAAATTCCGGAAGGCCCACAAGGGCCGGATCAAGGGTGATGCCAAGGGTGGCTTCACCCTGACCTTCGGCGGCTATGGCCTGAAGGCGCTGGAGCCCGAGCGTGTGACGGCCCGCCAGATCGAGGCGGCCCGCCGTGCGATCACGCGCGCCATGAAGCGCCAGGGCCGGGTGTGGATCCGCATCTTCCCGGACGTGCCCGTCTCGACCAAGCCCGCGGAAGTCCGCATGGGCTCGGGCAAGGGCGCGCCCGAATACTGGGTGGCCCGGGTGAAACCCGGCCGCATCATGTTCGAGATTGACGGCGTACCCGTCGAGGTGGCGCGTGAAGCGCTCGACCTCGGCGCGGCGAAGCTGCCCATCCGGACCAAGATGGTCACGCGCCTCGGCGCGGCGGCGGAGGCCTGAGGGCGATGACGAAGATCGTGGATATCCGCGCGAAGTCCGGCGACGAGCTGAACGGGATGCTGCTGGACCTCCGCAAGGAGCAGTTCAACCTGCGCTTCCAGCGGGCCACCGGCCAGCTCGAGGCGCTGGGCCGCATCAAGGCCGTCCGCCGCGACATCGCGCGCGTGAAGACCATCATGGCCGAGCGTTCGCGCGCGGCTTCCTCCAACAAGGCTTAAGAGGAGACCACGGCAATGCCGAAGCGAGTCCTCACGGGCCGGGTCGTCAGTGACAAGATGGACAAGACGATCACCGTCTTGGTCGAGCGTCGCGTGATGCATCCGCTCTACAAGAAGTTCATCCGCCGCTCGAAGAAGTATGCGGCGCATGACGAGGAAAACCTGTGCAAGGAAGGCGACCTGGTGTCCATCCAGGAATGCCCTCCGCTGTCCAAGCGCAAGAGCTGGACGGTCGTTGCCCGCAACGGCGAAGCCGTGGCTGAGGGAGCGCAGGCATGATCTCCGTCGAGAGCAACCTGGACGTCGCCGACAACTCGGGCGCGCGTCGGGTGCAGTGCATCAAGGTGCTGGGCGGCTCGAAGCGCCGCACCGCCTCGGTGGGCGACATCATCGTGGTGGCCGTGCAGGAAGCCATTCCCCGCGGCAAGGTGAAGAAGGGCTCGGTCGAGCGCGCGGTCATCGTGCGCACGGCCTACCCGGTGCGCCGCTCCGATGGCTCCGCGATCCGCTTCGACCGCAACGCGGCCGTGCTGATCAACAAGGCGGGCGAGCCGATCGGCACGCGCATCTTCGGCCCGGTGGTGCGTGAGCTGCGTGCGCGCAAGTTCATGAAGATCATCTCGCTGGCGCCGGAGGTGCTGTAACATGGCGGCGAAGATCAAGAAGGGCGACCGGGTTCAGGTGCTGACCGGCCGCGACAAGGGCAAGCGCGGTGAAGTGCTGCGCGTGACGCCGACCGAGGGCCGCGCGCTGGTGCAGGGCGTGAACCTGGTGAAGAAGCATACCAAGCAGACCCGGGTGGGCGAGACGGGCGGCATCGTCTCCAAGGAGGCGCCGATCCAGCTCTCCAACCTGGCGCTGATTGACCCGAAGACGGACAAGCCCACGCGCGTCGGTTTCCGCATCCTCGAGGATGGGAAGAAGGTGCGCGTCGCCAAGGGCTCTGGTGAGGTGCTCGACGCATGAGCGGGACGAAGAACAAGGGCGGCAAGGCGCCGGCCCAGGGCAAGAAGCCCGATGCGGCCGAGGGCTCCTCGCGCCGTGGCGACATGGTGCCCGCGGCCCCCGGGCCCGCCGTCGCCATTCCGCCCGAGATGGCGCGGCTGCAGAAGCTCTATGCCGATGTCGTGCGCCCGGCCATGCAGAAGGAGTTCTCCTATGAGAACCCGATGCAGGTGCCCAAGCTCGAGAAGATCGTGATCAACATGGGCGTGGGCGAAGCCGCGGCGGACCAGAAGAAGCTGGACGCGGCGGTGGCCGACCTGACGATGATCTCGGGCCAGAAGCCGGTTCGCACCCATGCGAAGAAGGCGATCGCGGGCTTCAAGATCCGCGAAGGCCAGGCGATCGGCTGCAAGGTCACGCTGCGCAAGGCGCGCATGTACGAGTTCCTGGACCGCCTGGTCACCATCGCGCTCCCGCGCGTGCGTGACTTCCGCGGGCTGCCGGGCAACAAGGGCTTCGATGGCCGGGGCAACTACGCCCTGGGCCTGAAGGAGCAGATCGTGTTCCCCGAAATCAACTATGACAAGGTGGACGCGGTGCGCGGCATGGACATCGTGTTCGTCACGACGGCGAAGACGGACAAGGAAGCCAAGGCTCTGCTGAAGGCTTTCGACCTCCCCTTCACCAACTGATCAACCGGGAAAACCGCGGGTGAAAGCCCGCAGGTTCCAAAGGACCACAGACCCTATGGCCAAGACCTCTTCCGTCGAGAAGAACAAGCGCCGCGAGAAGCTCGCGGGGCAGCACGCCAAGAAGCGCGCCGCCCTGAAGGCTGTCGTGATGGACCGTGACGCGCCCATCGAGGACCGCTTCGACGCGACGCTGCGCCTCGCGCAGATGCCGCGCAACGCGGCCAAGGTGCGCATCCGCCTGCGCTGCGAGGTGACCGGGCGTCCGCGCGGCAATTATCGGAAGTTCAAGCTCTGCCGCAACCAGCTGCGGGATCTGGCCAACAAGGGCCAGCTCCCCGGTGTGGTCAAGGCAAGCTGGTAAGGAGCGGCCCATGTCCATGTCCGACCCGTTGGGCGACCTGCTCACCCGCATCCGCAACGCGCATGGCGCGCGCCAGACCAAGTGCCTGGCGCCGGCCAGCCGGTTGAAGACCGATGTGCTCGACGTGCTGAAGCGCGAAGGCTATATCCGCGCCTGGCGCGTGGAAGAGCTGCGTCCCGGCATCAGCCAGATCGAGATCGAGCTGAAGTATTCCGAGGGCGAGCCCGCCATCAAGGAAATCAGCCGCGTCTCCAAGCCCGGCCGGCGCGTCTATTCGAAGATCAAGGAACTGCCGAAGTTCTACAACGGCCTCGGCATCCAGATCCTGTCCACGCCCCGCGGCGTGATGAGCGACACCGAGGCCCGCGCTGCCAATGTTGGCGGCGAAGTCCTCTGCCGCGTGTTCTGATGGGGGTGCGGCATGTCTCGCGTTGGTAAGTATCCCGTTCCCGTTCCCGCTGGCGTCCAGGTGACGCTGGCCGGCCGGACGCTGAAGGCCAAGGGCAAGCTGGGCGAACTCTCGCTCGAGCTGACCGAGTTCGTGGATGTGGAGATCAGCCCCGATCAGGTGGCCGTCTCCCCCCGCGGCGAGGACCGGCGCGCGCGCACCCTCTGGGGCACGACGCGCAGCCTGGTCGAAGGCATGGTGAAGGGCGTTTCCGTTGGCTACACCAAGTCCATGGAAATCACCGGCACCGGCTACAAGGCCGCGATGCAGGGCAATGACCTGGTGCTGAACCTGGGCTACAGCCACGAAATCCGCTATCCCGCCCCGGCCGGCATCAAGATCACTTGCGAGCGTCCGACCGCCGTGAAGGTGGAAGGGATCGACAAGCAGAAGGTCGGCCAGGTGGCGGCGGAAATCCGCGGCTATCGTGGTCCCGAGCCCTACAAGGGCAAGGGCATCAAGTACGACAACGAGGTCATCCTCCGTAAGGAGGGGAAGAAGAAGTAATGCCCAAGAAGCTTGCTCTGCAGGAACGGCGCCGCGCGCGGCTCCGCTACCAGCTCAAGGTCAAGGGCGGCGGGCGTGCGCGCCTGTCCGTCTTCCGCTCCGGCCGGCACATCTATGCGCAGGTGATCGACGACGCGGCGGGTCGCACGGTGGCCGCGGCCTCCTCGCTCGAGAAGACGCTGCGCGACAGCCTCAAGACCGGCGCGGACAAGGACGCGGCGGTGACGGTTGGCAAGCTGGTGGCCGAGCGTGCGCTCGCGGCCGGCGTTTCCGCCGTGGTCTTCGACCGCGGCCCTTATCTGTATCATGGCCGCGTGAAAGCGCTGGCGGACGCCGCCCGTGAGGGCGGTCTGTCCTTCTGACGCGCGGGGAGAGAGCATATGGCACGTGAACCGCGAAGCGGCGGCGAAGGCGAGAACCGGGGGCGCGGCCGTGGCCGCGACCGCGACCAGAATCGCAACCAGCCCGAGCGCGACCAGGGCGACGAGCTGCAGGACAAGCTGGTCACCATCAACCGCGTCGCCAAGGTGGTGAAGGGCGGGCGTCGCTTCAGCTTCGCCGCGCTGGTGGTCGTGGGTGACCAGAAGGGCCGCGTGGGCTGGGGTTCCGGCAAGGCGCGCGAGGTGCCCGAGGCCATCCGCAAGGCGACCGAGCGTGCGAAGCGCGGCATGGTCCGCGTGCCGATGCGCGAGGGCCGCACCCTGCATCATGACGTGATCGGCGAGTTCGGCGCCGGCCGCGTGATCCTGCGCGCGGCCCCGGCCGGTACGGGCATCATCGCGGGTGGCCCCATGCGCGCCGTCTTCGAGACGCTGGGCATGGGCGACGTGGTGGCGAAGTGCACGGGCACGACGAACCCGCACAACATGGTGAAGGCGACCTTCGCGGCGCTGACCCGGGCGACCAGCCCGCGCAGCGTGGCGACCCGCCGCGGCAAGAAGGTGTCGGACCTGCTGGGCCCCCGCAAGGACGGTGCCGAGGTCCAGGAGGCGGCCAATGTCTGATGCGAAGAAGACGGTGCGCGTGACCCAGGTCGCGTCCGGCAATGGGCGCAAGCCCGGCCAGCAGGACACGCTGAAGGGTCTCGGCCTGAACAAGATCAACCGCTCGCGCGAGCTGGAGGACACGCCCGCGGTGCGCGGCATGATCCGCAAGGTCGCGCATCTGGTGAAGGTGGAAGGCTGACCACGGTCAGCCTTCCCCAAGGTATATCATCCGAACGGCGGCCGGGGCGCGAGGGCGCGGAGGCCCACCCGGCCGGTCATTGGAGAGTGTCATGAAGCTCAACGAATTGCGCGACAACGAGGGCGCGCGGCCCAAGTTCAAGCGCATCGGGCGCGGGATCGGCTCCGGCAAGGGCAAGACCGGCGGCCGCGGCGTGAAGGGCCAGAAGGCGCGTACGGGCGTGTCGCTGAACGGGTTCGAGGGCGGTCAGCTCCCGATCTATCGGCGTATGCCCAAGCGCGGCTTCAAGAACATCTTCCGCAAGGATTATGCGCCCTTGAACATCGGCGTGCTGGACGCGGCGATCGAGGCCGGCAAGCTGCCGGCGTCGGGCGTGATCACCGAGGCGATGCTGCGCGAGGCCGGCATCGTGGCGCGCAGCGGCAAGTATGTGGGCGTGCGCCTCCTGGGCCGTGGCGAGATCACCCGTGCGGTCGAGATCAGCGTCTCCGGCGCCTCGGCCACGGCGCTGGCCGCCATGGAGGCGGCGGGCGGCAAGGTGATCCTCCCCGAGGCTGCCGCGGCCGAGTGATCGGCCGCGCGGCGCCACGCGTGATCCGCGCGGGGGCGGCGCGATTGATATGGGCGTGCGCCCGGGCCATGTGCGCCCGGCGTCCGGTCTGACCAGCGGGGGATGTCACGCATGGCTTCGGCCACCGATCAGCTTGCTTCCAGCCTCAACTTCGGTGTGCTGGCCAAGGCGACGGAACTCAAGAAACGCATCTGGTTCACGCTGGGCGCGCTGATTGTCTACCGAATCGGCACCTATGTGCCGGTGCCAGGCGTGGACGCGGCCGTCATGGGCGAGATGCTGCGCCAGCATGGCGGCGGCATCCTGGGCATGTTCGACATGTTCTCGGGCGGTGCGCTGGGGCGCATGACGGTGTTCGCGCTGAACATCATGCCCTACATCTCCGCCTCGATCATCGTGCAGCTGATGACGGCGGCCATTCCTTCCTGGGAACAGCTCAAGAAGGAAGGCGAGGCGGGGCGCAAGAAGCTCAACCAGTACACCCGCTATCTCACGCTCTTCATCGCCATCATCCAGGCCTATGGTATTTCGGTGGGGCTGGAGGCGATGCGCGGGGCCTCGGGGCCGGCGGTGGCCGATCCGGGCATGTTCTTCCGCATCTCCTGCGTCATCACCCTCACCGGCGGGACCATGTTCCTGATGTGGCTGGGTGAGCAGATCACGGCGCGCGGGGTCGGCAACGGCATCAGCCTCATCATCTTCGCCGGCATCGTGGCGAACCTGCCCTCGGCGCTGATCTCCACGCTGGAGCTGGGGCGGACCGGCGCGCTCTCCACCTTCTTCATCATCTTCTTCCTGCTGGCGGCGCTCGCGGTCATCTTCGGCGTGGTCTATGTGGAGCGCGCCCAGCGCCGCATTCCCGTCCAGTATCCGAAGCGCCAGGTGGGCAATCGCATGTTCGGCGGCGAGGCGACGCATCTGCCGCTGAAGCTGAACACCGCGGGCGTGATCCCGCCCATCTTCGCCTCCTCGCTGCTGCTGCTGCCCGCGACCGTGGCCGGCTTAAGCGCGGAGCCCGGGGCCGAGGGCTGGCTGAACTGGATCACGAACCTACTGGCCCATGGGCAGCCCATGTATATGGGCCTATATATGGCGCTGATCGTGTTCTTCGCCTTCTTCTACACGGCGGTGGTCTTCAACCCGGCCGAGACGGCCGACAATTTGAAGAAGTATGGCGGATTCGTTCCTGGTATCCGGCCAGGCCAGCACACGGCCGACTATCTGGACCGCACGCTGACGCGGTTGACGGTGGTGGGCGCCATCTACCTGGTCATTGTCTGCCTGATCCCCGAGATATTGATCTCGAATTATGGCGTGCCTTTCTACTTTGGTGGCACCTCTCTGCTCATCATCGTGACGGTAACGATGGACACGGTGGCGCAGGTTCAGTCTCATCTCTTCGCCCATCAATATGAGGGCCTGATCAAGAAGGCCCGGCTGGGCGGACGCGGCCCGAGGCCGCGGTGAGGAGGAAGTGATGAACCTGATTCTCCTGGGCCCACCCGGTGCCGGCAAAGGCACCCAGGCCAAGCGGCTGGAGGAACGCTTCGGCGTCGTCCAGATCTCGACGGGCGACATGCTGCGCGCCGAGGTGAAGGCGGGCTCAGAGATCGGCCGCCAGGCCAAGGAGATCATGGAGCGCGGCGAATTGGTGCCGGACAAGCTCATCACGGCCATGATCGTGGCCCGGGTGCAGCGGCCGGACGCCCAGAAGGGCTTTATCCTGGACGGCTTCCCGCGCACCGTGCCTCAGGCTGGCGCGCTGGACGAGGTGCTGCGGGAGAACGGCCTGACGCTCGACCATGTGATCGAACTGCGGGTGGATGACGCGGCGCTGGTGGAGCGCATCTCCGGCCGGTTCACCTGCGCGTCTTGCGGCGAGGGCTACCACGACAGCTTCAAGCCGCCGAAGGTGGCCGGCGTGTGTGACGTCTGTGGCGGCACGGAATTCACCCGCCGCGCGGATGACCGCGCGGAGACGGTGGGCGCCAGGCTGGCCGCCTATCACAAGCAGACCGCTCCGCTGCTGCCCTACTACGCGGCGCAGGGCAAGTTGAGCAGCGTGGACGGCATGGCCGAGATGGCCGATGTGACGGCGGCGCTGTCGAAGATTCTCAGCCCAGGCGCTTGACGGCGCGCAGGGCTCGCTCTATTGCCTCCGCTCTTGCGGGCGGGGCGTGTCGTGTTCGGCAGCCTTCGGCCGCGCTCGGCATTTGTGGACGAAGGAATTGCTCACCCATGGGTCATCTCCCATGGGGCGGGCGCATCAAGGGACGGTCCCCGAGGGGGCTGCAGGAGCTGCAACGTGGCGCGCATCGCTGGCGTGAACATTCCCCCGAACAAGCGCGTGGTGATCTCGCTGCGCTATATTTTTGGCATCGGCCCGCAGAACGCGAAGCAAATCTGCGCGACCGTCGGCATTCCGGATGAGCGTCGCGTGAACCAGCTCACCGATGACGAGATCATGAAGCTGCGCGAGGTGATCGACCGCGATTTCCGCGTGGAGGGTGACCTCCGCCGTGAGAACGCGATGAACATCAAGCGCCTCATGGACATGGCCTGCTATCGCGGCCTGCGTCATCGCCGTGGCCTGCCGGTGCGCGGCCAGCGCACGCACACCAATGCCCGCACCCGCAAGGGCAAGGCCGTGCCCGTGGCCGGCAAGAAGAAGGTGACCAAGTAAGATGGCCCGTCAGCCCAGCTCGCGCCCCCGCAAGAAGGAGCGCAAGAACATCAGCTCCGGCGTGGCGCATGTGCTTGCCACCTTCAACAACACCATCGTGACCATCACGGACGCGCAGGGCAACGCCATCGCGTGGTCCTCCTCCGGGTCCAAGGGTTTCAAGGGCAGCCGCAAGAGCACGCCTTACGCCGCGCAGATGGCTGCTGAAGATGCCGGCATGAAGGCGCGTGAGCACGGCATGGAGACCGTCGAGGTCGAGGTGTCGGGCCCTGGCTCGGGCCGCGAATCGGCGCTGCGCGCCCTGCAATCCGTGGGTTTCCACGTCACCGCCATCCGCGACGTGACGCCCATCCCGCACAATGGCTGCCGCCCGCGCAAGCGTCGGCGGGTCTGACGCCAAGGAGCCTGCCCCTTTGCTCGAACGCAACTGGCAATCGCTGATCAAGCCGGAAAAGCTCCTCGTGGAGTCCGGCTCTGCCGATCTCCGCCAGGCCACCCTGGTGGCGGAGCCGCTGGAGCGCGGCTTCGGCATGACGCTCGGCAACGCGCTGCGCCGCGTGCTGCTGTCCTCGCTGCAGGGGGCGGCCGTCACGGGCGTGAAGATTGACGGCGTGCTGCACGAATTCAGCAGCCTCACCGGCGCGCGGGAGGATGTCACCGACATCATCCTGAACCTCAAGCAGCTCGCCATCCGTTACCAGGGTGAGGGCACCAAGCGCCTGATGCTCACGGCCACCGGTCCTGGCGAGGTGACGGCGGGCCAGATCCAGACGACGGGCGACATCGAGATCGCGAACCCGGAGCTGGTCATCTGCACGCTGGACGATGGCGCCAAGCTCTCCATGGAGCTGATGATCGGCACCGGCCGCGGCTATGTCCCCGCCGCCATGAACCGCGCCGAGGATGCGCCCATCGGGATGATCCCGGTGGATGCCATCTACTCGCCGGTCCGCAAGGTGTCCTACCGGGTGGAACCCACCCGCGTGGGCCAGGTGACCGACTATGACCGCCTGGTGATCTCGGTGGAGACGAATGGCACGCTGGTGCCCGAGGATGCCGTGGCGCTCGCCGCCCGAATCCTGCAGGACCAGCTGGCCCTCTTCGTCACCTTCGAAGAGCCCCGCGAAAAAGCGCGCGAGGAGGTGCATGACGACCTGCCCTTCAACCGCAACCTGCTTCGCAAGGTGGATGAGCTGGAATTGTCGGTCCGCAGCGCGAACTGCCTGAAGAACGACAACATCGTCTACATCGGCGACCTCGTTCAGAAGACCGAGCAGGAAATGCTCCGCACGCCGAACTTCGGCCGCAAGTCGCTGAACGAAATCAAGGAAGTGCTGGCCTCGATGGGTCTCGCGCTCGGCATGCCCATCACCGGCTGGCCGCCCGAGAACGTCGAGGATCTGGCGAAGAAGGTCGAAGAGCCGTTTTAACCGCCTCAGGCGCCGGCGCGCTTCGCGCGCTGGGCTTCCGCCGCGCCACTGGTGCGTGGGCGGGGAGGGCAGTTGGGCGGCGCCGGCCACCTTGTGGCCGGATACTCAATAAGTGGTGGCCCGGCTGGGCCGCTGGTGTGATACGAACTGTTCGCCCCGATGGGCGCTGATGGAGTGGTGTGATGCGTCACGGTATGGCCAATCGGAAGCTGGGCGTCACCTCGACGCACCGCGCCGCCATGTTCCGCAACATGGCGACGAGCTTGATCAAGCACGAGCAGATCAAGACCACGCTGCCCAAGGCGAAGGAGCTGCGCCCCTACGTGGAGCGCATCATCACGCTGGGCAAGCGCGGCGACCTGCACGCCCGCCGTCAGGCCTATGCGGTGATCATGGACCAGAAGGTGGTGGACAAGCTCTTCACCACCATCGCGGACCGCTACAAGACGCGCCAGGGTGGCTACACCCGCGTGCTGAAGGCCGGCTTCCGCTATGGCGACGCCGCCCCCATGGCCGTGATCGAACTGGTGGACCGTGACCCCGCCGCCAAGGGCCAGGACAGCGGGCCGGTGGCCGAGAAGGACGAGGCGCAGGAGGCGGCGTAAAGCTGACACTCCGTCCTGCGGGCAAGAAAGGCGAGGGGGCAACCCTCGCCTTTTTTTATGGCCGCCTGTCGAGATAGGCTGGGCCAGCGGCTCATGGTGTCGAGGGCATTCGCCCTCACCCTGAACCGGAGAAGACACCATGGAATACGTGATGCTGTTCGCGGAGACGCCCGCCGAGCGAGGCCGCCGCGAGACCCAGGATGCTCCCGCCTATTGGGGTGCCTGGAGCGCCTACATGGAGGCCCTGCAAGCCGCGGGTGTCATGCGCGGTGGCGCTGGGCTGCTGCCGCCCGAAGCAGGCACCACGCTGCGTCTGCGTGGTGCGGAGCGCCTGGTGCAGACCGGCCCCTTTGCCGACAGCGAGGAACAACTGGGCGGCTATGTGCTGCTGGATGTGCCCAACCTCGATGCCGCGCTGGAATGGGCGGCCCGTGCGCCCTGCGCCGGGGCCGGGGCCGTCGAAATCCGTCCCATCCTCCCGGCGGGGGGCTGACCCATGCAGGCCATGCTGCTTTTCGCCCAGCCTCCCGGGCGCATGGGCGTCGCCGCCACCCTCGCCGCCTGGACCGCCTATATGGATGCGATGAGGACCGCCGGCGTGATGCGGGGTGGACAACGCCTGGCCGCGCCGGATGCCGCCACCACGCTGCGCCTCAAGGATGGCGTCCGCCACGTTCAGGACGGCCCCTATGCCGACAGCCCTGAGCAACTGGCTGGCTTCGTGGTGATCGAGGTACCCGACATGGCCGCCGCGGTGGAGTGGGCGGCCCGTTGCCCGGGCGCCATCGACGGGGCGGTCGAAATCCGCCCTCTGCTGCCGCCTCCTGCGTGAGTGCGGCCCGGGCGGCTGAGCAGGCGGCGCGGGGGCCTATGGTCGCCTCGTCGCCCTGCTGGCCGCCCGCACCGGTGACGTGGCGGCCGCCGAGGACGCTTTGTCCGATGCCTTCCAATCCGCCTTGCGCCATTGGCCAGGGACGGGTGTGCCGGATCGGCCTGAGGCGTGGCTGCTCACGGTCGCCCGGCGCAGGCTTGGGCATGCCCGGCGCCACCGCGGCGTGGCGGATGGGGCACGTGTCGCGCTGGAATGGCTCGCCATGCCCGATTCACCGGAGGAATTGCCGGACCGGCGACTGCAGCTCATGCTGGTCTGCGCACACTCCGCCATCGCGGCGGAGGCCCGCGCGCCGTTGATGCTTCAGACGGTGCTGGGCCTCGATGCGGCGCGCATCGCCTCCTGCTACCTGACTTCACCCGCGGCCATGGCGCAGCGCCTGGTTCGTGCCAAAGCGCGGATCCGCACCGCGGGCATCCCCTTCGAACTGCCAGGGCCGGAGGCGCTGCCGACCCGCCTCGCCTCTGTGTTGGAGGGCATCTACGGCGCCTATGGCACGGGTTGGGCGGATGTCTCCGGGGCCGATGCCGCGGTGCGCGGATTGGCGGAGGAGGCGATCTGGCTCGCCCGTGTCGTGGTGGCTCTCAGCCCCGATCCCGAGGCGCGCGGCCTGCTCGCCATGATGCTCCATGCCGAGGCGCGGCGCCCGGCAAGGCGGAGTGGTGGCGCCTATGTTCCGCTCTCGGAGCAGGACACGGCACTATGGTCACACCCCATGATGGCCGAGGCGGAGGCGCTGTTGCGCGAAGCCGCCAGGGCCGGGACCTTGGGGCGCTTCCAGCTCGAGGCGGCGATCCAATCCTTCCACATCTCCGCTCGCCTGACGGGGCAACGGGCGGACGGCGCCCTGCTCGCGCTCTACGACGCCTTGGCGGACATCGCGCCCACGGCCGGGGTGCTGGTCGCCCGCGCCGCTGCCCTGGCCGAGGCCGGGTATCCGGCTGCCGCCCGCACGGCGCTGGATGCCCTGGAGCCTGAGCTCGCGCGGCACCAACCCTGGTGGGCCACGCGGGCCCGTGTCATGGCCCTGCTGGGGGATGCCTCAGGCGCGCGGGAGGCGGCACGGCGTGCGGCGGCGTTGACCGAGGATCCCGCCGTGCGCGCGTTCCTGCTGGCTGGCCTGTTCCAATCCGCATAGACAAGCCCGCCCATCGCGCGGATGGTCCGCCGCATGACAATATCCAAGACGGTCGCCGTGGTGGGCGCCGGCCCCGCGGGCCTCATGGCCGCGGAGATTCTGGCCCAGGGCGGCGCGCGCGTCACGGTCTATGACGCCATGGCCCGGCCGGGCCGCAAATTCCTGCTGGCGGGGCGGGGTGGGTTGAACCTGACCCACAGCGAGGCCCTGCCGCGCTTCCTCACCCGCTATCCCGCGCCCATGCGCGCCTTCATCGAGGCCTTCCCACCCCAGGCGCTCATCGCCTGGTGCGAGGCGCTGGGTCAGCCGGTCTTCACCGGCAGTTCGGGCCGCGTCTTCCCGGTGGCGATGAAGGCTTCGCCCTTGCTGCGTGCCTGGCTGCGGCGGCTGGAGGCGCTGGGCGTCGCGCTCCAGGCCGGCTGGCGCTGGCGGGGCTTCGGGACGGGCACCACCCTGCGCTTCGACCAGGGCGAAGTGGCGGCCGATGCCGTCATCCTGGCCTGCGGCGGTGCGTCCTGGCCGCAACTGGGCAGCGACGGCGCCTGGGTCGGGGCCTTTCCCGCAGCGGCCGTCGCGCCCCTCGCGCCCGCGAACATGGGCTTCGAGGTCGCATGGTCCGCACCCTTCGCGGAGCGTTTCGCCGGGACGCCGCTGAAGCGCATCGCGCTCAACGCGCGCGGTCAGTCCTGGCGCGGCGAGGCGATGGTCTCGGCGCGCGGCATCGAGGGCGGCGTCGTCTATGCCGCGGCGGCCACCCTGCGCGCGGCCACCCCCACCACCATCAGCCTCGACCTGAGGCCCGACCTCGACCTCGCCACGCTACGCGCCCGGCTGGGCGCTGGCGCGCAATCCCTGGCCAACCGGCTGCGCCGCGCGGGTCTTGCCCCGGTCGCCGCCGGGCTGGTGCAGGAGGCGTTGCGCGCCGGCGCCCGGCGGGAGGACATCGCGGGATTGGTGAAGGCGCTGCCTCTCCGGCTGGAGGCGCCCATGGGCCTGGCCCGCGCCATCTCGACGGCGGGCGGGCTGCGCTGGGAGGAGCTTGACCCGCGCCTGATGCTGCGCGACCGCCCCGGCATCTTCTGCGCCGGCGAGATGCTGGACTGGGAGGCCCCCACGGGCGGCTACCTGCTGCAAGGATGCTTCGCCACCGGCCAGGCGGCGGGGCGGGGGGCGCTGGACTGGCTCAGATCGCCTTGGGCGGCACCAGCGACATCAGCCGGTTCCTGAGCCCCGGCGGCAAGGCGCCCACGATCCGCGAGATCACGTAAAGGCGGCGCGGGTAGACGATGCGCAGCTTCCCCCGCTCGATTCCCTTCAGCGTGCGCGCCGCCGCCTGCTCGGCCGTCATCAGCCAGGGCATGGGGAAGGCGTTGCGCTCGGTCATCGCGGTGCGGACGAAGCCGGGGCAGACCGCGTGCAGCCGGATGCCGCGCGCGCGCTCGGTGGCGTCCCGTGCCTCGGTCCAGCGCTGCACCGTGGCCTTGCTGGCGCTGTAGGCGGGGGCGGAGGGGCCGGCCACGAAGGCCGCCAGCGAGGCCACCACCGCCACATGCCCGCGCCATCCATCGGGGCCGGGCGTCTGTTCGGCCATCACCTGCAGGGCGGGCAGGGTGGTGTTCATGGCGCCCAGGATATTCGTCTCGAAGATGTCGCGCGCGGCGGTCGCGGCCTCGGTCGCGTGGCCCGTGCCGGCGCTGACGCCCGCATTGGCGATGACCAGGTCCAGCCGCCCCGCGTGAAGAATCCAGTCATCCATGGCCGCGCCGTCGCGCACATCCACGCAGCGCGTATGGACCTCGGCGCCCAGGGCGCGGCAGGATTCCGCCACGGCCTCCAGCACCTCGGCACGGCGGGCGCCAAGGTGCAGCGTGGCGCCAGGCCGCGAGACGGCGCGCGCCAGCGCCGCCCCCAGGCCGGAGGAAGCGCCCGTGATCAGCACATGGTCGAAGGGCATCGCTGGACTCCCGGGGCGCGGCGCGGGACAAGCCGCGACATGACAATATCCCTGCAAAGCATGACGGGCTTCGCGCGGGAAGCCGGAACCCTGCCGGACGGCGCCGCCTATGCCTGGGAACTGAAAAGCGTGAACGGGCGCGGCCTGGACCTGCGGCTGCGCCTGCCGGGCGGCTTCGACGCGCTGGAACCCGCCCTGCGCGAGGCCGCCGCGCGGCGGTTGAAGCGGGGCAACGTCCAAGTGGGGCTGGCGCTGCGGGCCGAGGCCCGCCCCAGCCTCGCGCCCGACCCCGTGGCGCTCGACCAGGCGGTGCGGCTGGCGCAGGAACTGGCCCAGCGCCTGGGCGCGCCGCCCCCTCGCGCCGAGGCCCTGCTGGCCCTTCCCGGCGTCATGCGCGCCGAGACCACCGAACCCGACGAGGCCGCCGAATCCACCCGCCGCGCGGCCCTGCTGGCGGGGTTCGAGCGGGCGCTGGATGGCCTCCTCGCCTCGCGCGGCGCGGAGGGGGCGCGGCTGGCGGCCATCCTCACGGCGCTTCTCGACGAGATCGAGGCCCTATGCGCCGCGGCCGCCGCCGAGGCCGCGACCCAGCCCGCGCAGCAGCGCGACCGATGGCTGGAAAGCCTGGCCACCCTGCTCGACGACAAGGCCCGTGCCCGTATCCCGGAGGAGCGGCTCGCGCAGGAAGTGGCGCTGCTCGCCACGAAATCCGATGTGCGGGAGGAGCTGGACCGCCTGGCCGCCCATATCGCCGCCGCCCGCGCCCTGGTGGCGGCGGGCGAGGGGGCGGGCCGCAAGCTCGATTTCCTCGTGCAGGAATTCGTGCGCGAGGCGAACACCCTGTGCAGCAAATCGGCCAGTGTCGCGCTGACGCGCACGGGCCTTGACCTCAAGGCGGCCATCGAGCGGCTGCGGGAGCAGGCGGCGAATGTCGAGTGAAGCCCCCAAACCCAGCCGGCGCGGCGTCTGCCTCGTGCTGGCGGCCGCCCCCGGCGCGGGCAAGACCAGCGTCTCCCGCGCCCTGCTGGCCGTGGAGCCGGAGCTGGAACTCTCCATCAGCGCCACCACCCGCGCCCCCCGCCCCGGCGAGCAGGAGGGGGTCCATTACTTCTTCCGCAGCGCCGCGGAATTCGACGCCATGGCCGAAGCCGGTGAGCTGCTGGAACATGCCCGCTTCCTGGGCCGCGCCTATGGCACGCCGCGCGCGCCGGTCGAGGCCGCGCTGGCGGCGGGGCGCGACGTGCTGTTCGACATCGAATGGCAGGGCCACCGCCAGCTCCGCGCCAAGCTGCCCGAGGATGTGGTGGGGGTCTTCCTGCTCCCGCCCTCGCTGGCCGAGCTGGAACGGCGCCTGAACGCCCGCGCCCAGGACACGCCGGAGGAGATCGCCCGCCGCATGGAGGCGGCGCGGCACGAGATGGAACACTGGCACGAATTCGACCACATCCTGGTCAATGACGATTTCGACCGGACCGTGAGCGACGTGCGCGCCATCCTGCACGCCGCCCGCACCGAGCGGGACCGGTTGCCCGGCATGGCCGCCTTCATGGAGACCCTGCTCGGTGCATGAGGCGGCCCTGGTGGTGCTGGAGGTGGTGGCCCCCATCTTCGCCATCATCCTGATGGGCTACCTGGCCGCCCGCCGCCGCTGGATCCAGGAGGCGGGCTTCGCGGGCATGAACGCCTTTGCCTTCAGCCTGGCCGCGCCGGCCCTGTTGTTCACCGCCGGCACGGCGGGGCACACGGGCGGGGGGCTGGCGGCGCTGGCCTTCTTCCTGGGCTGCGGTGTGCTCTATGCCTTCACCCTCTGGGGCGCGGGGCGCGTGGGCATCCCTTTGGGGGCGGCGAACGCGCTGGGGCTGAACGTCACCTTCGGCAACACGGTCATGATGGGCATTCCCCTGGTGGCCGCGGCCTTCGGCCAGGCGGGGCTTTCGGTGCTGCTGGCCATCCTGGCGCTGCACGCCATGCTGCTGCTCGGGGTCGGGACAGTGGTGGCCGAGTTGGCGCAGAACAATGGCGCGCGGCCGCTCATGCTGCTGCGAAGCACCCTCGCGGGTGTGGCGCGCAACCCGGTGGTGATGGCGGTCTTCCTCGCCCTGATCTGGAGCAGCCTTGGCCTGCCGGTGCCGGCGGCGGCGCGCACCACGCTGGAGATGTTGGGCGCCGCCACGCCCCCGCTCGCGCTGTTCTGCCTGGGGGCGAGCCTGACGGGCTTTGCCGCCGCGGGCCTCTGGGCGCAGACGGGGGTGATGGTGGTGCTGAAGCTGGCCGCTCTCCCCTTGCTGGTCTGGGGCTTCTGCCGCCTGCTGGGGGTAAGCGAGTTCGAGACCTCCGTCGCCGTGCTCACCGCCGCCCTGCCCACCGGCGCCAATGCGTTCCTGCTGGCGCGGCGCTATGCCACGGGGGCCGATGGCTCGGGGGCGGCGGTGCTGATCTCGACGGTGCTGTCGGTGGTGACGCTTTCGGCGCTGTTGACGCTATTCCGGGCGGGGTGAGGCCTCACTCCACCTCCAGCGACGCCTCCAGCCCCAACGCCACCGCCAGCGCGTCCAGCCGCCGCAGCACGCTTTCGCCCGCGAAGACGCCGGCCCCCTGGTCGAGGCGCAGCACCAGCCGCTGCCCGCGCCGTTCGAGGTGCGTGGCTTCCAGCAGCGAGGGCACGCCGCCCGAAAGGGTGTAGCCCAGCCGCAGCGCGGCCCCGAGGGTCTCGGCCCGGCGCGTGGTGGCGGCCGAGAGCAGCAGCCGCGCCGGGGCCAGGAAGGGCGCCAGCGGGTCGGCCTCGTAGCGCAACGCCGCCACCAGCGCGAGATAGGCGCGGGCATGGTGGTCCAGCCCCACCCCGTGCAGCCGCAGCAGCCGCAGGAAGGCCTGTTCGGCGCGGTATTCAGGGTGGTCGCGGCTGCCGCTGTCGCTGATCCAGCAGGCGGCGGCCCGCAGGGCGCTGTCGGCCTCGCCCTCCTCGGCCAGGGGTTCCAGCCAGCGCAGCAGGGCGGGCGGCAGGCCCATGTCGCGCCCATTGCGCTGCGCGATCTCACGCGCGGCGGCCAGCAGGGGGTCCTCGTCGCGCTCGCGGGGGGGAGGCGTTGGGCATACCAGCCCTCGCGCAGCCCATTCGCCGAGAAGACCACCCGCGCCGCACCCGAGGCACGCAGCAACCGGCGCATCACCACCGCGGCGAAGGGCAGGTCCGCCAGGCGCTTGCTGGGCGCGGCCGGCATCCGCTCCAGCGACTTGCGCGGCGCGTTCATGATGACGCCCGCGAGGTCCCGTGCCTCCTCCCGCCGGATGGCGTAGTGGTGGACGATGTTGAGCGGATAGCCCGTCTGCACGATGTGGATGCGCGCCAGCGCCCGGAAGGTGCCACCCACCAGGAACAGGTCCTTCAGCGGCGTGGCGCCCAGCCAGGGCACGGATTTCAGCTCGGCCTCCGCGATGGCACGGGCGCGGGTGGCATCGCCCTCCGCCCGCTCGCCCAGGCGGATGGTGCCGATGGGGAGCGAGGCCGTGTCGGTGATGCGCCCCTGCGAGAGCCGCACCAGTTCGAGCGAACCCCCGCCCAGGTCGCCCAGCACGCCATCGGCCATGGGCACGCCCAGCAGCAGGCCCTCGGCCGAGAGCCGGGCCTCCTCCTCGCCGGTGAGCACGTTGAGGCGCGCGCCGGGCATGACGCGGGCCATCTCCTCCAGGAACTGCGCGCCGTTGGTGGCGTCGCGCACGGCGGCGGTGGCCATCACCTCCAGCGGTTCGGCGCCCATGCCGCGCGCCAGGGCGTGGTAGCGGCCGAGCACGGTGAGGGCCTGGGCGGCGGCGGCCTCGTTCAGTTCGCCGGTGGTGTGCAGACCACGGCCCAGCCCCAGCACCGCCTTCTCATTGAAGATGACATGCGGGTTGCGGCTGAGCCCCTCATAGACCACCAGCCGCACCGAGTTGGAACCCAGGTCCACCACGCCGGTGCGGATGCGGGTGGTGATGTGCGAATCCATACAGTCAGTCCTGATGCAGCCGGTCTTGTCGGGCGCGGCGGGAGGTGGCCGAGCGCACGGGCCGTGACAGCGCGCTGCCCCGGCCGGAGAGCGAGGGGTTGGTCATGAAGTATTCGTGCGCCGAGAATTGCCGCGGATCGGGCGCGCGGCGGCGCCAGGTGCCGTCGGGCTCCAGATCCCAGCTTTGCGCGGCGTCGCGCAGGTTCACCACCATGATCTGGTCCAGCACCTGGGCATGGACGGTGGCGTTCTCCACCGGGACCATGGTCTCGACACGCCAATCCATGTTGCGCGCCATCCAGTCGGCGCTGGAGATGTACACACGCGCGCGGCGCGAGGGCATGCGGTGGCCGTTGCCGAAGGCATAGACGCGGCTGTGCTCAAGGAAACGGCCCACGATGGATTTCACCCGGATGTTGTCCGACAGGCCAGGAACGCCCGGACGCAGGCAACAGATGCCGCGCACCACGCATTCCACATGCACGCCGGCCTTGGAGGCCCGATACAGCGCGTCAATGAGGTCGCGGTCCACCAAGCTGTTCATCTTGAGCCAGATGGTGGCGGGCTTGCCCTCGCGCGCGAAGGCGATCTCCTGCTCGATCAGGCCCATGAGCGTCGGGCGGATGGTGAGCGGCGCGAAGGCGAGCTTCTCCATCGCCTCGGGCCGCGCGTAGCCGGTCATGTAGTTGAACAGCTTGGCGGCATCGCGCGTCAGCGTGGGCTCGGCCGTGAAGTAGCTGAGGTCCGTGTAGATGCGCGCGGTGATGGGGTGGTAGTTGCCCGTGCCGAAATGGGCGTAGCTGCGCAACCCGCCCCCCTCGCGCCGCACCACCAGCGACACCTTGGCGTGGGTCTTCAGCTCCACGAAGCCGAAGACGACCTGCACCCCGGCCGCTTCCAGTTCCCGCGCGATGGAGATGTTGCGCTCCTCGTCGAAGCGGGCCTTCAGCTCCACCATGGCGGTGACGGATTTGCCGGCTTCGGCCGCCTCGATCAGGGCGCGGGCGATCGGGCTGTCGCGGCTGGTGCGGTAGAGGGTCTGCTTGATGGAGACGACGGAGGGGTCGCGCGCCGCCTGGCGGAGGAACTGCACCACCACGTCGAAGCTCTCATAGGGGTGGTGGACCACGATGTCCTTGGCGCGGATGGCGGCGAAGCAGTCGCCGCCGAAATCCAGGATGCGCTCGGGGAAGCGGGGGTGTAGGGGGTGAAGAGCAGGTCCGGCCTATCGTCCACGATCATCTGCGAGAGGTCGGCCACGCCCAGCAGCCCGTTCACCGTGAAGATGCCGTCGCGGGCGGCGTCCAGCTCCTCCGCCACGAACTCGATCATGTCGGTGGGCATGCGCGCATCCACGGCCAGGCGGATGGCGCGGCCGCGGCGGCGGCGCTTCAGCGCGGTCTCGTAGGAACGGACGAGGTCCTCGGCCTCCTCCTCGAACTCCACGTCGGTGTCGCGGATCAGGCGGAACAGCCCGCGCTCGGCCACGATGAAGCCGGGGAAGAGGTGGTGCAGGTTCAACGTCACCACATCTTCCAGCAGCGCGAAGCGGATGCCCTCCTCGCCATTGGGCAGGCGGATGAAGCGGTCCACCTGGGGCGGCAGCGGGATCAGCGCGCGCATGGTCCCGCCATCCTCCTCGCGCACCAGCTTCAGCACCATGCACAGCGCCAGGTTGGAGATGAAGGGGAAGGGGTGCGCCGGGTCCACCGCCAACGGCGTCAGCACGGGGAAGACGCGGTCCTGGAAGAAGGCCTCCAGCCAGGCGATGTCCGGTTCGCTCAGCGCATCGGCATCCAGCAGCGTGACGCCGGCGGCGCGCAGCTGCTTGTGCAGCGTGGTCCAGGCCGTCTGCTGACCCTCGATCAGCTTCAGCGCCCGCTGGTGGATGGCCTGCAACTGCTGGGTGGGTGAGAGACCGTCGGGCGAGGGGGTGGTGACGTTCTCACGCTCCTGCCCCACCAGCCCGGCCACGCGCACCGAATAGAATTCATCCAGGTTGGAGCCCGAGATGGCCACGAAGCGCAGCCGCTCCAGCAGCGGGTGCTGGGGGTTGGCGGCCTCCTCCAGCACGCGGGTGTTGAAGTCGAGCCAGGACAGCTCGCGGTTGAAGAAGCGGCCGGGCTCCTGCGCGGGTTCGGGGGCGGGCGGGGCGATCTGGGGCAGGGTGACGGCGCTGGGCATGGGCGGCAACCTACAGCAACCGGGCATGGTCGCGCAGGTGGTCCGGCGGCGCTGTCTCAAAACCATCATCATCATCGAGCATGGGCGCAAGGGCGGCCAAAGCGGAGCGCAGCGTGGGCCGGGCATGGGTGCCGAGCGTGGCCCTGTCGAGCCGCGCCACGGCCTCCTCCATCGCGGCCGCGCTGCGCGGCAGGTGCAGCCGCAGCCGCGCGCCCAGCCCCGGGTCGAGGAACAGCTGCCGGTCGGCAAGGTGCTTGGCGAAAAGCGCGTCCAGCAGGGCGTCGGAGGGTTCGTTGGTCATCGCGACCGCCGTGGCGGCGAGGCGCGAGCGCAGATCGGGCAGCGCCACACCCCAGCGCGAGGGCGCGGCGCGACCGGCCATCAGCAAGGGCAGGCCGGCCTCGGCGCAGGCGTTGATCAGGTGGAACAGGGACGCCTCCTCGCCCAGGGCATCGGCCATGTCCAGCGCGATGCCGCGGGTGGGCGCCTCGGGCAGGCCGCGCAGGGCCGGTCCCTCGCGCAGCTCCCAGCCATGGGCGGCCGCCATCATGTGCAGCAGGTGGGTCTTGCCGGTACCGGGGGGCCGGCCAGCAGCAGCCGCCCATGCGGCCAGCGGTCGGGCTCGGACAGCCAGCGCAGCGCCTCCTCGTTGCTGGCGTCGGCGATGAAGTCGGCGGCGGCGAAAGAGGGGGCGAGTTCCAGGGGCAGGGCGAGCTGGATCACGGCCCATCCCCCGGCCGCGGCGGGTCGAGATAGACCGGGCTGTCCAGGTAGCGGCGCAGCCAGTAGCGCGCCAGCACGCCCACCGCGGCGGCGATGGGCACGGCCAGCAGCACGCCCAGGAAGCCGAAGGCCACGCCGCCCGCGAACAGGGCGAAGATCACCCAGACGGCATGCAGCTCCACCCTGTCGCCCAGCAGGCGGGGGTAGATGACATAGCCTTCCAGCACTTGGCCGAGCACGAAGATGCCCACCACCAGGATCACGCCGTTCCAGTCGCCCCATTGCCCGATGGCCAGCAGCACGGAAAGCGCGAAGCCGGTGAGCGATCCCACATAGGGAATGAAGGAGAGCAGGCCCGAGACGAGGCCCACCATCAGCCCCAGCTCCAGCCCCACGGCCGAAAGGGTGATGGCGTAGAAGGCCCCCAGCGCCAGGCAGCACAGCAGCTGGCCGCGCAGCCAGGCGGACAGCACCCGGTCCACGTCGCGCGCCAGCTGCAGCACGGTGGGGGCGGAGCGCCGGGGCAGCCAGCGTTCCAGCCTTCCCATGATGCCCGGCCAGTCGCGCAGCAGATAGAAGCTGACCACCGGCGTCACCACCGCCAGGGTGAAGACGTGGAACAGCGCCATGCCCTGGCCCAGCAGCCGCGTGGCCGAGGTGCCGAGCCAGCCCACCATGGTCCCCGCCTGGCTGATGATGAGTTCGCGCAGCCGCGCATCCACCATCTCGGGCCCGGCCGCTTCCTCCAGCGCCAGCAGGAAGTCGCGCAGGGCCGCGTTGATGGTGGCGATGTAGCCGGGCAGGCGCGTCAGCAGCACGCCGATCTGCGCCAGGATGAGGGGGTAGAGCAGCAGCACCGCCAGCAGCCCCAGCAGCAGCAGCATCGTGACCAGCAGGATGGCCGAAAGCCAGCGCGGCATGCCCAGCCGCGCCATGCGGCTGGCCAGGGGGTCGAGGAAATAGGCGATGCAGGCGGCCAGCACGAAGGGCGTCAGGATGGCCGAGAACATCCACAGCCCCAGCAGCAGCGCGAGGCCCACCCCCGCCAGCAGCGCCAGGCGCTGGCGGCGGCTCGGGCCCGTGGGCGGCACGCGGCCCCGTCCGGGTGGCGGGGCGGGAAGGGGCGGCAGGCGCGTCACCATGTCGGGCGGCATCAGCCGAGGCCCTTCAGGCGCCGCGCGGCGCCGATCACATAGGCGATGCCGGAGGCCAGCGTCGTGGCCGCGACCAGCCAGATCAGCACCTCCAGCGCCAGCGGCATGGCGGGGCCCAAGCCCGCCGTGAACAGCGCCAGCGCCGCGAGGCCGATCTGCAGCGCGGTGTTCACCTTGGAAACCAGGATAGGCTGTATCACGGGCCGCTGCCCCACCATCCAGAGCAGCAGCAGCCCGCCCACGATCAGCACGTCGCGGAACACCACCAGGATGGCCAGCCAGTCGGGCAGCACCTGGATGGCGGCCAGCGTCACATAGACCGAGACCAGCAGCGCCTTGTCCGCCACCGGATCGAGCAGCGCGCCGATCTGCGAACGCGCGTTCAGCACCCGCGCGAGCCAGCCATCCAGCGCATCCGACAGCCCCGCCGCCATGAAAACGAGGAAGGCGAGGTCCAGCCGCTTCTGCAGGATCAGCCAGATGGTGGCCGGCACGGCCAGCAGCCGCACGAAGGTGATGATGTTGGGAAGCGTCAGCAGGTCATGCGTGGGGCCCGGCGCGGGCGCGCCGGGTGGGGTCGAGCCGGGGTCAGGCTCACCTGCCGCCAAGGCCCACCTGCCAGACCGGCCCGCCGCTGTCCACGAAGAGACCCATGGCCGAGAGGCTGGAAGCGGCCTCGGCGGGCAGGCTGCGCAGCCCCAGCCGCACCCGCGCCGTGTCCATGTTCATGGCCAGCACCTCGACGCTGACCACGCTGCCGGACTGCATCAGGCGCCGCCGCAGTTCGAGCCAGGCGGGCAGGGAGCCCAGCACGGCCTCGGCCTCGATGGTGGAGGTCGCCGCCATCGGAATGTTGAGGGCGAGGCCGCCGGTGCCAGGCGCCGGGCCTCCCGCCATGCCGCCGCCCACGGACCGGCCCAGCGCCGCGCTGACGGCGCCCGGCGAGAACTGCACCGTCACGCGCCCGATATAGCGGGTGGCGGTGGTGCGCTCCTCCTCGATGATGATCGCGGCCACCATGGATTCCAGCTGGGAGGCCGGCGGCGCCGCACGCGATTCGCCCAGCGCCTCGGCCATGCGCTGGAAGGCGATGCGCGCGGCGGAGGCCTGCGCCAGCTCCCGCGCCGCCACCGCATTGGCGGCCGTGGCCTCGGCCGGCACGCCACGTTGCACCAGGGGGTTGTCCTGCGCCGCCAGGGGGAGGCAAAAGACGGCCGTGAGCATGAGGCCGAGCAGGCCGCGCCGCAGCGCCGCCCTCATCCGGGCGGGCATGGTCGCGGCCCGCGCGGTCGTCCTGTATCCTGCATCCAAGGCGGCTGTCCTCCTGACCGGGGTGCATCGCACCGTGTTGACTTAGCCCATCGGAGGCGACCCTGAACAGTTCGCACGACAAAGACCCGACCCCCAATGGGCTGACCTATGCGCAGGCCGGCGTGGATATCGAAGCCGGCGACGCGCTGGTGGAACGCATCAAACCCCTCGCGCGTTCCACGGATCGTGCGGGAACCATGGGTGGCCTGGGCGGCTTCGGCGCCCTGTTCGACCTGAAGGCGGCCGGCTTCACCGACCCCGTGCTGGTCAGCGCCACCGATGGGGTGGGCACCAAGCTGCGCCTGGCCATCGAGGCCGGGCGGCATGGCGAGGTGGGGGTGGACCTCGTCGCCATGTGCGTGAACGACCTGGTGGTGCAGGGCGCGGAACCGCTGTTCTTCCTGGACTATTTTGCCACCGGCAAGCTGGAGGTGGCGCACGCGGCCGAGGTGGTCTCGGGCATCGCCGAGGGCTGCCGCCAGGCCGGCTGTGCCCTGGTGGGCGGTGAGACGGCCGAGATGCCCGGCATGTACCATGGCGGCGACTATGATTTGGCCGGCTTCGCTGTCGGCGCGGCCGAGCGTGGCGCGCTGCTTCCGCGCGAGGTGGGCCCGGGCGATGTGCTGGTCGGCCTGTCCAGTTCCGGGGTGCATTCCAACGGCTTCTCGCTGGTCCGGCGCATCCTGGAGGCGAGCGGCGCGCGGCTGGACGCCGAGGCGCCCTTCGCCCCCGGCAAGACCCTGGCCGAAGCGCTGCTGGCCCCCACCCGCATCTATGTGAAGCCGCTGCTGGAACTGCACCGGGCCGGCATGCTGAAGGCCGCCGCCCACATCACGGGCGGGGGCCTGCCGGGCAACCTGCCCCGCGTGCTGCCCGAGGGTGTGCGGGCCGTGCTGGACGCCGGCGCCTGGACGCCGCCACCCGTCTTCCCCTGGCTGGCCCGCGCCGGCGGCGTGGCCGAGGCCGAGATGCTGCGCGTCTTCAATTGCGGGATCGGCATGGTGATCGTGGTCGCGGCCGAGCGCGCCGATGAGGCCGTGGCACGGCTCAACGCGGCCGGCGAGACCGCCCAGCGCATCGGCACCATCGAGGCCGGCGGCGGCGAGGAAGCCGAGGTGGTGATGCGGGGCCGCCTGTTTTCATGACGCGGCCCAAGGTCGCGGTCCTGATTTCGGGCCGCGGGTCGAACATGGCGGCGCTGCTGGAGGCGGCGGCCGCGCCTGATTATCCGGCTGAGATCGCCCTCGTCCTCTCCAACCGAGCCGATGCGGCGGGCTTGGCCCATGCCGCCGGTCGGGGCGTGGCCACCGCCCTGGTCGAAAGCCGCGGCCGGACGCGGGAGGCGTTCGAGGCAGCGCTCCAGGCCGAACTTTCCGCCCATGGCATCAAGCTGGTCGCGCTGGCGGGCTTCATGCGGGTGCTGACCGAGGGCTTCGTCCGCGCCTGGGAGGGGCGGATGGTGAACATCCACCCCTCGCTGCTGCCCGCTTTTCCGGGGCTGGACACCCATGCGCGGGCGCTGGCCGCCGGGGTGCGGCTGCATGGCTGCACCGTTCACCTGGTCACACCCGGGGTGGATGAGGGGCCCATCATCGCCCAGGCCGCCGTGCCGGTGCTGCCCGAGGATACCGAAGCGGAACTGGCCGCCCGGGTCCTGGCCGAGGAACACCGGCTCTACCCGGCGGCGCTGGCCTGGCTGGCCTCCGGACGGGTGCGGCTGGAGGGCGGGCGCGTGGTGGGAACGCTCCGGGCCGCGACGGGGGCCTTGATCAACCCCTTGCCCGGATACGCGCCGCTTCCTACACATCGCGCCAAGGATTGAGGAGAGCCCTGAGATGGCCCAGCAGCACCATGAGATCGAGTTCGTCGAAGTGAAGGCCGAGGACATCATGTCCGAGCGCCAGGGCATCTATGACGCCTTCATGGCGTCCATCCCCTGGGCCGTGGGCGCGACCGCGGTGATCCTGGTGCTGATCTACCTGATCTGGGGCTGAGCCCCGAAGCGTCAGGGGGGCGGTCACCCGCCCCCCGATCTCGTTCAGCCGACGATTTCGCTGCCGGCGAAGAAGTAGGCGATCTCGATGGCCGCGTTCTCGGCGCTGTCGCTGCCATGGACGCTGTTGGCCTCGATGCTCTCGGCGAACATCTTGCGGATGGTGCCCTCGGCGGCGTTGGCCGGGTTGGTGGCGCCCATCAGCTCGCGGTTCTTGGCCACGGCGTTCTCGCCTTCCAGCACCTGCACGACCACGGGGCCCGAGGTCATGAAGGACACCAGCTCGCCATAGAAGGGGCGGGCGGCGTGGACTTCGTAGAACTTCTTGGCCTGCGCCTCCGTCATGTGGATGCGCTTCTGCGCCACGATGCGCAGGCCATTCTCCTCGAACACGGCGTTGATCTTGCCGGTGAGGTTCCGGCGCGTGGCGTCGGGCTTGAGGATGCTGAAGGTACGTTCAATGGCCATGGGGTTATTCCTGCCGTTGGGAGTGGCGCTGGCCGGGCGGATAGGGGCAGGCCGCCCCGCGCGCAAGCCCTCAGCCCTTTATTCCCCGCGCGGACGCGCTGACGGCGGGGCGCACCCCGCGCTATAACCCCGCGCATGACCGTCCTGACCCTCCGCGACCTGACCCTGCGCATGGCCGGCCGCCCGCTGCTGGAGGGTGCCTCGCTGCAGGTGGATACGGGCCGCAAGATCGGCCTGGTGGGCCGCAACGGCGCCGGAAAGTCCACCCTGATCCGCGCCATCCTGGGTGAGGTGGGGCTGGATGGCGGGGACATCCGGCTCGCCGCCCGCGCCCGCATGGGCCATGTGGCGCAGGAGGCGCCGGCGGGGTCGGAGAGCCTGCTGGACATCGTCCTCTCCGCCGACACCGAGCGCGCCGCCCTGCTGGCCGAGGCCGAAGCCGGCCCCGAGCCCGTTCGCGCGGCCGAAATCCAGGAACGCCTCATCGCCATCCAGGCCGACAGCGCGCCGTCGCGCGCGGCCACCATCCTGGCGGGCCTCGGCTTCGACGCGGCGGCGCAGGCGCGGCCCTCTTCGGAATTCTCGGGCGGCTGGCGCATGCGCGTGAGCCTGGCGCGCGCCCTCTTCCTGGAGCCCGACCTGCTGCTGCTGGACGAGCCGACCAACCACCTGGACCTTGAGGCGGCGCTCTGGCTGGAGGGCTGGCTGCAGCGCTTCTCGGGGGCGGCCATCGTCATCAGCCATGACCGGGGCATGCTCGATCGCTGCGTGGATTCCATCGCGCATCTCGATCAGCGGCGGATCACGCTCTACCCCGGCAATTTCGAGAGCTTCGTGCGCATCCGCACCGAGCGCGCGGCCCAGCAGGCGGCGCAGAACGCGCGCATCGCGGCGCAGCGGGCGCATATGCAGTCCTTCGTGGACCGTTTCCGCGCCCAGGCCACCAAGGCGCGCCAGGCGCAATCCCGCCTGAAGGCGCTGGAGCGACTGCCGCCCATCGAGGCCATCGTGGAGGACAGCGAGACCCATTTCGCCTTCCCCGAGCCCGAGCAGCTCTCGCCGCCCATCCTGAGCGTGGCCCGCGGGGTGGTGGGCTATGGCGAGCGCGCGGTACTGCGCGGCCTCGACATCCGCATTGACCAGGAGGACCGGATCGCGCTGCTGGGCGCGAACGGCAATGGCAAGTCCACGCTGGCGAAGCTGCTGGCCGGGCGGCTCGGCCTCATGGCCGGCGAGATGCACCGCGACCGGCGCATCCGCGTGGGGTATTTCGCGCAGCACCAGGCCGATGAGCTGAACCCGGACGGCACGCCGCTCTCCCACATGCAGGAGGCCCTGCCGCGCGCGACCCCCGCGCAATGCCGGTCCCAGCTCGCGCGCTTCGGGCTGGACGCGGACCGGGCCGAGACCCGCGTGACGGCGCTCTCGGGCGGCGAGAAGGCCCGGCTGCTGCTGGCGCTGACCACGCGCGAGGCGCCGCACATGCTCATCTTGGATGAGCCCACCAACCACCTCGACATCGATGCGCGCGAGGCCCTGGTGCGGGCCCTGGCCGACTACCAGGGCGCCGTGCTGCTCATCAGCCACGACCCGCATCTGGTGGAGCTGGTGGCGGACCGGCTCTGGCTGGTGGCCGATGGCGCCGTCACCCCCTTCGAGGGCGACCTGGACGACTACCGCGCGCATCTCGCGCAGCGCGCGCGCGGCGGCGCCAAGCCCAGCGAGGCGCCCCCCGTTCGCCGCGACGAACGCCGCGGCCGCGCCGAGCAGCGGCAGAACCTGGCCCCCCTGCGCCAGCGCCTGCGCGAGGTCGAGGCCGCCATGGAAAAGCTGAACGCCGAGGCGCGCGTGATTGACGACGCGCTGGCCGACCCGCGCCTCTATGACCGCAACAAGCCGGACCTGATCGCGCGCGCGACCGCCCGCCGCGCCGCCATCGCCAAGGAGGTGGCCGCGCTGGAGGAGGAATGGCTGGAACTCAGCGAATCGCTGGAGGCGGCGTGAACCGCCAGGACAGCATCCGCGCCCGCACCAACCGCGATTGGGATGGTGCGCCCTACTATGCCCAGGCCGAGGCCTGGCTGGGCTTCTTCTGGTCACCCGAGAAGCCGGTGCTGAAATACTTCAAGCGGCTGGATCTCTCGCGCACCATCGAGCTCGCCTGCGGGCATGGCCGCCACGCCGCCCAATGCCTGGACCGCGTGGGCGAGATCACGCTGGTGGATGTGGACGAGAGCAACATCACCCATTGCCGCCAGCGCTTCGCGGGCGACGCGCGCGTGCGGTACGTGGTCAACAACGGCCACGATCTGGCGGACTGCGACATTGGCGCCCACACCTCGCTCTACTGCTACGACGCCATGGTGCATTTCGAGTTGCTGGATGTGTTCACTACATCCGCGAGATGCATCGCGTGCTGGTGCCGGGCGGCCTCGCCCTGCTGCACGTCTCGAACAACATGCAGGATCCGGGCGGATTCTATCAGCAGAATGACCGCTGGCGGAATTTCGGCAGCGTGGACGTGGTGCGCCATGTGGCCGACCGTCTGGACATGCCCTGCATCGCGCATGAGATTTTCGACTGGGGGGGAACGCCGAAGGTGGATGGCCTCGTCCTGCTGGAGCGCCGACCATGAGCCTTTCGCCCATCCCCCTGCCGCATGGCATCCGGAGCCGCATGGTTCCCCATGTGAACGGCCTGACCATGCATGTGCTGGAAGCGGGCCATGAGACGCCGGGCCGCCCGCTGCTGCTGCTACTGCACGGCTTCCCGGAGCTGGCCTATTCCTGGCGGCATGTGATGCGGCCGCTGGCGGCCTCGGGCTTTCATGTCGTCGCGCCCGACCTGCGTGGCTATGGCCGCACCACGGGCGCCGACACGCGCTATGACGGGGACCTCGCGCAGTTCCGCCAGATGAATTTGACGCGCGATGTGGTGGGGCTGGTCCACGCGCTGGGCCACAAGCGGGTGCATGCCCTGGTGGGGCATGATTTCGGCTCGCCCGTCGCGGCACATGCCACGCTGGTGCGGCCCGACATCTTCCCGGCCGTCGCCTTGATGAGCGCGCCCTTCAGCGGCCCGCTCGCGCTGCGCGACGGCACGCCGCCGCCCGCGCAGGACATCGTGGCCGAGCTCGCTTCCATCGGGCGCAAGCATTACCACTGGTATTACTCGACGCCCGAGGCCAATGGCGACATGACGGGCGCGCCGCAAGGCCTGCCCGCCTTCATTCGCGGCTACTACCACCACAAGAGCGCCGACTGGGCGGAGAACAGGCCCGTTCCCCTGACGGCCTGGAGTGCCGCGGAACTGGCGAAGCTGCCCACCTACTATGTCATGAACCTGCACGAGGACATGGCGCAGACCGTGGCCCCCCACACCCCCCCGCAATACAGCCCCTGGCTGACCGAGGAGGATGTGGGTTTCTACGCCGGCGAATACGCCCGCACCGGCTTCCAGGGCGGGCTGAACTGGTACCGCATCCGCACCTCGAAACGCTTCGACGCCGACATGGAGGCCTTCACCGGCCGCACCATTGACGTGCCCAGCATCTTCATCGCCGGCGCCTCGGACTGGGGCATCCATCAATCGCCCGGCGCGCTGGCGCGGATGAACGGCACCGCCTGCACCGACATGCGCGGCGTGCATCTGGTGGAGGGCGCGGGCCATTGGGTGCAGCAGGAACAGCCTGAGGCCACGACGCGACTGCTGCTCGACTTCATCAACACCCTGCCGGGCTGAACCCGGCCGGACCCCCGAGGGAGGTTTTTCCATGCTGACCCGCCGCGCCAGCCTTGGCGCCACCATGGCCGCCTTGGCCGCACCCAGCCTGGCGCGGGCCCAGGGCACGCCGCTGCGCCTCATCGTGCCCGCCCCCGCCGGCGGCTCCACCGACATCCTCGCCCGGGTGGTGGGGGAGCGCGCGGGGCAATTGCTCAACCAGCCCGTCGTGGTGGACAACCGCGGCGGCGCGGGCGGCATCATCGGCACCGAGGCGGCGGCCCGAGCGGCCCCGGATGGCAACACCCTGGTCCTGGGCCACAACCAGACCCATGCCTCCAACCAGTGGATGGCGCCCAGCCTGCCCTATCACGTCGTGGAAAGCTTCGTGCCCGTGGCGCGGCTCGCCACCGTGCATCATGCCACCGTGGTGCCCGCCAATTCCCGCGCGCAGGACATGGCGGGGCTGGCGGCCATGGGGCGCAATGGCGGGCGGGTGAACTACGCCTCCTCCCAGGCGGGCAGCGCGAGCCATGTCATCGCCGAGACCTTCGTGCGGCGCATGCAGATGGAGGCGACGCATGTGCCCTATCGCGGCGGCGCGCCGGCGGTGACGGACACCATCGCCGGGGTGGTGGATTTCTTCGTCTCGACCTGGCCGCAGATCGTGACCTTCGTGCGGGATGGCCGGGTGCGGGCCCTCTCGGTCGGCGCGCCCATGCGCCTGCCGGAATTCCCGAACATCCCCACCACCGAGGAAGCCGGCGTGCCCTTCATGGCGGTGGATGCCTGGTTCGGCCTCTTCGCGCCGCGCGGCACGGCGGAGGCGCGCGTGGCGCAACTGGGCGCCGCCTTCATCGCCGCCCTGGGCGAACCGGCGGTGGCCGAGCGCGCGGTCCGCGCCGGGCTGAACAGCGCCCCGCTGACGCCGCTGGAGTTCACCGCCTTCCATTTGGAAGAGGTGCAGCGCTGGCGCGAGATGGCCGAACTCACCGGCATCCGCATGAGCAGCTGAACCGGATGTGATCGCGGCGCGCTTCCCCCTTGCGCGCCGCGCCCGCTCGCTTCAAACCGGGCGGGCAGGCAGGGGGTTGGCGAATGGTGGCGGGGCGCTGGCAATTCTGGGTGGATCGGGGCGGCACCTTCACCGACCTCGTGGCCCGGCACCCGGATGGGACGCTCTCCACCGCCAAGCTGCTGTCCGAGAATCCTGAACGTTACCGGGATGCCGCGGTGGCCGGCATCCGCCAGATGCTGGGCCTGCCCGTCGGTGCGCCGCTGCCCGAAGGCGCCGTCGAGGCGGTGAAGATGGGCACCACGGTGGCCACCAACGCCCTGCTGGAGCGCAAGGGCGAGCCCGTCCTGCTTCTGGTGAACCAGGGCTTCGCCGACATGGCCCGCATCGGCAACCAGGCGCGGCCCCGGCTTTTCGACCTGCATGTGAAGCTGCCCGAGCTGCTGCACGCGCGTGTGGCCGAAATCCCGGGCCGGGTGGCGGTGGACGGCACCGAGATCACGCCCCTGGACGAGGACGCGGCCCGCGCGGCGCTGCGCGCGGCCCATGCGGAGGGAATCCGCGCGGTCGCCATCGTGCTGATGCACGCCTGGGCGCATCCGGCGCATGAGCAGCGCCTGGGTGCCATCGCCGCCGAGGAGGGCTTCACCCAGATCAGCCTCTCGCATCAGGCGAGCCCGCTGCCGCGCATCGTGCCGCGTGGCGATACGGCGGTGGTGGATGCCTATCTCTCGCCCATCCTGCGGCGCTACGTCGCGCAGGTGGCGGAAGAGCTTGGCGCCGGCCCCAGGCTCTTCTTCATGCAATCCTCCGGCGGGCTCGCGGAAGCCGGCGCCTTCCAGGGCAAGGACGCCATCCTCTCCGGTCCCGCCGGCGGCATCGTGGGGGCGGCGCGCACCGCGGCCATGGCGGGGTTCGAGCGCATCATCGGCTTCGACATGGGCGGCACCAGCACCGATGTGGCGCTCTATGCCGGCCAGTATGAGCGCGCCTTCGAAACCGTGGTGGCCGGCGTGCGGATGCGCGCGCCCATGATGGCCATCAACACGGTGGCGGCCGGCGGCGGCTCCATCCTGCACTATGACGGCGCGCGCTTCCGCGTGGGGCCGGACAGCGCGGGCGCCGTGCCCGGCCCCGCCGCCTATCGCCGTGGCGGCCCGCTGACCGTGACCGACGCCAACGTCATGACGGGCAAGATCCAGCCCGCGCACTTCCCGGCCATCTTTGGCCCCGATGGCGACCAGCCGCTCGATGCCGAGACGGTGCGGGCGAAGTTCAGCGAACTCGCCGCCCGCATCGGCCAATCGCCGGAAGAGGTCGCCGAAGGCTTCCTCCGCATCGCCGTCGCCAACATGGCGCATGCCATCCGGCAGGTCTCGCTCCAGCGCGGCCATGACGTGACGCGCTACACCCTGGCCTGCTTCGGCGGCGCGGGCGGGCAGCATGCCTGCCTGGTGGCCGACGAGCTGGGCATGGAGACGGTGTTCCTGCACCCCTTCGCGGGCGTGCTCAGCGCCTACGGGATGGGGCTGGCCGACCAGTCCGTGATCCGCGAGGCGGCCATCGAGGCCTCGCTGGAGGAGGCCGCCATCGCCCCCCTGCGCGAGCGCCTCGCGGCGCTGGAGGAGGCGGGCCGCGAAGAGCTGGCGCGCCAGGGGGCTGACGCCACGGCCCTCACGGCCCAGCACCGCGTCCATCTGCGCTATGCCGGTACCGACAGCTTCCTGCCCGTCCCCATGGGCGACGCCGCCGAGTTGCTGGAACGCTTCACCGCCGCCCACCGCGCCCGCTTCGGCTTCGCCACGCCCGAACGCCCCGTGGTCATTGAAGCCGCGGTGGTCGAGGTGACCCTGCCTGGCGACGCGGTGGCGGAGACGCCGCTCGCCCCCCGCCCGGCGGGCGAGGCGATCCCGCTGCTGGACCGCGTGCGGGTCTTCATGGCCGGCGCGCATCACGATGCGCCGGTGCATGACCGCGAGGCGCTCCGCGCGGGCGACGCCATCCGTGGCCCCGCCTTGATCCGCGAAGCCATCGCGACCACGGTCGTCGAGCCCGGCTGGGAGGCGCGCGTCACACCGCTCAACCACCTGGTGCTGCACCGCGTCGAGGCGCGGGCGGCGGCGCGGGAGGCCGATGCCTCGCGCCCCGACCCGGTGATGCTGGAGCTGTTCAACAACCTCTTCATGGCCATCGCCGAGCAGACCGGCACGGTGCTGCAGAACACGAGCCAGAGCGTGAACATCAAGGAGAGGCTGGACTTCTCCTGCGCCATCTTCGACGCGACGGGCGCGCTGGTCGCCAATGCCCCGCATGTGCCGGTGCATCTGGGCGCGATGGGCGAGAGCGTGCGGACCGTCATCAACAGCCGTGGCGCCACACTGCGGCCCGGCGACGTGGTGGCCCTGAACAACCCCTACAATGGCGGCACGCACCTGCCGGATGTGACGGTCATCACGCCCGTCTTCGACGAAGCCGGCACGGAGATCCTGTTCTTCGTGGGCAGCCGTGGTCACCACGCCGATATCGGCGGCCTGACGCCGGGCTCCACCCCGCCTGGCTCCGCGACGCTGGAGGAGGAAGGCGTTGTCATTGACGACTTCCTGCTGGTGGAACAGGGCCGCTTCCGCGAGGCCGAGTTCCGCGCCCTGCTGGAAGGCGCCCGCTACCCCGCCCGCGCGCCGGACGTGAACATCGCGGACATCAAGGCGCAGGTGGCGGCGAACGAGACCGGCGTGCAGGAACTGCGCGCGGCCGTCGCCTCCTTCGGCCTGGACACGGTGCGCGCCTATATGCGCCACGTCATGGACAACGCGGAGGAGAGCGTCCGCCGCGTGCTGGCGAAGCTGAAGGATGGCCGCTTCGAGACGCGCACCGATGACGGCACGCCGCTGGTGGTGGAGGTCCGCGTGGACCAGGCCAATCGTCGCGCCATCATTGACTTCACCGGCACGGGCCCACAGCGGCCGGACAATTTCAACGCGCCGCCCGCCGTCTGCCGCGCCGTGGTGCTCTACTGCTTCCGCACCCTGGTGGGCGAGGACATCCCGCTCAATGATGGCTGCCTGAAGCCGCTCGAGATTATCGTGCCGCCGGCCAGCTTCCTCAGCCCCGAGCCCGGCCGCGCCGTGGTGGCCGGCAACACCGAGGTCAGCCAGATGACCTGCAACGCGCTGCTGGCCGCGCTGGACGCCTGCGCCAGCGCCCAGGCCACGATGAACAACCTGCTCTTCGGCGACGCGCAGTACCAGTACTACGAGACGGTCTGCGGCGGGGTGGGCGCGGGCCCTGGCTTCGAGGGCGCCAGCGCCGTGCAGACCCACATGACCAACACCCGCATGACCGACCCCGAGATCCTGGAGATGCGCTACCCGGTGCGGCTGGAGGAATTCTCCATCCGGCGCGGCTCGGGCGGCGCGGGGCAGTGGCGGGGCGGCGACGGCTCGCGCCGGCGCATCCGCTTCCTGCGGCCCATGCAGGCGGTGGTGGTGGCCTCGCGCCGCAACGTGGCTCCGCATGGGCTGCATGGCGGCGCCGATGGCGCGCCCGGCCGGCAATGGGTGGAGCGCGCGGACGGCACCACCACGCCCATCCCCGGCAATGCCGGCAAGGCCGATCTCGGCGTGGATGACGTGCTGGTGCTGGAAACGCCAGGCGGCGGCGGCTGGGGCAGGTGAGGGGCGCGCGCCTCCTCGCGCTGATCCTCGCCTTCGCGGCCGCGCTGGGCGCGGTCGCCATCTATACCATCCCGCGCACGCTGGACTGGGACCGACACCGCGGCACGCTGGCCGCCATCGCCTCCGAACGGCTGGGCCGCGCCGTCGCCATCACCGGGCCCATCTCGGTCGAGCTGCTGCCCCAGCCGCGGATGGAGGCGCAGGGGCTGCTGATCGGCTGGGATGAGGACGACATCCGCATGACGGCGCGGGGCATCCGCCTGCGCCTCGCGCTGCCGGCCCTGCTGCTCGGCCGCATCGAGGTGCGGGAGATGGCGCTGCTGGGGGCCGTCATCCACCTGCCCTGGCCACTGACCTCGCTGCCCGGCGTCTTCCAGCCCGCCTTTCCCGCCGGCTTCGACGCCGAGATCGAGGACAGCCAGGTCATCCTGGGCGGCGCCGTGGTCGAGGGCGTCACCGCCCGGCTCCGCGCTGGCGCGCCCCATGAGGCGATGACGGCCGAGGGCAGCCTCGCCTGGCGTGGCCGTCCCATGCGCTTCCAGGCCCTGCTGCGCCCCGCCTCCGATGACGGGGTGGCCGCACTCGACTTCCTGGGCGAGGTGCAGGGGGCCAGCCTGCGCGCCCGTGGCGCCTTGCTGGCCGAGGGCGGCTTCGAGGGACGGCTGGAGGCCGAGGGGCCGCGCCTTGCCGCCCTCCTGCCCGCGCCCCCCGGCGCCTTCCGCGCCACGGCCGAGCTGGAGGCGGGGGTCGAGCGCATCGTGGCCCGCAACATGTCGCTGCAATTCGGGGAGCAGCGGGTGCGCGGTTCCGCCACCCTCACCCTCGGGCCCGGTTCGGAATTCCGCGCGGCGCTGGCGGCGCCCAGCCTCGATGTGGAGCCCTGGCTCGCCGCGCTGCGCGGCACGACGAGCCCGGCCATCCCGGTTGTGCTCGACCTCGCGGCCGAGCAGTCGCGCCTGGGCCCGCTGCCGCTGCGCAGGCTGCGCGCCTCCGCGCGGCTGGAGGGAGAGCGGCTGGCCCTGTCGGACGTCGCGGCCGAATTGCCGGGCGGGACGGAGGTGCGGCTGGCCGGGGCCGGGCAGGGGCCGATGCTGGACCTCGCCTTGTCGTTCCGTTCGGAGCAGGCGGGGGCGCTGGCCGGCGCCATCGGCTGGCCTTCCGCGCTCCATCCGGGGGCGGGCAGCGCCGAGGGAAGGTTCCGCCTGGCGGTGGAGGGGCCGCAATACTCCGTCTCGGAATTGCGGGCGCGCTGGGGGGCGGCCACGGTGACAGGCGGCTTCGTCTGGCGGGCCGGGGCGCGGCCGCGCCTCGCTCTCGGTCTCGATTTCGACGCGCTGGAATCCGGCCCCGCCTTGCCGGCGGTGATGGAGGCCCTGCGCGCCGCCGGGCGGGGCAGCGATGTGCAGCTGCGCCTGGGCTTCGGGCGGCTGGCGCTGGGCGATGCGGTGTTCGAGCGCCTGGCGCTGGACGGCGCGGCGGAGGGCGGGCGCCTTCTGCTGCGGCGGCTGACGGCGCGGCATCTGGGGCTCGACTTCACCCTGACGGGCGCGCTGGACGATGCGCGGCTGCACGAGATGTCGCTGGAGGCCGAGGGCGCGGCCGGCCCCGTGCTGGCCATGCTGGGGCTCGACCACCCCGGGCTTTCGGCGCAGCCCCTGCGGCTGCGCGCCTCGGGGGCCGGGCCGCTGGAGGCGCTGGCCCTGCGCGCCGAGGCCGAGCTGGCCGAGGCCCGGCTGGAATGGCAGACCACCCTCGATTTCGGTGCCCGCACGGGACAAGGCAGCTTCACCTTGCGTCATCCGGGTGCCGCGCGGCTGCTCGGGCGTTTCACCGAGGGCGCCGCGCTCGATTGGCTGGGCGAGGGGTCGCTCTCGGTCGTCGCCGCCCTGGCCCACCGGCCCGGGCAATGGAATGCCGAGAACCTGGAATTCGTGGCGGGCGCGGCGCGGGCGCGCGGACAGCTTGGCATCGCCCCCGGCCGGGAAGGCCGCCCCGCCGCCACGGGCCGCCTGGCCTTCGAACGCCTGCCCCTGCCGGCGCCGGAGCGGTGGCGCTTCGCCGCGGCGGGCGCGCTCGACCTCGCGCTGGACCTGACGGCCGAGCAGGTGTCTGTGCCGGGGCTGCCCGCACTGACCGCGGCCTCCGCCGCGCTGCGCGGGGACGCGACCGGTCTGCGCCTGACCGATGGCCGCGCCACGCTGCTGGCCGGCGAGGCGCAGCTGGAAGCCCGCATCGAGCCCTCCGGAGATACCCGCCGCCTGCGGCTCGATGGCGGGTTCGAAGGAGTGTCGCTGGGCGGCCCCGTCTTCGGACGGCCGCTGGACGTGACGGCCGGGCGGCTCGCGGGCAGCTTCCGACTGACGGCCGAGGGCATGGACTCCAGCGCGGCCCTGCGCAGCCTCTCCGGCTCGGCCGAGATCGCGCTGCGCGACGGCGTGGTGGGCGGCTTCGACGCCCCCGTCGCGGTGGCGGCCTTGGGCTGGGAGGATGTCGCCGCCGCCGAGGCCGCGCTGCGCCGGGCGCTGGGCGGTGGCTCCACCCCGGTGGAGCGCGGGCTGCTGCGCATCCGGGTGGATCAGGGCACGGCCTGGATCACGGATGGCGAATTGCGCGGGGATGCCGGGCTCCATCTGGGGGTTGGCGGGCATTTCGGCCTGGCCGAAGATGGGTTGGCGCTGCGGCTGGAACTGCCCGTGCCCGATGGGGCGCCGGCCGCGGGGCTCGACATCCTGGGGCAAAGCCGTGTGCCGGACCGCCGGCCGGACATCACCCCCTTCCTGCGGTGGCGCGCCGAAGCCCCCCGCTGAACACGAGGACCACAGCATGGACACCGCCCCTGATCGCCGCCGCGAGGCCCTGGCCCGCGCCGCCGCCCTGTTCGATGACGGGACGCTGAAGGCGCGCCTCGGCGCCCTGGTGGAAATTCCCTCCACCGCGCAGGAGCCGGGCTTCGAGGCGCATCTGACGCGCTACCTGGAGCAGGGCATCCAGCCCTGGCTCGAGGGGATGGGCTTCACTTGCGCCATCCATCCCAACCCGCAGGAGGGCTTCGGCCCCATCATGATCGCGACCCGCATCGAGGATGCTTCGCGGCCGACCATCCTGCTCTACGGGCATGGCGACACTGTGCGCGGCCTCGACGAGCAATGGAGCGAAGGCCTCGCCCCCTGGCGCCTGACCGAGCGCGAGGGCCGCTGGTATGGCCGCGGCACGGCCGACAACAAGGGCCAGCACCTCATCAACCTGCTGGCGCTGGAGGCGGTGCTGGCGGCGCGCGCCGGTCGCCTCGGCTTCAACGTGAAGCTGGTGCTGGAAATGGCGGAGGAGCGCGGCTCGGCCGGCCTTCGGGAATTCGTGGCGGCGCACGCGAAGGAGCTGACGGCCGATGCGCTGATCGCGAGCGACGGGCCCCGCGTGGCGCCGGCCGTGCCGACCATCGCGACCGGCACGCGCGGCATCTTCCGCTTCGATCTCGCCTTGAAGCTGCGCGCGGGCGGCGTGCATTCGGGCCATTGGGGCGGGCTGACCACCGACCCCGCCGTGGTGCTGGCGCATGCCATCGGCAGCATGGTGGACCGGAACGGCAAGATCCTGGTGCGCGACCTGCTGCCCCGCAACGGCGTGCCGGCCGAGGTGAAGGGGGTGCTCGACGGCTGCGAGGTGGAGGCCGGCGGCGATGCCGCCACCATTGACGCCAACTGGGGCGAGCCGGGCCTCACGGCGGCGGAGAAGATCTATGGCTGGAACAGCCTGATCGTGCTGGCCATGGTCAGCGGCCGGCCGGAGAACCCGGTCAATGCCGTGGCGCCCGATGCCCGCGCGGCCCTGCACATTCGCTACACCGTGGACACGGACCCGCACAGCTTCGAGACCGCCATCCGCCGCCACCTCGACGCCCAGGGTTTCCCCGAGGTGCGGATCGAGAATGCCGGGGTGGGCATGCGCGCCTCGCGCACGCCGCCCAACCACCCCTGGGTGCGCTGGGCCGCCGAGAGCATGGAGCGGTCCTTGGGCAAGCGCGTGCAGATTATCCCGAACTCCTCGGGCGGGCTGCCGGGCGATGTCTTCGTGGACCATCTGGACGTGCCGCTCGTGTGGGTGCCGCACAGCTATGGCGGCTGCCAGCAGCATGGGCCGGATGAGCATTTGCTGCCCGGCCCGGCGCGCGAGGGGCTGATCGCCTTCGCCGGCATGTGGTTCGACCTGGGCGAGATGCCGGGCACCTCGCCGGCCAACTGAAGCTTAGCAATTCCGGCAACCTTGCAGGCCCGTCACCGTTCCGGTGGCGGGCCTTGCTGTTTTGGCGCCCGGTCGTTAATTAGAATGATCATTCTAATTTCTGTCGCCCCGGTATCCCCTGGGGGCACGCACAGCGAAGGCCCGCATGTTGCACCCCTCCATGACCTTCTCGCGCGCTCCCGCCCGCGCACGCCCCATGCGGCTCGCGGCGGCCTGCCTGGGCCTCTCCGTCGGCGCCTGCGCCATGCCACAGCTTCCCTCCCTGGCCCCCGCCCGCCCCCTGCCGGTGGCATGGGTGGGCGAGGTCGAGGCCACCCGCCCCGGCCCCCGCGTGGACCCCGCCGCCTGGTGGGCGCGCTTCGACGACCCCCTCTTGGATCGCGCGGTGGCGCGCGCCCTTTCCGACAACCTGGACTTGGCACAGGCGGCGCAGCGCGTGGCGCAGGCGCGCGCGCAGCTCGTGCCGGCCGAGGCGCAGTTCCTTCCTGGCCTCGGCCTTGGCGCGCAGGTTCGGGGCGAGCGGCGCATCGCGGGCGAGTTGCCCAGTCTCGGCGGTGACCTGGGCGCGGGCCTGTCCCAGCCGCGCGGCACCGTCACCTGGGGCGGCGGGCTGGATGCGAGCTGGGAGGTCAGCCTTTTCGGCCGGGCCACCGCCACCACCCAGGCCGCCCGTGCCGCCGCCGCCATCGCCGAGCAGCAGGCCGAGGCCGCCCGCCTTTCCCTCGCGGCCGAGGTGGCGCAGACCTACCTCGAACTCCGCGCCGCCCAGCGCCGCGCCTGGCTGCTGGAGGCCTCCGCCCGCGCCCAGCGCAGCCTGGTGCGGCTGACGACCGAGCGGCGCGGGGCCGGATTGGCCAGCGACCTCGACGTGGACCGGTCGAGCAGTTCGCTGCGACAGGTGGAGGCGCAAATTCCCCTGGCACGTGCTGCGGCCACGCGGGCCGCGCGGCGCCTCGCCACCCTGGCCGCCGACCCCTTGCCCGACCCCGCGCTGGACACTGGCCCGGCCGAACCCCGCCAACCTGTCGCGCGCGGCCTGGTGGAAGCCGGCGTGCCGGCCGACCTGCTGCGCGCGCGCCCCGATGTGCGCGCGGCCGAGCTGGCCGTGCTGCGCGCTGCCGCCGAACTGGGCGTGGCCCGTTCCGAGATGTGGCCGCGCCTGACGCTGACCGGGGGGTTGCAGGTGACGGCCACCGCGGTCGGTGCCTCCTTCCTCAACCCCGCCGGGCCGCTCACCTTCCTGGCGGGCGGGCCTTCGCTGTCCATGCCGCTTTTCGACTGGGGTGTGCGGCGCGCCAATATCGAGGCGCGGGGCGCCGCCCTGGCCGAGGCCACCCTGGCCTACCGCCAGGCCGTGCTGGGCGCGGTGGAGGAGGTGGAGGGCATGCTGACCAACCTCACCGCCCAGCGCGCACGAAGCGAAAGGCTGGCGGCGGCGGAGGCGGCCGCGCTGCGCGCCCTGCGGGGGGCCGAGCGGCTTTACGCACAGGGGCTGGTGGGCTTCCTGGACCGGCTCCAGGCCGAGCAGGACCTGCTGCAGGTCCGCATCGAACTCACCGCCGCGCGCGAGGCCGAGGCCCTGGCCGTGGTCGGGCTGCACAAGGCGCTGGGCGCCGGTGTGCCGGGAGTAGGCGCATGAGCCGTCGTTTCGTCTTGCCTCGCCGCGGCCTGCTGCTGGGCGGCGCGCTGCTGCCGCTTTCCGCCTGCGACGACGCCGAGGAGGCGGCGTCCGCGCCCGAGCCCGTGCGGACCGTGAAGCTTGAAAGGCTGGAACCCGCCGCGGGCATCCGCACCCGCACCTTCGTGGGCCGCGTCGGTGCGGTGCGGACGGTGGAGGTGGCCTTCCAGGTGGGCGGCCGCATCACGGAGATGCCCGTGCGCGAGGGCGAGCGCCTGCCGCGCGGCAGCCTGCTGGCCGCACTCGACCCCGAGGATCTGCGCCTCGCGGTGCAGGAGGCCGAGGTGCAGCGCAGCCTCGCCGAGCGCACCTGGCAGCGCAACCGCGGCCTCTCCCCCGGCACGGTGGCGCGTGCGGTGATTGACGAGGCCGAGGCCCAGTTCAACCTGCGCGACGTGGCCCTGCGCCAGGCGCGGCGCAACCTGGAGCACGCCACGCTGCACGCGCCCTTCGACGCGCTGGTGACGCAGCGTCTGGTGGACCCCTACACCGTGGTGGCGGCCGGGACGGCGGTGCTGCGCGTGCAGGATGTGACGGAGCTGCGCGTGGCCATCTCCGTGCCGGAGGACCTGGTGGCCGTGGTCGGCCAGGAGGATCTGCTGGAGGTGGAGGCCATCCTGCCCTCGCGCCCCGACATGCGCTTCCCACTGACCTATCGCGAGCACCGCACCCAGCCCGACGCCGTCGCGCAGACCTATCAGGTCAGCTTCGGCATGCCGCACCCGGAGGGGGTGGCCGTGCTGCCGGGCATGACCGTGGCCGTCCGCGCCCGCTACACCGGCCGCGCCGCGCCGGCCGCCGAGCTGACGGTGCCCATCGCCGCCATCGTCACCGGCACACCGCCCCATGTCTGGCTGGTGGAAGCGGAGGGTGGCGAAGTGCGTCGCCAGGAGGTGGCGCTGGGCGCGGTGACCGGGGAGCGCGTGGTGGTGGCCGAAGGGCTGCAACCCGGCCAGGTGATCGTCGCCGCCGGCGCCGCGCGCCTGCGCGAAGGCATGCGCGTGCGCCCCATGGACGCGCAATAGCCCATGCGGATGGACATCGCGCGCCGCGCCATAGACAACCCCATCCACACCTGGCTGCTGGTGCTGGCCTGCCTGCTGGGCGGATGGTGGGGCATCTCCACCATCGGCCGGCTGGAGGACCCTGCCTTCACCATCCGCATCGCCGTCGTGGCCACGCAGTACCCCGGCGCCACCGCCGAGGAGGTGGAGCGCGAGGTGACGGAGGTGCTGGAATCCGCCATCCAGCAGATGCCGCAGCTCGACATCGTCCGCTCCCGCTCACGGCCGGGCGTGTCCGAGATTGATGTGGAGCTGCGTTCGACGCTGCCCTCCACCGCCATCGCCCAGGCCTGGAACGAGTTGCGCAGCCGCGTGGGCGATGCCCAGGCGCAGCTGCCCTCGGGCGCCGGGCGGCCCTCGGTGAACGATGATTTCGGCGATGTCTTCGGCCTCTACTACGCCGTCACCGCGCCCGGCTTCGATGAGCGCGAGCAGCGCGAGATCGCCCGCCTCATGCGGCGCGAATTGCTGACCGTGCCCGGCGTGGCGGATGTCGAGGTGGCTGGGCTGGTGGCCGAGGAAATCCTGGTCGAGGTGACGCAGGAGCGCCTGGCGCGGCTCGGCATTCCGCTCGACGCCGTGGTGCAGGCCATCCAGAACGAGAATGCCGTCGCCTCCGCGGGAAGGACCCAGGTGGGCGAGCGGGACCTGCGCCTCGCGCTGCGCCCCAGCCTGGACACGGTGGCGGCCTTGCAGCGCATCCGCATCGGCCGCGCCGGCACCACGGAGCAGATCGCGCTGCTCGACCTCGCCACCGTCTCGCGCCAGCCGGTGCGCCACCCGCCCCGCATCGTGGCCTTCAACGGCCTGCCCGCCTTCACCCTGGGCGTCTCGGCCATCGCGGACACGAATATCGTGGATGTGGGGCAGGCGGTGGCCGCGCGGCTGGAGGCCATGGCGCCCTACATCCCGCTGGGCGTCGAGCTGCACCCGATCTACCAGCAGCATGAGGTGGTGGACGAGGCCATCAACGACTTCATCCTCAACCTCGCCGTCTCGGTCGCCATCGTGGTGGGCGTGCTGTGCTTGTTCATGGGCTGGCGGGTCGGGCTGGTGGTGGGCGGCACGCTGTTCTTGACCGTGGCGGGCACGGTCTTCGGCATGCGGATCATGGGCCTGGAGATGGAGCGCATCTCGCTGGGCGCGCTGATCATCGCCATGGGCATGCTGGTGGACAATGCGGTGGTGGTGGCTGAGGGCATGCTGATCAACATGCAGCGCGGCCGCACCGCGCGGGACGCGGCGGCGGATGCCGCAGGGCGCACGCAGATGCCGCTGCTGGGCGCCACCGTCATCGGCATCCTGGCCTTCGCGGGCATCGGCCTCTCGCCGGATCAGACGGGGGAGTTCCTGTTCTCGCTCTTCGCCGTCATCGCCATGTCGCTGCTGCTGAGCTGGCTGCTGGCCGTGACCGTGACGCCCCTGTTTGGCCATTACCTGCTGAAGGCCGGGAAGGAAGAGGCGACCGATCCCTATGCCGGCCGCACCTACCGCGCCTATCGCGGGCTGCTGGTGGGCACCCTGCGCCTGCGCTGGCTGACGATGGCGATGCTGGTGCTGCTGACGGGCGCCTCGGTCTGGGCCTTCGGCATGGTGCGCCAGGGCTTCTTCCCGGATTCCAACACGCCCATCTTCCTGGTGGATTTCCAACTGCCCCAGGGCACCGACATCCGCGCCACCGACGCGGCCATGGCGCCCATTGACCAAATGATCCTGGAGACGGAGGGCGTGGTCTCGGTTGCGCGCTTCGTGGGGCAGGGGGCCTCGCGCTTCATGCTGACCTACCAGGGGGAGCGGGCGAATCCGGGCTATGGCCAGTTCATCATCCGGGCCGAGAGCCTGGAGGCCATCACGCGCATGGAAGGCGACCTCGCGCGCCGCATCGCCGCCACCCACCCCGACGCGCAGGTGCGGGTGCAGCGCCTGGTCTTCGGCCCCGGCGCCGAGGCGCGCATCGCCGCCCGCTTCTCGGGGCCCGACGCCAATGTGCTGCGCGCCCTGGCCGCCGAGGCCATCGCGCGGCTGGAGCAGGATGGCCGCATCACCGACCTTCGGCACGACTGGCACGCGCGCGAGTTGGTGGCCGTGCCCCGCCTGGAGGAGGAGCGCATGCGCGTGGCGGGCGTGGCCCGCACCGACATCGCGCAGACGCTGCTCTTCGCCACCTCGGGCGTGCGGGCGGGCGAGTACCGCGAGGGCGACACCATCATTCCCATCCTGACCCGCGCGCCCGAGGCCGAGCGCGGCGACATGGGCCAGCTGCAGGACCGCCTGGTCTGGAGCCCGGCCGAGCAGGCGCATGTGCCGCTCTCCCAGCTCATGACCCGGCTGGAGACGGTGCAGGAGGACACGCTGATCCAGCGGCGGAACCGCGTGCGGACGCTGACGGTGCAGGCCAACCCGGGCCCTGGCGAGACGGCGGCCGATGCCTTCGCGCGCATCCGCGGCGGCATCGAGGCCATTCCGCTGCCGCCCGGCTACGCGCTGGAATGGGGGGGCGAGTTCGAGAACTCCCAGCGCGCGCAGACGGCGCTGGGCGCGCAGCTGCCCTTCAGCTTCATCCCGATGCTGGTCATCTCCGTCCTGTTGTTTGGCCGGCTGCGGCAGCCGCTGATCGTCTGGGCGGTGGTGCCCATGGCCATCTGCGGCGTGGCGCTGGGCTTGCTCGCCACCGGCATGCCCTTCACCTTCACGGCGCTGCTCGGGCTGCTCAGCCTGTCGGGGATGCTGATGAAGAACGCGATCGTGCTGGTGGACGAGATCGACACGCGCATCGCGGAAGGGGAGGCGCTGTCGGAGGCCATCACGGATGGCGCGGTCAGCCGCCTTCGCCCCGTCTTCCTGGCGGCGGCGACGACCATCCTGGGCATGGTGCCGCTGCTGGGCGACGCCTTCTTCGCCAGCATGGCTGTGACCATCATGGCCGGGCTCGCCTTCGCCTCCCTGCTGACGCTGTTCGCCGTGCCGGCGCTCTACGCGATCCTCTTCGCCGCGCCTGCGCCTGGGCGAGCACCGGCCGTCGCCACATGACGCGCCGGCCGCTTGACGAGGCCCTGCGGGAGGAGCGGCGGCGCCAGGTGCTGGACGCCGCTGTCGAATGCTTCCGCAGGGAGGGCTTCCGCGGCGCCAGCATGGCGGACATCTGCCAGGCGGCGCGGATGAGCCCCGGCCACCTCTACCACTACTTCACGGGCAAGGAGGCCATCATCGAGGCCATCGCCGAGGATGACCTCGCCCGGCGCCTGGCCGAGGTGGAGCGGGCGGCGGCCGCGCCCGATGTCCTCGACGCGCTGATCACCTTCGGGGTGGAAACCCGCGACCACGCGACGAGCGGCGGGCTGGGCGGCGCGCTGCGCGCCGAGATCGCCGCCGAGGCCAGTCACAACCCGCGCATCGCCGCCATCCTGGCCCGGTTCCATGGCCGGCTGGAGGCGCGGCTGGGCGAGGTGCTGGCCACGGCGCAACGCCAGGGCCAGGTGGACCCGGCGCTGGACCCGGCGCTGCTGGCCGTGGTGATGGGCCTGATGGCGGATGGCTTCCACGCGAGGCTGGCCTCGGAGCCCGGCCTCGCCGAGCGGGAACGGATGCTGGCCATGGCCGCGGTGTTGCGGCGGATGCTGTCCGGGCGCTGAGGCGCGGGCAAAGAAAAGCCCGCCGCCATTCCTGGCGACGGGCCATTCAGGTGGCGGCCGGGGTGCCGGCCGCCGGTCTTTATCAGACCGAGTAGTACATCTCGAACTCGACCGGGTGCGGGGTGTGCTCGAAACGGTACACCTCCGTCCACTTCAGCTCGATGTAGCTCTCGATCTGGTCCTTCGAGAACACGTCGCCGGCCAGCAGGAACTCATGGTCGGCGGCGAGCGCGCCCAGGGCTTCGCGCAGCGAGCCGCAGACGGTCGGGATGCCCTTCAGCTCCTCGGGCGGCAGGTCGTACAGATCCTTGTCCATGGCATCGCCGGGGTGGATCTTGTTCTTGATGCCGTCCAGGCCCGCCATCATCATGGCGGCGAAGGCGAGGTAGGGGTTCGCCGTCGGGTCGGGGAAGCGCACTTCCACGCGCTTGGCCTTGGGGCTCGTCGCGTAGGGGATGCGGCAGGAGGCGGAGCGGTTGCGGGCCGAATAGGCCAGCAGCACGGGGGCCTCGAAGCCCGGGATCAGCCGCTTGTAGCTGTTCGTGCTCGGGTTGGTGAAGGCATTCAGCGCCTTGGCGTGCTTGATGATGCCGCCGATGTAGTACAGCGCCATCTCGCTCAGGTCCGCGTAGCCATTGCCCGCGAACATCGGCTTGCCGTCCTTCCAGATGGACTGGTGGACGTGCATGCCCGAGCCGTTGTCGCCATAGATCGGCTTCGGCATGAAGGTGGCCGACTTGCCGTAGCTGTGGGCGACGTTGTGGATGCAGTACTTGTAGATCTGCATCATGTCGGCCTGCTTCACCAGCGTGCCGAACTTCGTGCCGAGCTCATGCTGGGACTGCGCCACCTCGTGGTGGTGCTTCTCGCCCTCGACGCCCATCTCGATCATGGTCGAGAGCATCTCGGCGCGCAGGTCCTGCTCGCTGTCCACGGGGGGAACGGGGAAGTAGCCGCCCTTCACGCCCGGGCGGTGGCCCATGTTGCCCTCGGGGAAGTCCTTCAGGCTGGCCTGCGGGCCCTCGATGCTGTCGAGCTGGTAGATGCCGTAGTTGCCGCCCGTGCCGAACTTCACGTTGTCGAAGATGAAGAACTCGGCCTCGGGGCCGAAATAGGCGGTGTCGCCCAGGCCCGTGGACTTCAGGTACTCTTCGGCCTTCTTGGCGGTCGAGCGCGGGTCGCGCGTGTAGCGCTGGCCGGTCGAGGGCTCATAGATGTCGCAGAACAGGATCAGCTGCGGCTTGGCCGAGAAGGGGTCCATGCAGGCGCTGGCCGCGTCCGGCATCAGGATCATGTCGGACTCGTTGATCGCCTTCCAGCCGGCGATGGACGAGCCGTCGAACATGATGCCGTCCTCGAAGGTGTCCGGCTCGACGGTGGAGACATGCTGGGCGGTGTGCTGCCACTTGCCGCGGGGGTCGGTGAACCGGAAGTCCACATACTCCACGCTGTTCTCCTTGATCATTTCCATGACCTTGGAGACGGCCTCGGGGGAATTCATCGACATGTCGTCTCTGTCCTGTTCCTGCGTCCCTGTTCACGTTCCCGCGGGGGGGTGTTCCGCCCCCGCAGCCGCCACACCACCGACCAGGGACGCGCCCAGGGCCGGCGTGCTGCGATAAGCCTTGCCCGCCACCCGGATGGCCCGGGCGGCGGGAAACTCACACCGCCTCTTCGCCCCGTTCGCCGGTGCGGATGCGGATGACCTCCTGGATGTCCGAGATGAAGATCTTGCCGTCGCCGATGCGGCCGGTGCGGGCGGCGGCCTGGATGGCCTCCACGGCGCGGTCCAGCATGTCATCGGCGCAGATCACCTCGATCTTCACCTTGGGCAGGAAGTCCACGACGTATTCGGCGCCACGGTACAGCTCGGTATGGCCCTTCTGGCGGCCGAAGCCCTTGGCTTCCACCACCGTCAGGCCCTGCAGGCCGATCTCGTGCAGCGCGTCCTTCACCTCGTCGAGCTTGAAGGGCTTGATGATCGCCTCGATCTTTTTCATCGCATCCGTCGTCGCATGGCGCGGGCTGGATGGGCGGCCCACGGCGTTTCCCCGGCGCCCGTCGAAGGCGCGATACGCGCCGCGCTCGATCCAGGCATGGGGTGTTTTGCACGCGCCATGCCACGGCGCAATCGGCTGTTGGGGCGGTTTGCCCCCCCTTCCGGCCGCTCCGTAGCCCGCATCGGAGGCAGGCTGCACAGAGGGCGGGCAAACCGTGGCGGCGCCCGCATTGCACATCCGGCAGGCCGGGGCCATTCTGGGAGGCTTACCGCTCCGCCTCCGCGCCAGGACATGCCCATGCAGCCGATGAACCACCTCCTCTCCGCCACCGGCACCACCATTTTCACGGTCATGTCCGCCCTGGCCGTGCAGCATGGCGCGATCAACCTGGGCCAGGGCTTCCCCGACTATGACGGCCCGGAGGACGTGATCGAGGCCGCCGCCGCGGCATTGAAGGACGGTCGCAACCAATACCCCCCCATGACCGGCGTGCCCGAGCTGCGCCGCGCGGTCGCCGAGGCCAATCGCCGCTTCTACGGGCTTGAGGTGGACCCGGACCGCGAGGTGGTCGTCACCTCCGGCGCCACCGAGGCCATCACCGCCTGCCTCATGGCCGTGCTGAACCCCGGCGACGAATGCGTGCTGATCGAGCCGCTCTATGACACCTACCTGCCCGTGGTGAAGCTGCTGGGCGCGGTGCCAAAGCTGGTGCGCCTGTCCCCGCCCAAGTGGGAGCTGCCGCGCGCCGAGCTTGCCGCCGCCTTCGGCCCCAAGACCAAGGCCGTGCTGTTCAACACGCCCATGAACCCCACGGGCAAGGTCTTCACCGCCGCCGAACTGGCTTTCCTCGCCGACCTGATCGAGCGCCACGACTGCTACACCATCTGCGACGAGGTCTATGAGCACCTGACCTATGATGGCTGGAAGCACATCCCGCTGATGACGCTGCCTGGCATGCGGCAGCGCTGCATGCGCATCGGCAGCGCGGGCAAGACCTTCAGCCTGACCGGCTGGAAGGTGGGCTATGTCACCTGCGACGCGGCGCTCCAGCCCAACGTGGCCAAGGCGCACCAGAACCTGACCTTCACCACGCCGCCCAACCTGCAGCGGGCGGTCGCCGTGGGCCTGGCCAAGGACGACGCCTATTTCGATAGCCTCTCGGGCGAGCTGGCCGAGCGGCGGGACCTGCTGACGCGCGGCCTCCAGGCGCTGGGTTTCGAGACCCTGCCCGTCATGGGCAGCTATTTCGTGACGGCCGATATCCGCTCCATCGGCTTCACCGGCGACGACGTGGCCTTCTGCCGCGCCATCACGGAGGAAGCCAAGGTCACGGCCATTCCCGTCACCGCCTTCTACGCCGGTGCCAATCCGCCCAGCCACTATGCCCGCTTCGCCTTCTGCAAGAACGCCGCGGTGCTGGAAGAGGCGCTGGCCCGGCTCGGCGCCTGGGTCGCGGCGCGCGGGGCGGGGACGGCCCGCGCGGCCGGGTAGGGGCGCCCAACACTAAACCTTGAAGTAAAGTGTTGACTGGGGCATGGTGACGACCATGCCCCGCGTCAGCTTCACGCCCAATTTGCGCCGCCACCTGGACTGCCCGGCCATGGACGCGCCGGGCGACACGGTCCGCGTGGTGCTGGAGCATGTCTTCACCGGCAACCCGCGGCTGCGCGGCTACCTGCTCGACGAGCATGGCCGCCTACGCAAGCACGTCGCGATCTTCGTCAACGAATTACCCGTCGCGGACCGCGCCGGGCTCGCCGACCCGGTGGGCGAGGGCGACGACATCTTCGTCTTCCAGGCGCTTTCGGGAGGATAGGCCATGTCCGAGCGGCTGCTCGTCGCCACCCGCAAGGGACTTTTCATCTGCCCGCCCGAGGGCGAGGGCTGGGCGATCCCGACCCCCGCCTTCCTGGGCGAGCCGGTCTCGGCCGTGCTGCACGACAAGCGCGACGGCGCGCTCTATGCGGCGCTCCGGCTCGGCCATTTCGGCGCGAAGCTGCACCGCTCCGAGGATGGTGGGGCGAGCTGGACCGAGATCGGCGTGCCAGCCCTGCCGAAGGAGAAGGAAGGCGACAAGCCGCTCGACATGATCTGGACGCTCGCAGCCGGCGCGGAGCCGGGCGTGCTCTGGGCCGGCACGCTGCCCGCCGCGCTGTTCCGCAGCGCCGATCGCGGCGCGAGTTGGGAACTCGTGCGCGGCCTCTGGGACGTGCCGGAGCGCGCATCCTGGGTGGGCGGTGGCTATGACGATCCGGGGCTGCATTCCATCGTCATCCACCCGCGCGATCCGCGCCGCATGGCCATCGCCATCTCCACCGGCGGGGTGTGGCTGAGCGGCGATGGCGGCGACAGCTGGCGGCTGGGCGGGCGGGGCCTGCGCGCCGAATACATGCCGCCCGCGCAGGCATTCGACCCGGGCGTGCAGGACGTGCATCTGCTGGCCGCCTGCGCCGCCACGCCCGAGGTGCTCTGGGCGCAGCACCACAACGGCATCTTCCGCTCCACCGATGGTGGCGAGAGCTTCGTGGAGGTGACGGCACCCGCCCCGTCGCGCTTCGGCTTCGCGGTGGCGGCGCATCCGGCCGATCCCGCGACCGCCTGGTTCGCCCCCGCGGTGAAGGACGAGTGCCGCGTGCCGGTGGCGGGCCGACTCGTGGTCACCCGCACCCAAGACGGCGGCGCGACCCTGGAAGCTCTGGGCGAGGGGCTGCCGGCGGCCGGCAGCTATGACCTCGTCTATCGCCACGCCCTGGTGGTGGATGCGGCGGGCGGGCGGCTGGCGATGGGCTCCACCACCGGAAACCTCTGGCTGGGCGAGGCGGGCGGCGCGCGCTGGCGGCTTCTCTCCGCGCATCTGCCGCCCATCGCGGCGCTGGCTTTCGCGTGACGCACCGCCATGCCTGTGGCGCGCCGGGGCGGCGTTGACGTCCCGTGCACCGCGGCCTAAACCCTCGCCGCACTGTGGCGGCCATAGCTCAGTTGGTAGAGCGCCAGGTTGTGGTCTTGGATGTCGCGGGTTCGAGTCCCGTTGGTCGCCCCAGTTTGCTCAGCCCCCCCGACGCCGCAGCCGCTCCAGGTCGGCGTCCACCATTTCCGCCACCATCCGCTCCAGCGTGATCTCGGGCTCCCAGCCCAGCCGCTCCCGCGCGCGGGTGGCATCGCCTTGCAGCACATCCACCTCGGCGGGGCGCAGGAAGGCGGGGTCCACCGTCACATGGGCTTCCCAGTCCAGGCCGACATGTTCAAAGGCCAGGCGGCAGAACTCGCGGACGCTGGTGGTGCGGCCGGTGGCCACGACATAATCGGCCGGCGTCTCCTGCTGCATCATCAGCCACATGGCGCGCACATAGTCGGCCGCATGGCCCCAGTCGCGCCGGGCGTCCAGGTTGCCCAGTGACAGCGTTTGCGTGAGGCCGAGCTTGATGCGCGCCACCCCATCCGTGATCTTGCGCGTGACGAACTCGATGCCGCGCAGCGGGCTCTCATGGTTGAACAGGATGCCGCTGCTGGCGTGCATGCCGAAGCTCTCGCGGTAGTTCACCGTCATCCAGTGGGCGTAGAGCTTGGCGGCCGCATAGGGGCTGCGCGGATAGAAGGGCGTGGTCTCGTTCTGGATGGGCGCCTGGATCAGCCCGTACATCTCGCTGCTGCTGGCCTGGTAGAAGCGCGCCTGTGGTGCCGCGAGCCGCACCGCCTCCAGCATGTTCACCGCCCCGATACCCGTCACCTGCCCCGTCAGCAGCGGCTGGGTCCAGCTGGTCTTCACGAAGGATTGCGCGGCGAGGTTGTAGACCTCGTCCGGCTGTGTCGCCTGCACCGCGCGGAGGATGGAGGAGAGGTCCACGAGATCCGCATCCACCATCTCGACCTCGCGCTCGATGCCGAGCCAGCGCAGCCTTTCGCCGATGACGTCGGCCGAGGCCGAGCGCCGCAGCAGCCCGTACACCCGGTAGCCTCGGCCCAGCAGGAAGCGCGCCAGGTAGGCGCCATCCTGCCCCGTGATGCCGGTGATCAGCGCCGTCTTCATACGTGCTTCCAAAATGCTCTGGCCTCCGGCCGCATGCGGTAAGGTCCGCGAAGGTTGTGCTCAGCCCTGAGGGGGAAGGGTAGCATGCCGCCGCCACGGGCCGGAACATGGCCCTCCGCGCGCTGGTTCCCTGCCATGGTTTCGGGCATTCTGCCGGCATGTTGGGCCACAGCACGGCAGCCGCTTCGCTCCAGCCGGGGGATCTGCCCGCGGAGGCGGGTGGGCACGCGCAACCCGCGCCGGGCCTGGCCCGGCACATCACCCTGCTGGCGCTGCTGCTGCTGATGCCGGCGCTGGCGCTTGGCCTCATCACCTCCTTCAACCTGGCCTCGCGGCTGCGCGCGGGCATGGAAGCCAGCTTCGCTGCCGCCGCCGGCGCGGGGGCGCTGGCCGTCGCGGACCAGGTGGAGACGCGCGCCGTGCTGCTGGAGGCGCTGGCCGCCTCGCCGCTGATTGATGCGGGGCCGGCGGCGGAGGAGGATTTCCGCCAGCAGGCGCGCCGTGCCCTGGGCGGCCGCGGCCCCTGGATCACGCTGGTCTCCACCGCCACGTCGGACCGCCCCCCGCTCCACACCCGGGGCGAGGCCGAGGGACCGCCCCCCGTGCCCGCGGCCGCGCTCGCACAGGTGATGCGCGATGGCGTGGCGGTGGTCGGCCGCCATGGCGAAGAGGAAGCGGGGCCGCGGGACCAGCTCGTCCTGGCCGTGCCGGTGCTGCGCGACCGGGTGGTGCTGGGGGCGCTCGCCACCCCGGTGACGCAAACGGTGCTGCTGGAGGCCCTGGCACGCGCCACACGTCCGCCTGACGCCTTCCTGATGCTGCTCGACCCGGACGGCGCCGTGGTGGCCGCGCACGGCCTCGCGCCTGATGCTGCCGCCTGGACGGCACCGCCCCCCCTGCGCGCGGCGCTGGCGGCGGCGGGCGCTGCCACCCAGCGCGCGCCTGGGGGCGCGACCACCCTGCGCGCGCCGGGGCCGGGGGGCGCCTCGGTCGTGCTGTTCGCCGCGCCATTGCCGCTGGCGGGCTGGGTCGTGGTGGCGGGGCAGGCGGAATCCCGCTTCTCCGCCGGCTGGACCGGCCCCGCCCTGCTGCAATGGGGCGGGGGGCTCGCCATGATCGCGCTGGGGCTGCTGCTGGCCGGCCAGTTTGCCCGCCGCCTGCTGGCGGCGCTGGCGGCCATCCGGGCCCCCCGGCCTGGGGGCCTGCGTGTCGCGGAATTCGAGGCGCTGGGCGCGACCATCGCGGCCGCCGAGGGCGCGCTGCGGCAGGAGGCCGCGCGGGCCGAGCGCGCGGCCGCCCGCACCACCCATCTCGCCCGTACCGCCGAGGATGATCGTCTGCTGCTGGAATCCGTCGTGCGCTCGGTGCCCGAGCCCATCTTCGTAAAGGACCGGGACCTGCGCTATGTGCTTATCAATGACGCCGCCGCGCGCTCCATGGGCTGGAATGAACGTGACTGCATCGGCCGAACCGCCGCGGAGATGACGCGGCCCGACGTGGTGGAACGCTTCGACACCCAGGACCGCGCCGTGCTGGCGGCCGGCCGCACCATGGAATTCGAGGATCAGATCGTGCTCGAACGCGGCGTCACGCGCTGCTACCGCACCATCAAGGCCCCCTGGCGCGACAGCGCGGGCCGCGTGCTGGGCGTGGTGGGCGTGGCGCGCGACGTGACGCGCCGCCGCGCGGCCGAGGAACGCCTCCGCGCGGCCGAGGCCGCCATGCGTCGCATCGCCCGCGCGGACAGCCTGACGGTGATGAGCCTCGGCATCGCGCATGAGCTGAACCAGCCGCTGACCGCGGCCTCGAACTTCCAGCGGGCGTCTCTGCGCTGGCTCGACCAGGCGGCCTCCGACCCCGGGCGCCTGGCCGCGGCCCGTTCCGCGATCGAGGAGGCCTCGGCCGAGACGCTCCGCGCCGCCGCCATCCTGCGCCAGATGCGCGACTTCATTGATCGCGGCCAGACCGAGCGCACCACGGTCGAGCTCGGCCCCCTGCTGGCCGACACGGTGGCCCTGTTCCGCGCCGCCCGCGCGGAGGAGAAGCTGCCCGTGGAGCTGGACGTCCCCGAGGGCGGCCATGCCGTGATGGGGGATCGGGTGCAGCTGCAGCAGGTCTTCGTGAACCTGCTGCGCAACGCCATAGAGGCGACGGAAGGTCAGATGGAGCGCGGCCTCGCTGTCTCGCTCACCGCCGAGGGCGGCATGGCGCGGGTCATCCTGGCCGATCGCGGCCCCGGCCTGCCGGAGGAGGTGACGGAACGCATGTTTGAACCCTTCGTCTCCACCCGCGCCGAGGGCATGGGCATCGGCCTGTCCATCGCGCGCACCATCATCGAATCCCATGGCGGGCGCATCACCGCGCGCGCCAGGGCCGGGGGCGGCACCGAATTCGTGCTGGACCTGCCGCTGCACATGGCCCTCGCATGAGGCAGGTGGTGCATGTGGTGGACGACCACGCGGCCATCCGCCGTTCGCTCGCGCTGCTGCTCCAGGCGGCAGGGCATGAGGTGGTGTTGCACGAGAGCGGGGATGCGCTGCTGGAAGCCGCCGAGGCGGGGCTGGAACCCGGCTGCATCATCCTCGACGTCCGCATGCCCGGGCGCGACGGGCTGGCCGTGATGGAATTGCTGGGCCGCCGTCCGCTGGCGCTGCCCGTCATCATCGTGACGGGCCATGGCGACATCCCGCTGGCGGTGCGGGCCATGCGCGCCGGCGCGCACGACTTCATCGAGAAGCCCTATCCCGAGGAACGCATCCTGGGCGCGGTGGAGGAGGCGCTGGAGGCCGCCCGCGCCGCGGTGGACGAGAAGGCGCGCGCGGCCGAGGCCCAGGCGCGCATCGCGACCCTGACGCCGCGCGAGAGCGAGGTGCTGGCGGCGCTGGTCTCCGGCCAGTCCAACAAGGGCACGGCCGCCAAGCTCGGCATCAGCCCGCGCACGGTGGAAGTCCACCGCGCGCATCTGATGGAGAAGCTGGGCGTGCGCAGCCTGCCCGAGGCGGTGCGGATGTATCTCGCGGCCGGGGTGCCGCAGGAATCCTAGGCTCTACAGCTCCACCACCACATAGGCCTGCTCGACCCGCACGGGGAAGGTCTCGGCCTGGAGGGTCGCGCCATCTTCCACGCAGGCGGGGAAGGCGCGCACCTTCATCCGCCGCGGGTCGAAGCGGGAGCGTCCGGTGCGGATGTCGAACTCCCAGGCGTGCCAGGGGCAGCGCACGATCTCGCCGGCGCGGCCATAGCGGTATTCGCCGGGGCAGGGGCTCTCCACGAGGCCCATGACGGGGCCCTTGTGCAGCGGGCCGCCCTGGTGCGGGCAGCGGTCACTCAGCGCGAAGAACTCGCCATCGAGGTTGAAGACGACGACGCGCTTGCCCTCGGCCTCGACCAGTTTTCGGGCGCCGGGGGGAATCTCCTCCACCGGCCCCACGACATGGCGCGGCATCAGAAGCCGTAGACCCGGCGGGCATTGCCGCCATAGATCGCGGCCCGCTGCGCCTCCGGGATGTAGGAGGGGATGGCGTGGCGCGGATCGTCGAAGTCCCAATGCGGGTAGTCGGAGGCGTAGAGGATCTTGTCCCAGCCGATCCAGCCCATGCAGTCCAGCAATTGCTCGGGGCGGGGCGGTTCCTCGACGGGCTGGGTGCTGACCCAGATGTGTTCGCGGATCTGTTCGGAGGGCGCGCGCTTCAAATGCGGCACCTCGTCGCGCAGGGTGGGCCAGAGCTTGTCCAGCCGCCAGGCGACCGAGGGCAGCCAGCCGAAGCCGCATTCGATCAGCACGATCTTGAGCCGCCGGAAGCGCTCGAACACGCCCTCGATGACCATGGAGTTGACCAGCGACTGGCAGGAGGTGGCGTGCTCGCTCACCTCCTCGATGTAGAAGCTGGGCCAGCCGCCATTGGTCATGGGCCAGCCGGAATAACCGAAGGCATGGATGCCGATGGGCAGGTTCGCCTCCTGCGCCGCCTCGAAGATGGGCCAGTATTTCGGGTTGCCGAGGGGGTGGCTGGTGCGGCTCATCAGCAGTACCTGGCAGAAGCGGGCATCACCGGCGCGCTTGCGGATTTCGGCCGCGCTGGCCTCGGGGTCCTCATAGGGGACGACGACGCTGGCCCGCAGCCGTTGATCCACCGCGACCCATTGGTCGAGCTGCCACTCATTCACGGCATGGGCCATGGCGGTGGAGAAGGCGTTGTTCATGTCCCCCTGGCCCGAGGGTTGCAACGGATTCAGCACCCCCACATCCACCCCGTGGAAATCCAGGTGCTGGGTCGCGGTGAAGCCCGGGTCGCTGGCGGGGGTGCCGCCCTCGGGCGTCCAGGCGTCGCGGCGCGAGGCCAGCGGCTGCGACTTGAAATAGGGCGTGCCCTTCACGAAGCCGTGCCGCGGGCGGATGCCGTAGCTGTGCAGCCGGTGCCGCATCTCGGCCGAGAGGTACGGGTCGTAGTCGTGCAGCGAGCGCACGCGGGGGTGGATGTCCACATCCACCAGGCCCTGCGTGGCGGCGAGGGGGCGTCCCGGGGCGGCTTCGGGGCGGATCACGTTCATGGCACGGTCTCCCAGGCGAGGCGCTTGTAGGTGGCGCGGGCATTCTCCACGCAGATCTTCCGCATCAGCTCCGGCCCGATGCCGGGCGGCAGGCGCGGCGGCCCGTCGAACTGCCAATGCGGCCAGTCGCTCGACCATAGCAGCATTTCGTCCGAGCCCAGGTGGTTCATCAGCCGGTCCACCGTTTCCGCATCCTCCGGTGCGTCGAAGGGCTGCACCGACATCCGGACGTTCTCGCGCACGATCTCGATGGGCGAGCGGTCCACCCAGGGCACCTCGAAACGCACGCCCTTCCAGGTCTTGGACAGGCGCCAGAGGAAGGCGGGCAGCCAGGAGACGCCGCTCTCCAGCAGCACCACCTTCAGCGTGGGGAACTTGGAAAACACGCCCTCGGTGATGAGCGAGGCGAGGGTGGACTGGAAGGCCTGCTGGTTGGCCGCATAATCCTCCATGTACCAGGACGCCCAGCCGAGGGACGTCACCGGGTTGCGCCAGGAGGACCCCGCATGGATGGCCAGGGGCAGGTCATGCTTCACCAGCGCCTCGAAGATGGGCCAGTTGTGCCGGCGGCCGAGCGGCGTCTCGCCCATCACCAGCACCATGGCCTGCACGAAGCGCGGGTCGGGGGCCAGGCGCTCGATCTCGGCCACCGCGTGCTCGGCGTTGAACATGGGCAGGATGATGGAGGCGGCCAGGCGCGGGTCCTGATCGAGGAACCGCGCCCGCGTCCATTCGTTCAGCGCGCGGGTGAAGCCCGCCGCCATGTCCTCGTTGAAGACGAGCTGCACGCCATAGAGCGGCGTCACGATCCCGCGCGAAATCCCCCAAGGTTCCAGCACCTGCGCGCGCAATTGCTCGATGGTGCTGGCGGGCTTGGAGCCATCGGCCGGGCGCCAATCCGCGCGCACCGTCTTGGGGGCGTTGGGCGGATAGGATTGCGTCTCGAACCCCTCCATCCCGCGCTGGTGGATCTGGTCGCGCCAGAGCGGGTCGAGGAAAGGCTCGAGGGCGGCGAGGCCCGGCACCATCGGGTGCAGGTCCACATCCACCGCGCCCTTGGGAAGGGCGGTCACAGCGCGCAGACCTGGATGCGCCGCCCCTCGATCAGATCGGCATAGGCGGCGCGGGTGCGGGCGAGGCGCGGGTTTTGCGTGTGCGCCTGGAAGGCCGCATCATCGGCATAGACCTCGTAGAGCAGTACACGCGAAAGGTCGGGCTGCCCGTCCGCACCGCGCGGCTGCAGCACGTCGAAGCGCTCGCAGCCTGGCTCATCGGCCAGCGTGCCGGCGGCGTGGTCGCGAATGACGGCGTCGAAGGCGGCATGCGCCCCGGGCTTGAGCGTGAATTCCACCACCAGCGCGATGCGGGCCATGGCGTTTCCCCTTTTCCGTTGGGGGCCATTCCGCCCCCGACGGGCGCGCCCGTCAATGCAGGCGGGGCGCCTTCAGGTGCCGGGCGCGGTCGCTGCTGGTGATGGACAGGTCCATCTGCTTCTGCCCGCGCGACACCGTGAGTTTCACCGCGGCCCCCGCCGGCCCCGCCGCTCGCACCGCGGTCCAGAGCGAGACGAGGTCATTCACCGCCTGCCCATCCACGGCCAGGATGCGGTCGCGCGGGCGCAGCCCGGCACGCTCGGCCGGGCCGCCCTTGGCGAGGCTGCCGACCCCCACCGTCTCCTCATCCTCGGTGGCATAGAGGCCGAGCCAGGGGCGCGCCGGCCGACCGGAATGGCCCGTGCGGCGCAGCGTCTCCAGGATGGGCAGCAATTCATTGATGGGCACGACCATGTTGAGGTCGAGCCGCTTCCCCCCCGGCTGCCCCTGCTGGAGGATCAGGCTGCCAATGCCCGCCAGCCGCCCATCCGGCCCGAACAGCCCGGCCCCGCCCCAATGCGGGTGCGCGGGGGCGGTGAAGATGGCGTTGTCCAGCATGTATTCCCAATAGCCGGCGAAGGGCTGCCGGGCCGCAATGGTGCAGGCCACCGCATGTTCTCGCCCCCCGGCCGCGGCCAGCACGCAGCTCGTGCCGAATTTCAGGCTGTCGGAATCGCCCAGCGGCGCCACCGGCATGCCCGGCAGCCGGCCCAGCGCCTGCACCAGGCCGAAGCCGCTCTCGAAATCCGTGGCGATGGGGGTGGCCTGGACCACGCGGCCATCATGGGCCGTCAGCCAGATGGTCTCGGCCTCCATGACCAGGTAGCCCATGGTCAGCACCAGCCCGCCCTGGTCGATCCAGACGCCCGAGCCCTCGCGCTCCACCCCCAGCGCGGCGGCGGAGGTGGCGTCGGGCGGCACCTGGGCCTTCACGGTCACGATGCTGTCGAAGCGTTCCTGCAGCGGAAAGGCGAATTCGGCAGGGTCGGGCTGGAAGGCGTCGGGCACCTCCCATTCATCGTCATCGTCCGGCATCGGGGCATCGGGCGTTGGAGTGCGACTGCATCGGGCGAGCTTAGCAAAGCCGCAAGGCCACGCCCATACGCTTCACGCCTCGGGCGGAGTTCAGCCCCGCAACGCCCGGATCAGGGCGAAGGCCTCACGCACCGTCGCAGCCCGCACCGCCTGGCGGTCGCCGGGAAAAACGCAGCGGCGGTGCAGCACCTGGCCCCCGGCCCCCGCGGCGGCGAGGTGGACGAGGCCCACGGGCTTGGTGGCGCTGCCGCCCCCCGGCCCCGCGACACCCGTACAGGCCACGGCCATGTCCGCGCCGGACCGGGATTGCGCGCCGCTGGCCATGGCGCGTGCCACACTCTCGCTGACCGCGCCCTCGGTGGAGATCACACCCGGCTCGACTCCCAGCATCGCCGCCTTGGATGCGTTGGAATAGGTGACGAAGCCGCAGAGCAGCGTGGCGGAGGACCCCGCCACCGAGGTCAGCGCCGCCGCGATCAACCCGCCCGTGCAGCTTTCCGCCGTGGCCAGGGTCAGGCCCCGCGCCTGGAGTTCCGACAGCAGCCGCGCCGCGTCGTCCAGAATGTCCTGGTCCAGCATCAGCCCATCACCAGAAGCTTGAAAAGCAAGAGGATCACGGCCGCCATGGCGCCCGCCACCAGGTCATCGGCCATGACGCCGAAGGCGCCGTGCCGGCGGTCGGCCCAGCCCACGGGGCCGGGCTTGCCGATGTCGAAGGCGCGGAACAGGGCGAAGGCCAGCACCACGCCCAGCAGCCCATCCGCGAAAACCAGCGCGAGCGACATGCCCGCCGCCTCATCCACCACCACCCAGGAGGGGTCTTCCCGCGCCTCGGGCAGCCGCGCCAGCGCCCAGAAGCCGGCCACGGTGAAGGCGGCGCAGGCGGCCAGCGCCACCCAGCCCGGCAGCAGGGCCAGCGGCAGCACCACCGCCGAACCCCAGGTGCCCGGCCCCGGCCGCAGGAAGCCCACGCCGCCCAGCGAGGCGACGCGCCTCGGCCAGGGGCTCACGCCTGCCATTCGGCCATGGGGTGGGGCAGGGCGCGGGTAGCGGGGTCCATGGCGCGATAGACGGCGACGTTCTCGATCACGCGCTGCACATAGTTCCGCGTCTCCGCGAAGGGGATCATCTCCATCCAGTCCAGCATGCGGATGGTGCCCTGCCGCGGGTCGCCATAGGTGGCGAGCCACTGGTCCACCCGGCCCGAGCCCGCATTGTAGCCGGCGGCGGCGAAGACCATCACGCCGCCGAAGCGTTCCAGCCGCTCCTGGATATAGGCCGAGCCCAGACGCAGGTTGTGCTCCGGGTCGTTGATGAGCTGCGAGAGCTGGTGCGGAATGCCCTGCCGCCGCGCCACGTCGCGCGCCGTGGCCGGCAGCAGCTGCATGAGGCCGCGCGCATTGGAGCGCGAGACGGCGGTCGTCTCGAAATTGCTCTCCTGTCGGGTGATGGCATAGACCAGCGCCGGTTCGGCCAGGTTGGGCGGCGCGCGGAAGGGCCGGGGCCAGCCCTCCTGTACCAGCATGGCACCCTGGGAACTGGCCCGGCGCGTGACCCAGACGCCGTGGTCGGGCTGGCCGATGGCGATGGCGAGCCGCGCGGTCAGCGCGTATTCGGCGGGGCTCGACTGCAGATCCACCAGGCGCAGCAGGAAGGGGCGGGTGCGGCGGCCCTCGCCCATCTCGCCCAGCAGCGAGATCAGCCGCACCAATTCGTTGGCCTGGAAGGCTCGGGTCTGCGCCGCGCTGGCCTGCGGCGCCGCGACGCCGTTGATGCGGGCGGAAAGCTGTTCCGGCGTCTCGCCCAAGGCGAGCGAGGCCATCTGCCCGTAGAAGGTGACGGGGAAGGCGGCGGCCTCGGCGAAGCGGGCGCGGGCGCGGCCCTGGTCCCGCTCGGCGCGGCCTTCCCAGTAGAGGCTGCGCGACTGGGTGATGGGGCTCTGGCTGCCCGCGCGCAGGCGCTGGAAATGGGGCAGGGCGCGGGCGGGGTCGTTCAGGAAGCGGAGCGCCGCGAAGCCCGCCATGAATTCGGCCTCCTGGCGGGCGATGCCGGGCTCGGTCTGCCCATGCTGCGCCGCCACCTGGTAGGCCAGCGCCGGTTCGTTCAGGCGCAGCAGCTTGCGCACCAGGATGTGCCGCTCGTTCCAACTCGCGCGCTGGGCGTCAGGATCCAGGCCGCGCTGGGCCACGGCGCCCGCCGCCCAGGCCTGTGCCGCCGCGGCATCCTCGTCGCGCTGGCGCAGCATGCGCGCGCGCTCCAGCGTGGCGGCGCCGTCGCGGGCGGCGGCGGCGGGGTCGGCGTCACGGCCGTTGGAATAGGCGAGGCGCAGTTCGTTGATGGCGCGATGCCGGGCATCGAGCAGGGGGAGCAGCCGCTGCACCGCCGCGAAATCCCGCGCGAAGGCCAGCCGGTCCGCGCGGCGGGCATGGGCGAGTTCGTCCAGCAGGGGTGTGGCGCGGGCCAGGAAGGCGGGCTCGGCGGCCGCATCGCCCTCGGTGTCCTCGGCCCAGGCCAGGGTGGCGGCATCCAGGGCGGCGTCGCGCCGGCCGGCGTTGAGCAGGGCGGTGACGTGGCGCGTGGCGCCATCCAGCGTCAAAGCGGGGTTGTTCTCGAAGTGGCGCAGCGCCAGCGCGTCATCGGGGTCGGTGGCCAGCAATTCCTCGGCGCGGCGGCGCAGGGTCAGCGGCATGGGCCAGTCGGGCGAGGTGGCGATGAATTCCACCACCTCGCGCGAACTGGCCGGCGCGCCGCGCGTGGTCAGCCGCATCCATCGCACCAGCTTGGCCACCAGCGGGTCGGCCTGGGCGGCGAGGCCTTCCGCCTGCACCCAGCGCTGCGCCTGGGCGGCGGCGATGGCCTGGCGTCCGGTCTCGGCGCGGGTCTGCGCGGAGAGCGGGCCGGGAATGGTGGGAAGAAGCAGGCCGAGAAGCAGGAAATTCCTTCGCATCCCCCCTTCTACCCCCGAAGCGCCCCCCGCTTCCACCGCCGATGGCCGCGGCCCAACCTTGTTACGCGCGCCGCGCGGGATTAGGTGTGAGGCTGAGAGGAACGCCACATGCGCTTCACCGGTTCATTCACCGCCCTGATCACCCCCATGCACGCCGATGGCAGCCTGGATGAGCGCGCCTTCGGCGACCTCGTCGAATGGCAGATCGCCGAGGGCACGGAAGGCCTCGTCCCCGTGGGCACCACGGGCGAGAGCCCGACCCTTTCGCATGCCGAGCACAAACGGGTGGTGGAGCTGTGCATCGAGGCCGCGCGCGGCCGCGTGCCCGTGATGGCGGGCGCCGGCAGCAACAGCACGGCCGAGGCGGTGGATTTCGCGCAGCACGCCAAGCGGGCGGGCGCGGACGCGATCCTTGTCGTCACGCCCTACTACAACAAGCCGACGCAGGAGGGGATGTTCCTGCACTTCTCCATGATCGCGGATGCGGTGGACATCCCGATGTTCATCTACAACATCCCCGGCCGTTCGGTGATCGACATGACGCCGGAGACGATGGGCCGGCTGGCCAAGCATCCCAACATCGTGGGCGTGAAGGACGCGACGGCCAACCTCGCGCGGCCGCTGCACCAGCGCGTGACCTGCGGGGCGGATTTCATCCAGCTCTCGGGCGAGGACCACACGGCGCTGTCCTTCAACGCCGCCGGCGGGCATGGCTGCATCAGCGTGACCAGCAACATCGCCCCCCGCCTCTGCGCCGAGATGCAGAAGGCCTGGCGCGAGGGCAAGGTCTGCGAGGCCATGGCCATTCAGGACCGCCTGCTGCCGCTGCATGACGCGCTGTTCTGCGAGACCTCGCCCGGGCCGGTGAAATATGCCGCCAGCCTGTTGGGCCGCGGCACCGCCTTCTGCCGTCCGCCGATGGGGCCGATCGCGGCCAGCACCGCGGCGCGCGTCGAGACGGCGATGCGGGACGTGGGGCTGCTGAACTGATGGCCACCGCCGAGGCCCGCAAGAAACCGCTGATCAGCCACGGCACCGCGGCGCTGAACCGCCGCGCGCGCTTCGACTACAAGATCGGCGAGGTGATCGAGGCGGGCCTGGTGCTGCTGGGGCCCGAGGTGAAGAGCCTGCGCGCCGGCCGCGCCAGCCTGAGCGAGGCCTGGGCCGGCGAGCGTGACGGCGAGATGTTCCTCTTCGGCTGCCATATCGGCGAATGGCAGGCCGGCAGCTTCATGGCGAAGATGGATCCCGTCCGTCCGCGCAAGCTGCTGCTGCACAAGAAGCAGGTGCGGGAGTTGACGGGCGCCACGACGCGCGAAGGCGCCACCATCGTGCCGCTGGAAATCCGCTTCAACGACAAGGGACGGGCCAAGGTGTTGATCGGCCTCGCCACCGGCAAGAAGCTGCACGACAAGCGCGCCGACATCGCCAAGCGCGACTGGCAGCGCGACAAGGCGCGGCTCATGCGGGACAAGGGGCGGGACTAACCCCCGCCCCAAGCCGCCTCTCAACGCGTGTCGCGCGAGGCCTGGTTGTTCTTCACCTGCTGCGAGACGCTGCCCACCTGGCGCGGGTCCACATCCGTCATCTGGCGCTTTTCATCGAGCGGGTTCATGCCTTCGCGCGCGGTGGCGCCGGGGTTGGGGTGGTGGCGCGGGGCGGCCTTCTTGCGGGCCAGGGCTTCGCGCAGGAATTCCGTGGTCTGCGCGCGCTTGTCGCCCGACTGCAGGGCGGCGATGCGGCTGTTCACCCGCTTCATGGCCGCGGCGAAGACCTGCTTCTTCAGCAGCACGCCGTCCTCGGCCGGGGCGGGGCCGGCACCGCGTGGCTCGGCCTTGCCGCGCTGGCTGCGCCGGCGATCCCGCGCGATGTCACGCGCCTTGTCGCGGTATTCCCGCAGCCGGCGGGCCAGGGCCAGGACGGCGTCCCGGTCCAGGGATTGAATGTCAGGGTGGCGGCTTTGCCGCACCGCGTCGCGCTCCGCCCCGGTGAGGAGGCGGTCTTCGGTTCGAGTGCCCATGAACAGGAAATGCGGATGGGCGGCTTTGGCTGCAACCCAGCGCGCATTTTCCTGCGTGTTTCGGGGGCTGGCGTGATGGCCCGGGCCTGCCCATCATTCCAGCTCGACGGCATGCCATGGAATGAATTGTGGCGGCCGTATTTTCTGCTACCCATGATTGCGTCGAGCCTGCCCGGCCCCAGGGTGGGCGAGGGACGCCCACGAAGGAATTGCCATGGCCGACCACCCCATGACCGATGACGCCGTCCTGCACGGCGCGCTCCGCGAAAAACTGGTCCGCGCCAAGGAGCAATGGGCCCGCGAGGGACGGCTTCTCACCGGCGAGACCAGCACCCCCCAGGCCCAGCGCCTGCCGCCGGGCCAGCGCCTGGTGCAGGATTTTCCGGTGCTCGACCTCGGCGTGCAGCCCGAGGTGAAGCCCGAACGCTGGCGCCTGCGTGTGGAAGGCCTGGTGGAGGAGAAGGTGGCGCTGGACTGGGACGCCTTCCAATCCCTGCCGCAGCAGGAATGGGTGAACGACATCCATTGCGTCACCGCCTGGTCGCGCTACGACAACCGCTGGAAGGGGGTGGCGGCGCGCGACATTCTGATGCTGGCCCGCCCGAAGCCCGAGGCGCGCTTCGTCGTCTTTCACTCCTATGATGGCTACACGACCAACGTGCCGCTGGAGGTCTTTGCTGCGGAGGAGGCGATGGTCGCCCACACCTGGAACGGCGCGCCGCTGGAGCGCGTGCATGGCGGCCCCGCGCGCATCGTCATCCCCCGTTACTATTTCTGGAAAAGCGCCAAATGGGTGACGCGCATCGAACTCCTGGCCGAGGACCGGCCGGGCTTCTGGGAGGTGCGCGGCTATCACAACAACGCCGACCCCTGGCTGGAGGAGCGTTATGCCTGAGTTACGACGGCGGGCGGTCGCGGGGGGCCTGCTGGGCAGCCTCGCCGCCGTGCCGGCCCTGGCCGACCCCACCGCCTTCGACTTCGGCTTCGAGGCGCTGGAGGGCGGCCCGCTGCCGCTCTCCGAATTCCGCGGCCGTGTCCTGCTGGTGGTGAACACCGCGAGCTTTTGCGGCTTCACCCCCCAATACGCCGCCTTGCAGCGTCTGCATGATCAGTATGAGGGCCGTGGGCTGGTGGTGGTGGGCGTCCCCTCCGAGGATTTCAACCAGGAAAGCGGCGATGCCCACCGTATCCGGGAATTCTGCGACACCATGTTCGGCATCACCTTCCCCATGGCGGGCTTGACCCATGTGCGGGGCCCGGGGGCGCACCCCTTCTTCGCCTGGGCCGCGCGCCGCGCCGGGCCGGTGCGCTGGAACTTTCACAAATATCTGGTGGCGCGGGACGGGATGCAGGTGGCGGGTTTCACCCCTCATATCCCGCCCGACGCGCCTGAGGTGCTGCGCCTGCTCCACACGAAGCTCTCGGCCACCGCGTGATCCTGGTCGGTCTCGGGGCCAGCCTGCCGGCCCCCGATGGCGGCGCGCCCCGCGCCACCTGCGAGGCGGCCGCCCAATTGCTGGGCGAGTTGCCGGGGCTGCGCCTCGCTTCCCTCTCGCGCTGGTGGGAGAGCGCGCCGGTCCCCCCCATGCCCGGCGCCCCCTGGTTCGTGAACGGGGTGGCGCGGCTGGAGGGCGCGATGGAACCCGAGGCGCTGCTGGCCCATCTCCAGGCCATCGAGGCGCGCTTCGGCCGGCAACGGCCTTTCCCCAACGCCCCGCGCACGCTGGACCTGGACCTGCTGGACCATGATGGCCAGGTGCTGGACACGCCCCGCCTGACCCTGCCGCACCCCCGCATGGCGGGCCGTGCCTTCGTGCTGCTTCCGCTGGCGGAGGTGGCGCCGGGCTGGACCCATCCGGTGACGGGGGAGGGGGTGGCGGCGCTGATCGCAACCCTGCCCCCGCAGGAGATCAGCCCCATGGCGGCCTGATCGCTTGCACCGGGAGGGGCCTTCGCTTATCTGAAGGTTTCGCCGTGGTGCAGCACGTCTGCGCCCGCACATCCTTGGCCGAGGTATTTCATGGCACGCGTCACCGTCGAAGACTGCATCGTCCAGGTTCCGAACCGCTTCGAGCTCGTGCTCCTTGCGGCCCAGCGCGCGCGCAACATCAGCCGGGGCGAGACCCTGACGGTGGACCGCGACAATGACAAGAACCCGGTCGTGGCGCTGCGCGAGATCGCGGACCAGACCGTGCCGCTGGACGGGCTGGAACAGGACCTCATCAAGTCCCTGAGCCGCGCGCCGGAGCCGGAGCCCGTCGAGGACGAGGTGATGGACCTCATCGACACCAACGAGAACATCTTCGGCGTCATGGACGTGAACGAGGAACTCCCCGCCGACATGGGCGCCGAGGAGTTCAGCCCCGACGACCTCGAAGCCCAGCTCGCGGCCGAGCTGGGCGGCGGGCGGGACTGAGCCGCCACCGGCCCCCGCCCCGACATGACCTCGCGCGCCACCCCGGGACAGCCCGAGGCGGCGCGCGCGCCTGACGGCGTCTCCCGCGGGGACGCCGGACCCCCCGGCCTCGACGCCGTTCTCGAATTCTGCACCCGCGCCAGCGCCGCCGACCCGAGGCTGGACGGAGAGCTGCTGCGCCGCGCGGGGCGCCTCGCCGCCGAGGCCCATGCCCCACAGGCGCGGCAAAATGGCGAGCCCTACATCATCCATCCCATCGCGGTGGCGGAAATCCTGGCGGGTTTCCGGATGGACACGGCCACCATCGCCACCGCCCTGCTGCACGATGTGGTGGAGGACACCGAGCACAGCCTTTCGGATATCGAGCGGCAATTCGGCCCCGAGATCGCGCGGCTGGTGGATGGCGTCACCAAGCTCAGCCGCATCGAGGTGCAGAGCGAGCGCACCAAGCAGGCCGAGAACCTGCGCAAGCTGCTGCTGGCGTTGTCCGAGGACCTGCGGGTGTTGCTGGTCAAGCTCGCGGACCGGCTGCACAACATGCGGACCCTGGCCTTCGTGCCCAAGCCCGAGAAGCGGCAGCGCACGGCGCGCGAGACGCTCGACATCTACGCGCCGCTCGCCGAGCGCATCGGCATGGAGCAGCTCAAGACCGAGCTGGAGACGCTGGCCTTCCGCGAACTGAACCCCGATGGCTGGGCCAGCATCGCGCAGCGCCTGACCTGGCTGCGCGGCCGCTCGGGCGACATGATCACCGAGATCGAGCAGGAACTGCACGAGGTGCTGGGCCTGCACGAGGTGCCGGTGGAGGAGGTCTCGGGCCGAGAGAAATCGCCCTATTCCATCTGGCGCAAGATGCAGGCCAAGAACGTGACCTTCGAGGGACTCTCGGATGTCATGGCCTTCCGCATCATCGTGCCCGAGCGCGCGCATTGCTACCTGGCGCTGGGCGCCATCCATGACGCCTTCAAGGTGATCGCGGGGCGCTTCAAGGACTACATCTCCACGCCCAAGACCAATGGCTACCAGTCGTTGCACACGGGCGTGCTGCTGCCCGGCCGCCGCGCGGAGGCCAAGATCGAGGTGCAGATCCGCACGCGCGAGATGCACCGCGTCGCCGAATACGGTGTCGCCGCGCACTGGGTGTACAAGCAGGGCGAGACGGCCTCCCCCGCGCGCAGCTACCCCTGGGTCCGCCACCTGATTGACATCCTGGAGACGGAGCCCGAGGCCAATGACGCGATGGAGGCGACGAAGCTCGAACTCCACCGCGACCTGGTGTTCTGCTTCTCGCCCAAGGGCGACCTGATCGAGCTGCCGCAGGGTGCCACGCCGGTGGACTTCGCCTACCACGTCCATTCCCAGGTGGGTGACACCTGCGTGGGCGCCAAGGTGAACGGGCGCATCGTCAAGCTCGACCACAAGCTCGACAATGGCGACCAGGTCGAGATCATCACGGCCAAGGGCGGCAAGCCCAACCCGGCCTGGATGAAGTTCGTGAAGTCGGGCAAGGCGCAGGCGCGCATCCGCCGCTACGCCGTGGCCGAGGAAAAGGCCCGCGCGCGCGAGGAAGGCCGCACCGCCATCGTGAAGGCCTTCCGCGCCAACGGCCTGGAGTTCACCGAGAAGGCGCTGGAGCCCGCGGCCAAGACGCTGCGCCAGTCGGGCGTGGAGGAGATGTTCCACGCCGTCGCCTCCGGCAGCCTCACGGCGCGCGACGTGGTCCATGCCGCCTATCCGGAGCTGCGCGGCGGCGGCCCGCGCCCGGTGGAGCCCATCGCGCTGGTGTCGCCGCGCGGGCGGCTCGGCATGCCGACCGGCCGCAGCGGGGTGGGGGACAAGCGGCGCGTCGCCGTGCCACTGGCGCCCATCACCGGCATCGTGGCCGGCATGCAGCTGAACTTCGCCCATTGCTGCCACCCGGTGCCGGGCGACCGCATCGTGGGCGTGGTCACCACCGGCAAGGGCGTCACCGTCCATCGCAATGACTGCCACATGCTGGAGAATTTCGCGGCCACTCCGGAACGCCTGCTCGACGTCGAGTGGGAGCAATCGGGGCTGGGCGGCGCGGCCTATGTGGCGCGGCTGACCGTCTCGGCCATCAACGGGCCGCAGCTTCTCTCCAACGTGGCCAATTCCGTGATCCGGCAGAAGGCCGGGCTGACCAATATGCGGCTCGGCCGGCGCGAGGATGACGAGTGCGACCTCTTCCTCGACGTGGAGGTCCGCGACACACGCCACCTGGCCGAGGTCATGGGCGTGCTGCGGGCCTGCGAGGGTGTCGTCAGGGTTGATCGGGCGCGCGGTTGATGGAGCCACCGCCCTTGCTGCACCAAGGTGTTGGGAGATCCCTGTCCAGCCACCGGCCGCACAGCGGACGGCGCGCCCAGTGCAACATCACGCTCGGCGCGACCTCGGCGGCGCGTAAGCCAAGCGGCAGAATGCCGCGCCCGGCGCTTGAGGGCGAAAAATGATCATCGGCCTCGGCTCGGACCTCTGCGACATCCGGCGCATCGAAACCGTCCTGGCGCGCCATGGCGAGAAATTCCTCGCCCGCGTCTTCACCGACATCGAACGCGCCAAGGCCGAACGCCGGGCGGAGCGAATCCGCGCCGGCACCTATGCCAAGCGCTTCGCGGCCAAGGAGGCGGCGAGCAAGGCGCTGGGCACCGGCTTCAGCCAGGGCGTCTTCATGAAGGATCTGGGGGTGGTGAACCTGCCCTCCGGCCAGCCCACCCTGCGCCTGACCGGGGGGCCGCGCGGCGGCTGGCCGCCATCACGCCCCCCGGCCATCGCGCCGAGATCGTGCTGACGATGACCGACGAATACCCCTACGCCCAGGCGCAGGTCATCATCACGGCCGTGCCCATCCCGCCCGGCGCACCGCAGATTGCTTGACACACCCTGAAGGCCGGGCTTGATCCCGCGGGTGGCACGCCCGCCCCTGAACGAACGGACCCATGGTGAAAAGCGCATCCTCGATGGCGAAAAAGAAATCGGGCGGCTGGCTTGAGAGCATCAAGACCATCCTCTACGCGGCGCTGATCGCCATCGGCATCCGGACCGTGGCCTTCGAGCCGTTCAACATTCCCTCGGGCTCCATGATCCCGACATTGCTGGTGGGCGATTATCTCTTCGTCTCCAAGTATTCCTACGGTTATTCGCGGCACTCCATCCCCTTCAGCCCGAACATCTTCGAGGGCCGCATCTGGGCCCGCATGCCCGAGCGCGGTGATGTGGCGGTGTTCAAGCTGCCCCGTGACACGCGCCAGGACTACATCAAGCGCATCGTGGGCCTGCCCGGTGACCGCATCCAGGTCATCCGCGGCATCCTGCACGTGAATGGCGAGCCGGCGCGGCGTGAGCCGCTGGGCGATTTCGTGGCCGAGGGCGATGGCCCGCGCATGACGGTGCGCCTGTTCCGCGAGTTCCTGCCCGGTGGGAACAACCACCTGATCGTCGAGCAATCCGATGACGGGCCGCTCGACAACACGCCCGAATTCGTGGTGCCGGCCGGCCATGTCTTCGCCATGGGCGACAACCGCGACAACAGCCTGGACAGCCGCGTGCCCGGCGCGGTGGGCGTGATCCCGCTCGACAACCTGGTGGGTCGCGCGGAATTCATCTTCTTCTCGGTGGATGGCAGCGCGCGCTGGTGGGAGGTGTGGGGCTGGCCCTTCGCCATCCGCTACGCCCGCATCTTCTCCGCGGTGCGATGACGGACGCCATCGCCGCGCTGGAGGCGCGCCTGGGCCATGTGTTCCAGGACCGCGCCCTGCTGGAACGCGCCCTGACCCATTCCTCCCATGCCGGCGAGAACCGGGGGGCGCCCAGCAATGAGCGCCTGGAATTCCTGGGCGACCGCGTGCTGGGTCTGTGCATGGCCGAATGGCTGTGCGAACTCTACCCCACCGAGCGCGAGGGCGATCTGGGCAAGCGCATCGCCGTGCTGGTGGCGCGCGATACGCTGGCGCCCATCGCGGAGCGGCTGGGCGTGCCGGCGGCGCTGCGCATCGCGGCCTCGCACCGCCACGCGCCCCTGCGGCAAAGCGCCACCGTGCTGGGTGATGCGCTGGAGGCGCTGCTGGCGGCGCTCTTCCTCGAAGCGGGGCTGGGTGCCGCGCGGGATCTGGTGCGGCGCGAATGGGCGGAAGCCGTGCAGGGCCAGGCCCGGCCGCCACGCTCGCCCAAGACGCGGCTGCAGGAATGGACGTTGAAGCGAGGGCTCGGCTTGCCGGATTATGTAACGACTTCCATCGGTGGCGAGGGCGAGAACACCATGTTCCATGCGCGCGTCGCGGCCGCGGGCCGTGAGGCCGAGGGCACAGGCCCCAACAAGCGCGCGGCCGAACAGGCGGCGGCCGAGGCCTGGCTCGGGGTGGTGAAGGCATGACCACCGACGCTCCCACCCGCTGCGGCTTCGTCGCCATCCTCGGCGCGCCCAACGCCGGAAAATCCACTTTGGTGAACGCGCTGGCGGGCACCAAGGTCACGATCGTCTCGCCCAAGCCGCAGACCACGCGTTTCCGCATCCGCGCCGTCGTCATGGAAGGCCCGGCGCAGATCGTGCTGGTGGACACGCCGGGCATCTTCGCGCCCCGCCGGCGGCTGGACCGCGCCATGGTCTCCGCCGCCTGGGGCGGTGCCAAGGATGCGGACTTCGCCCTGATGGTGGTGGATGCGAAATCCGGCCTGACGGAGGCGGTGCGCGCCATCCTGGAGAAGCTGGCGCAGCAGTCGCGGCCCGTCTGGCTCGCGCTGAACAAGGTGGACCTGATCCCGCGCGAGAAGCTGTTGCCGCTCTCCGCCGAACTGCACACCCTGCTGCCCTTCGCCGAGACCTTCATGATCAGCGCGGAGAAGTCCCAGGGCCTGGATCGCCTGAAGGCCAAGCTCGCCGAGGCCATGCCCGAGGGCCCCTGGCACTTCCCCGAGGACGAGCTGTCTGACCTGCCCAACCGGATGCTGGCCGCCGAGGTGGTGCGCGAGCAGATCCTGCGCCAGACCCATGAGGAAGTGCCCCACCACGCCACCGTCGAGACCGAGCAATGGCTCGAACGCCCCGATGGCGGCGCCCGGGTGGAGTGCACCATCTACGTGACCCGCGCCACGCAGAAAGCCATTCTCATCGGCGATGGCGGCGCGCGCATCCGCGAGATCGGCAAGCGCGCGCGGATGGAACTGACCCAGCTGCTCGAACGGCCCATCCACCTCTTCCTGAATGTGAAGGACCGGCCGGGCTGGGATGAGGAGCGCGGCCGCATCCGGGCGCTGGGCCTGGAGGATGAGGGATGAGCGTGGAGTGGGCAGCGCCCGCCGTGGTGCTGTCCGCCCGTCCCTATGGCGAGGGCGGCGTGGTGGCCACCGTGCTGACCGAGGCGCAGGGGCGTCATCCTGGCCTGGTGCGCGGCGGTGCCTCGCGCGGGCAGGCGGCGCTCTGGCAGACCGGCAATTTGATCGAGGCGCGCTGGGTGGCTCGGCTGGCGGACCAGCTGGGCGCGCTCTCGGGCGAGATGGTCCATGCCGCCGCGGCGCTGGCCATGGAGGACGCCCTGTCGCTGGCCACCCTCGCCGCCGCCTGCGCGGTGGCCGAGGGCGCCTTGCCTGAGCGCGAGGCGCATCCCGCCGTCTTCCATGGGCTGGTTTCGGTCATCGCGGGGCTGGCGCGCGGCACGGACACCGCCCTGCCGCTGGTGGTGCGGTGGGAGGCGCTGCTGCTGGCCGATCTCGGCTATGGGCTGGACCTGGAAAGCTGCGCCGCCACCGGCGCGCGGGTGGGGCTGGAATGGGTCTCCCCCCGCTCCGGCCGGGCGGTCAGCGCCGAGGCCGGCGCCCCCTATGCCGACCGCCTGCTGCGCCTGCCCGCCTTCCTGCGCGAACCCGATGCCGCCTCCACGCCACAGGATTGGCTTGCGGGACTCCGCCTGACCGGCTTCTTCCTGGCGCGCGACGCCTTCGGCCTCCAGCACCGCCCGCTGCCCCCGGCGCGGCAGGCACTGGAGGCGCGGCTCGCGGACCGGCTTTCCCTGACACACCCCCCGACGCACCAAGGTTCCCCAGATGCCCGATGACGTGATCACGCCCGAGGGCGGCGCCATCCGTGAAACCAGCCTGCAGGTGGCGCTGAGCGAGCGCTACCTGGCCTATGCCATGTCCACCATCATGGCGCGGTCGCTGCCTGATGTGCGGGACGGGCTGAAGCCCGTGCACCGCCGGCTGCTCTGGGCCATGCACCAGCTCAAGCTCGACCCCGCCTCGGGCTTCAAGAAATGCGCGCGCATCGTGGGCGATGTGATGGGCAAGTATCACCCGCACGGCGACAGTTCGATCTATGAGGCGCTGGTGCGCCAGGCGCAGGAATTCGCCGCCCGCTACCCGCTGGTCGAGGGCCAGGGCAATTTCGGCAATATCGACGGCGATAACGCGGCGGCCATGCGCTACACCGAGGCGCGGCTGACCGAGGTGGCCCAGGCGCTGCTGTCCCAGATCGACGAGGACACGGTGGATTTCCGCGCCACCTATGATGGCGAGGACCGGGAGCCCGCGGTGCTGCCCGCCGCCTTCCCGAACCTGCTGGCCAATGGCGCGAGCGGCATCGCGGTGGGCATGGCCACCTCCATCCCGCCGCACAATGCGGGCGAGCTCTGCGCCGCCGCCCTGCACCTGATCGAGAACCCCAAGGCGACCACGGCCGAGCTGATGGCCCATGTGCCCGGCCCCGATTTCCCCACCGGCGGCGTGCTGGTGGAAAGCCGCGAGAGCATCCTCGACGCCTATGAGACCGGCCGCGGCGGCTTCCGCCTGCGCGCCAAATGGGAGGTGGAGCGCGGCAAGGCCGGCGCCTGGAACCTGGTCATCACCGAAATTCCCTATCAGGTGCAGAAATCCAAGCTGATCGAGCAGATCGCGCTGCTGCTGGACGAGAAGAAACTTCCCCTGCTCGGCGACATTCGCGACGAAAGTACCGACCTGGTCCGCATCGTCATCGAGCCCAAGACGCGCGCCGTGGACCCGGCGGTGCTGATGGAGACGCTGTTCCGCGCCACCCAGCTCGAATCCCGGTTCAGCCTCAACATGAACGTGCTGGACGCGAGCCGCACGCCGCGCGTGATGGGCCTGCGCGAGGTCCTGCGCGCCTGGCTGGACCATCGGCATGTGGTGCTGCAACGCCGCACCGCGCATCGCCTGGGTGAAATCGCGCGGCGGCTGGAGGTGCTGGACGGCTACCTCATCGTTTATCTGAACCTCGACGAGGTCATCCGCATCATCCGCACGGAGGAGGAGCCGCGGCCCAAGCTCATGGCCGCCTTCGGGCTGAGCGAGGTGCAGGCCGAGGCCATTCTCAACATGCGCCTGCGCAGCCTGCGGCGCCTGGAGGAGATGGAAATCCGCCGCGAGCACGACAAACTGTCCAAGGAGCAGAAGGGCCTGCAGGCCCTGATGGGCAGCGAGGCCAAGCGCTGGTCCGCCATCGCGCGCGAGATCGAGGATACGCGAAAGAAGTTCGGCGCGACCGAAATCCCCGAGGGCAAGGGGCGCGAGGCCGCGGAACGGCAGAACGCCCTTGGCGCCCGCCGCACCCGCGTGGATGGCGCCCAGGCCGCCGTGGTGGTGGACGAGACCGCCTTCATCGAGCGCGAGCCGCTGACCATCATCCTCTCCGAGAAGGGCTGGATCCGCGCCCTGAAGGGCCACCTGGCCGAGGATGCCGAGCTGCGCTTCAAGGAAGGCGACGCCTTGCGTTTCCGCCTGCACGCGCAGAGCACCGACCGCATCGTGGTCTTCGCCACCAATGGCAAGGCCTACACGCTCAAGGCCGAGACCCTGCCGCGCGGGCGGGGCGATGGCCAGCCGCTGCGCCTCATCGTGGAACTGCCCAATGAGGACGAGCCCATCGCGATGTTCGTGGCCGCCGAGGGCCAGCGCTTCCTGCTGGCCGCCACCGACGGCAAGGGCTTCTTCGTGGAAGGGGCGGAACTCCTGGCCGAGAAGCGCACCGGCAAGCAGGTGATGGTGCTGGAAGGCAAGGCGCAGGCCCTGCTGTGCAAGCCGGCCGCAGGCGACATGGTGGCGGCCATCGGCACGAACCGGAAGCTGCTGATCTTCCCGGCCGACCAGATTCCCGTGATGACGCGCGGCCGCGGCGTGCAGCTGCAATCCTACAAGGACGCGGAACTGGCCGACGCCAAGCTGTTCCCAGCCGCCGAGGGCCTCACCTGGCGCCTGGGCGAACGAGTGCGGGTGGAGGCCGACATCACCCCCTGGCGCGGCAACCGTGCGGGGGCGGGCAAGATGCCGCCCAACGGGTTCCCGAAGAACAACCGGTTCGGGGGTTAAGCCTCGCTGTCCTCCAGCGGCCGCCACTGCCCGCGCAGCAGCACCTCGGCGGGGCGGTAGCTGGATTTGTAGGCCATCTTCCGGCTCTCCGGCACCCAATAGCCCAGATAGACGTAGGGCAGGGCGCTGCGCCGCGCCTCGGCCAGCAGCCACATGACGGCATAGGCGCCGAGGCTGCGGCGCTCCTCCTCCGGGGCGTAGAAGGAATAGACGGCGGAAAGCCCGTCGCTCAGCCAGTCGGTCAGGCAGGCGCCCAGCAGCTTGCCCTCGGCGTTGCGGAACTCCACGAGGCCCGTGGTGATGGGCGTGTCCTCCACCATGGCGCGGTAGTCGTAGAAGCCCATGGCCGCCATGTCGCCGCCGGTGTGGCGCTGCTGCTGATAGGCCTGGAACAGCGCGAATTGCTCGGCCGTGGCGCGGGCCGGCGTCACCCGCACGTCCAGGTCGGCATTGCGCGCCCAGAGCTTGCGCTGGGTCCGGTTGGGCTCGAAATCCTGGGCGCGCACGCGGATGGGGATGCAGGCCGCGCAGCCCGGGCAGACGGGCGAATAGGCGATGTTGTGGCTGCGCCGGAACCCCGCGCGGGAGAGGCGGTCGTGCAGCGCCTCGCTCTCATTGCCCGAGAGCTCGGTCACGATCTTCCGCTCCGTCCGGCCCGGCAGATAGGGGCAGGGCAGGGGGGTCGTCGTGTAGAAGAACTGGGGGCGGCGGGTCCGGCTGTGCACGCCCTTGATGTCGCCGCGCGCGCCGATTTCTTCAATAGCCGGAGTGACGCGCTCAGGCATCAGACGGTGAACTGTTCGGCGATGATGCGCTCGCTCAGGCTGTGCGCCGGGTCGAAGAGCATGGTCATGGAGACGCCCCGGTCCTCCCGCACCTCGACCCGGCGCACGTCGCGCACCTCGGTGTAGTCGGCGGTGGCGGAGACGGGGCGCTTGTCGGCCTCCAGCACCTCGAAGACCACCCGCGCCGTGGAGGGCAGCAGCGCGCCCCGCCAGCGCCGCGGGCGGAAGGCCGAGATGGGGGTGAGCGGCAGCAGGTTGGCATCGAGCGGCACGATGGGGCCGTGGGCGGAAAGATTATAGGCGGTGGAACCGGCCGGCGTGCTGACCAGGATGCCATCGCAGATCAGCTCCGGCAGGCGTTCCTTGCCATCCACCAGGATGCGCAGCTTGGCCGCCTGGCGCGTCTCCCGCAGCAGCGAGACCTCGTTGATGGCCAGCGAGGCATGGGTGCGGTCCCGCCCGTGCGCCCGCATCCGCAAGGGATGGAGCAGGGCGGCCTGGGCGGCGGCCAGGCGCTCCGGCACATCCTCCTCGGTATAGGCGTTCATCATGAAGCCCACGCTGCCGCGGTTCATGCCGTAGATGGGCCGGTTGCGGCCGAGGAAGCGGTGCTGCGTCTCCAGCATCATGCCATCGCCGCCCAGCGCCACGATGTAGTCCGCCGTCTCGGGCGGTGCGTCGCCATAGCGCGCGACCAGGCGTTCGCGGGCCTCCTGCGCCGCCTCGGTCTGCGCGGCCAGGAAGGCGATGCTCACGCGAGGCGCCGGTGTTCGAGCACGGGCATGTCACGCCGCACGCGGGCGGTCAGGGCCCGGTCCAGCCGCGCCGTGGCCCAGCCGATGCCGTCGGAGCATTTGGCCACCACATGCCCCCAGGGGTCGGCCACCAGGGAATGGCCATAGACCTGGCGCATGGCGCCGCGTTCCTCGTAGCTGCCATGGGAGGCGGCGGCGATGATCCAGCACTGGCTCTCGATGGCGCGCGCGCGCAGCAGCACCTCCCAATGGTCCTTGCCGGTCATCAGCGTGAAGTTGGAGGGGACCAGGATGGCCTCGGCCCCGCGTCGCCGCAGGGCGAGATACTGCTCCGGGAAGCGCATGTCATAGCAGATGGTGCAGCCGAAGGTGACGCCGCCGGCCTCGAAGGTGACCAGGCTCTCGCCCCCGCCATAGAGGGCGCTTTCACGATAGCCCGTGCCGTCCGGGCCCGTGATGTCGAAGAGATGGATCTTGCGGTAGCGCGCGATCTCGCGGCCCGTGGGGTCGAAGACCAGGGTGGTGTTGAAGAACCTGCCCTCGCCCTGCTCGATGATCGAGCCGCCATGGACATGGATGCCCGCGCCGCGCGCCACCTCGCGCAGGAATTCATAGGCGGTGCCGCCCGTGCCGCCGGGCTCGGGCAACACCTCCGCAGCGGCGGCGCGGGCCTCACGCCCACCGCCGAGGTTGGTCCAGGTCTCGGGCAGGCTGACCATCTGTGGACGGTCCGCCTCCACCGCGCCCTCGATGAGGCGGCGGGCCTGGGCGATATTGGCGGGCTTGTCGGAGCCCTGGTTCATCTGGAGGACGGAGACGCGCATGGGCGCATCAAGCCACAGTCGGGGCCGCGCCGCAAAAGGGCAGGCGCGGTTTCAGCGCCCCTGCGGCCAATTGATCCGCGGCTCGGCCCGGCGCGGGTGGGCTTCGGGCGGGGCGGCCGCCACGCTGGGCGGGGGTGCCTCGTCCCGCGCCACCAAGGGAAGGCCGCGCGCGGCCAGCGCCCGGATGTCGGCGCGCAGGTCATCGAGCTGCGCCTCGATGGAATCGAGCCGCCCCTTCACCCCGAAGACCGAGAAGGGCATGACCAGCACGCACAGCACGAGCAGGATCAGCACCAGCAGCACGGCCAGCCCGCTCCATTCGGGCAGGCCGGGAATGGTGAGGCGTTGCGCCCAGACCTCCAGCATCAGCCCCCCGTCACGCTCATGTGGCGCGCGACGGCGGGGGCGCGGCGGCGGCGGTCTATCACGAAGTCATGTCCCTTGGGCTTGCGGGCGATGGCATCACGGATGACCTGGCGCAGCCCCTCCTCGCCGAGGCCGGGGTCGCGGAGCGGCGCGCGCAAATCGGCGGCGTCCTCCTGGCCCAGGCACATGTAGAGGGTGCCGGTGCAGGTCAGCCGCACGCGGTTGCAGCTCTCGCAGAAATTGTGCGTCATCGGCGTGATGAAGCCGAGGCGCGTGCCCGTCTCCGCCACGTCGAAATAGCGGGCGGGGCCGCCGGTGCTGTAATCCGTCTCGTTCAGCGTCCAGCGCTGGCGCAGCCGGGCGCGGACGAGGCTGAGCGGCAGGAACTGGTCGGTGCGGTCCTCATTGATCTCACCCAGCGGCATGGTCTCGATCAGGCAGAGGTCGAAGCCATGCTCGCCGCACCAGGCGAGCATCCGGTCGAACTCGTCCTCGTTCACGCCGCGCAGCGCCACGGCGTTGATCTTGACGTGCAGTCCGGCGGATTTGGCGGCGAAGATGCCGTCCAGGACCTTGTCGAGCTCACCCCAGCGCGTGGCCGCCTTGAAGGCGGCGGCGTCCAGCGTGTCGAGCGAAACGTTGATGCGCCGCACGCCCGCCGCGGCCAGCCCCTCGGCGTGTTTCGTGAGCTGGGTGCCATTGGTGGTGAGCGTCAGCTCCTCCAAGCCCCCCGCGCCGATGCGCGCCCCCAGGCTGCGCACCAGGCTCATCACGTTGCGCCGCACCAGGGGCTCGCCCCCGGTCAGGCGGAGCTTGCGCACGCCCAGGCCTATGAAGGTGCCGCAGAGCCGGTCCAGCTCCTCCAGCGTCAGCACCTCGGACTTGGGCAGGAAGGTCATGTCCTCGGCCATGCAGTAGACGCAGCGCAGGTCGCACCGGTCGGTCACCGAGACGCGAAGGTAGCTGATGCTGCGGCCGAAGGGGTCGATCATGGCGGGCGGGGTGTTCCGGATGTCGGGCGGCTGGCCCCGGTATTTGGGGCCGCCGCCCGCCTCGGCGCAACCCCCGCGGCACCGCGGCGGCGCCGCGCGGCGGATTCACGCCTCTGGCGATTCCCCCAAAGGCGATCAGATGTCAGGCGAACAGCGCGATGCTGCCCGCCGTCGTCAGCAGCGCCAGGGCGAAGGGTTTGTAGAAGCGCACCGGCACCACCCCGAACAGCGCCGCCCCCACCCGCACGAAGACCATCAGCACCGGCAGCATGATGAGGAAGCGCAGCAGCACCGGCCCGTCGATCAACCCCGCGAAGAGCGGCACCACGACCGAGATCACCGCGATCAGCCCGAAGAAGAGGATGAGGTTGGCGCGGTGGCGCTTGGCCTCCTCGGGGCCGGCCAGGAGGTAGAGGATGACGGGCGGGCCGCTCATGCCCGTGGCGCCCTTCAGCAATCCGGCCGCCGTGCCCACCGCCACGTTCAGCCCGAAGGGGCGCGCTCCGTGGTAGCGCCAGCCCGACAGCATCAGGAAGCCGAAGACCAGCACCAACCCGCCGATGGCGCGGCGCAGGATCTCGGGGTCCGCCGCTAGCAGCACATAGGCGCCGAGCGGTGTGGCCAGCGCGGCCGCGCCGCCGATGGGGATGATGACCCGCTTGTCCGCGTCGCGGAAGGCGCGCGGCAGGAGCTGCAAGGAGACCAGCAGCTCCATCAGCAGCATCACCGGCACCCCGGCCAGCGGCCCCCAGAGCACCGAATAGATGGGGGCGAGGATGATGGCCGTGCCAAAGCCCGCATAGCCGCGCATGAGCCCCGCGATGGCGGTGGCGAGGATGGCGGCCCAGGTCTGCCAGGCCGCCAGTTCGTTCAGCAGCAACTGCATCAGCCGTGCACCTGTTCGAGCCGCACCAGGGCGAGGTTGAGCAGAAGCTTGCCCGCATGTTCGAAATTCACCGTCACGCGGTCCCCCACCACCGATTGCACCTGGCCCACCCCCCAATCGGGACGCTCGGGGTGGCGCACGCGCATGCCTGGCTCGATTTCGCTCACCCCAACCCCTCTTCTTCGCCCGACATTCTTGCTCCGCGGCGCGGCGCGTCACAGCTTGCCCCCGCATTTTCCACCATCCCGCCTAAAGGATGCGGCAACCATCCCCCCTCTATGCTTCCCGCCAATGACTGCCCCGCGGCACACGCGCAGGCCCGCGCGACGAACGGCCTGCCTTCTCGACGCGTGTCGTTGGAGGTTGATGCTCCGCGTCCGATACTGGCGGGGTGACATGCTGCCCTGCCATCCGGATTCCATGGGTCCGCCGCGATCACGGCGCCCCATCTTGCAGCGAAGTGGAACTCGAACATGCTGGACCAATCCTCCGAGGGCCGCATCACCATCCGCCTGGCGGAGCTGGTGGCGGCGCGCATCTGCCATGACCTGGGCTCGCCCATGGCCAGCATCTCGGCCCTGATGCCCCAGGCCGCGGACCCCGCGGCGCATGCTGTGGTGACGGAGACGGCGGGCGAGCTGCGGGCACGCATGCGCCTGTTCGGCGCCATGTTCGGCCTGGCCGACGAATTGGGCTGGCCCGAGCTGGACGGGCTGGTGCGCGGCGCGCCCATGGCCCACCGGGTGCGCTTCGCCCTGCCGCTGCGGGGCGGCCCCTTCGCCCCGGGCCGCGCGCGCCTCTATCTCGCCGCCGTGCTGCTGGCGGCGGAGGCGCTGCCGCGTGGCGGCGTGGTCCACGTGACCGAATCCGGGGCGGGCGCGCTCGCGCTGCGGCTGGAGGGCCGGCAGACCGAATGGTCGCCCACGCTGCTCGACCTGCTGGCCGGCGGCAGCGTGGAGGCGGCGCTGGAGGAAGGGCCGCGCCGGCTGCTCGCCCCCTGGGTCTTCCTGCTGGCGGCACGGGAACGCCACGCCCTGTCCCTGGCCATGCCGGTCGGCGAGGGCGAGCCCATGCTGTTGTTGCAACCCGAGATGTGAAGGGTTCACCGGCCCGCGCGCACCGGGTCGGCATCCCGCCACCGCTTAACCTTTTCTTCGGTCGGCCCGCGCATTCTGCCCGCTCAATTCCCCGTGATGCCGGAGGAGAAGGGCTGCCCATGGATGACTTGCTCGCCGACTTCCTGACAGAAACCAATGAGGGGTTGCAAAACCTCGACGGCGCGCTGCTGCAGCTCGAACGCGAACCTGCGAACGGCCCGCTGCTGTCGGAGGTGTTCCGCACCGTCCACACCATCAAGGGCACCTGCGGGTTCCTCGGCCTGTCGCGGCTCGAATCGGTCGCGCATGCCGCGGAAAACGTGCTGGGCCTGTGGCGCGACGGCACGCTGACCGTCACGCCCGCCGGCATCTCCCTGATCCTGAACGCGGTGGACCGCATCAAGCAGATCGTGGCGGGTCTGGAGGCCTCGGGCCAGGAGCCCAGCGGCGATGACACCGCGCTGAAGGCGGAGCTGGACGCCGTGGCCGCTGGCCAGCTGCCGACCGAGCCCACGCCCCGCGCCCCCGAGGCCCCGGCGCCACAGGCCGCCCTGGCCGAAGCGGCCCCCGCCATCGAGGCCGCGCCCCCCGCGCCCGAGCCCCGCGCCGCCGCCGAGCCGGTGGCGGAGGTGGTGGGCAGCAGCGCGCCCCAGACCATCCGAGTCGCGGTGGACGTGCTCGAGGACCTGATGGTGCTGGTGAGCGAACTGGTGCTGACGCGCAACCAGCTTCTCCAGCTCGCCCGCTCCGAGGAGAACGCGGCCTTCTCCGTGCCGCTCCAGCGCCTGTCGCAGATCACGTCGGACCTGCAGGACGGCGTGATGAAGACGCGCATGCAGCCCATCGGCAATGCCTGGCAGAAGCTGCCGCGCCTGGTGCGCGACCTCAGTCAGGAACTGGGCAAGCGCATCGTGCTCGACATGCGCGGCGCGGAGACCGAGCTCGATCGCCAGGTGCTCGAACTCATCAAGGACCCGCTGACGCACATGGTCCGCAACAGCGCGGACCACGGCCTGGAAAGCCCCGAGCAGCGCCGCGCCGCCGGCAAGAGCGAGACGGGCCGCATCATGCTCAACGCCTTCCATGAGGGCGGGCATATCGTGCTCGAGATCGGCGATGACGGGCGCGGCCTGAACACCGAGCGCATCAAGGCCAAGGTGCTGGCCCAGGGCCTGACCACCGAGGCCGAGCTCGCCACCATGAACGAGCGCGAGATCCACCGCTTCATCTTCCGCGCGGGCTTCTCGACGGCGGCGGCCGTCACCTCCGTCTCGGGCCGCGGCGTGGGCATGGATGTGGTGAAGACCAACATCGAGCGCATCGGCGGCGCGGTGGATCTGCGCTCACGCGAGGGCCATGGCAGCACCTTCATCATCAAGATCCCGCTGACGCTCGCCATCGTGGCCGCCCTCATCGTGGAGGCGGGCGGCGAGCGCTTCGCCATCCCGCAGAACGGCGTGCTGGAGCTGGTGCGCGTGGGCGATGGCGACGGCCCCAAGGTGGAGCGCATCAAGGACGCCCAGGTGCTGCGCCTGCGCGACCGGCTGCTGCCGTTGGTGCCGCTGCGCCGCATCCTCAGCCTGTCCGAGGACGCCCCCGCCGCGGATGAAAGCGAGAGCTTCGTCGTTGTCACGCAGGTCGGCGCGCAGCTCTTCGGCATCGTCGTGGACCGCGTCTTCGACACGGAGGAGATCGTGGTGAAGCCGGTGGCGCCCATCCTGCGCCACATCACCATGTTCTCCGGCAACACCATCCTGGGCGATGGCAGCGTCATCATGATCCTGGACCCCAACGGGATCGCGCGGGCGACGGGCCTCGGCTCCGAGATCGCGGGGGATTCGGCGACGCTGGCCACCCAGACCTCGGCCGTGGCGCGCGGTCCACGCCAGACGGCGCTGCTGCTCTTCCGCGCCGGCGAGGGCGCGCCCAAGGCCGTGCCGCTCGCACTGGTCGCGCGGCTGGAACACCTGCCGGCCGAACGCGTCGAGCAGGCGGGCGACAGCATGGTGGTGCAGTACCGCGGCAGCCTGATGCCGCTGCTGCCCATCGCGGGCTATGGCGCGCCGCCCGCCGGCGGTGGCGACCAGCCCGTGCTGGTCTTCGGTGATGGTGACCGCGCGCTGGGCCTGATGGTGGACGAAATCCTCGACGTGGTGGACGCGGTGCTGGACATCGACCAGGCCGGGCAACGGCCGGGCTTCCTCGGCTCCTGCGTGGTCAATGGCCGTGTGACGGAAATCCTGGACACCGCGCATTGGCTGCAGCAGGCCAAGGAGGATTGGTTCGGCAACCGCCGCGCCGAGATCGTCCGCCCCCGCGTGCTGATCGTGGAGGACAGCGCCTTCTTCCGGAACCTGGTGGTGCCGGCCGTCACGGCCGGGGGCTACGAGGTGACGACGGTGTCCAATGGCCGCGAGGCGCTCGCGCTGCGCGACGCGGACGAGATGTTCGACGTGATCGTCTCCGACATCGAGATGCCCGAGCTTGACGGCTTTGGGCTGGTCAGCGCCGTGCGCGAAGGCGGCATCTGGGCGGATCTGCCCATGATCGCCCTCTCCGGCCGGTGCGAGCCTGAGGACGTGGCCCGCGGCCGCGGCGCCGGGTTCAGCGACTACATCGGCAAGTATGACCGCGACGCCCTCCTGGCCAGTTTGCAGGACTGCCTGCAACCCGCAGTCGCACCGTGATCCGCCATTCTGAAGGGACACAGACATGCAGCAGCCCCAGACCTTGAACACAGGCGGCCCGCCCTCGCGCGCCGCATTGGGCGCGGACGCCGCCCACATGGTTCTCACCCTCGCCGTGGCGGGCCAGCAATGCGGGGTGCCCGTGCTCTCCGTGCGTGATGTGCTGGGGGTGCAGGTCATCACCCCGATCCCGCTGGCGCCACGCGAGGTGGCTGGCAGCCTGAACCTGCGCGGACGCATCGTGACGGCGGTGGACCTTCGCGCACGCCTGGGCCTGCCGGCCCGAGAGGCGGGCAAGGGCGCCATGAGCGTGGTGGTGGAGGTGGGCGGTGAGCTCTACTCCCTGCTGGCCGACGAGGTGGGCGAGGTGCTCTCGCTTTCCTCCGAGGACCGTGCGGCCAACCCGCCCACGCTCGACAATCTGTGGCGCGACGTCTCGCTCGGCGTGCATCGCCAGGGCGGCAGCCTCCTCGTCATCTTCGACGTGGACAAGCTGCTGGCGCTTTCCGCATGAGCGCCGGGACCTGCCTCGTGGTGGATGACAGCATGGTCGTCCGCAAGGTCGCACGCCGCATCCTCGAGAAGCACGGCTTCACCGTGCGCGAGGCCGAGGACGGGCAGAAGGCGCTGGACGCGTGCCGTGCCGAGATGCCGCGCGCCGTGCTGCTGGACCGCAACATGCCGGTGCTGGACGGCATCGGCTTCCTCAAGGCGCTGCGCGCCGAGTTCGGCCCCGATGATCCCGTGGTGGTCATGTGCACGACCGAGGCCGCGATGGAACGCATCATCGAGGGGATCGAGGCCGGCGCGCAGGAATATGTGATGAAGCCCTTCGACGAGGAGATCCTGCTGGACAAGCTGACCCAGGCAGGGCTGCTGCCGGCATGAGCACCGCCCCGACCGGCGCGCCGGTGCGCGTGATGCTGTGCGATGACAGCGCGACCGCGCGCGGCGCGCTCGCCCGCGTGCTGGAGACCGACCCCGGGCTGCGCGTGGTCGCCCGCGTCGGCGACGGCCGCCAGGCGCTGGAGGCGCTCGACAAGGCGCCCCCGCATGAGCGCGCCGAGGTCATCCTGCTCGACCTCGAAATGCCGCAGATGGACGGGATGACGGCGCTGCCGCTGCTGCTCCAGCGTGAGCCGCGGCCCATCGTCATCGTCGCCTCGGCGCTGACGCAGCGCGGCGCCACGGCCACCATGGCGGCGCTGAAGGCGGGCGCCTCGGACTATGTGCCCAAGCCGGGTGCCGCTGGCGGCGGCCTGCAGGACCCCGCCTTCCGCGCGGAACTGCTGGCGAAGGTGAAGGGCTGGGGCAGGCTGCGCCAGAAGCCGGTCAGCACCTCCGCGCCACGGTCCGCGCCAACCCTCCGCGCCGCGCCGCGCGGCAAGCTGGGGCCAGGGGCGCGGGTGCTGTGCATCGGCAGCTCCACGGGCGGGCCGCAAGCCTTGGCTGCCCTGGTGCGCCGCCTGCCGCGCAAGCTGGCCATTCCCTGCGTCATCGTGCAGCACATGCCGGCGGGCTTCACCGCCATGCTGGCGCAGCACCTCGACGGGCTGGGCGGGCCGCGCGTGTCCGAAGCGAAGGAGGGCCAGCCGCTGCTGCCGGGCGAAATCCTGGTGGCGCCCGGTGACCGCCATTTGCTGCTGCGCGCGGAGGGCGACCGCTTCCTGGCGCAGCTCTCGGACGGCCCGCCCGAGAATTTCTGCCGCCCCGCGGTGGACCCCACGTTGCGAAGCCTCATCGCCGCCTTTGGCAGCCGGGTGCACGCCGTGATCCTGACCGGCATGGGCCATGACGGCCTGGCTGGCTGCCGCGCACTCAGCGAGGCGGGCGGGACGGTCTGGGCGCAGGACGAGGCCTCCTCGGTCGTCTGGGGCATGCCGGGCGCCGTCGCCCGCGCGGGCCTCGCCACGGAACAAGGAACGCCGGAGGCGCTGGGCGAAGCGCTGTCCACGCTGATCGGACGCACCGCATGACCCCCGCGACCTTCACCTTCCTCACCGGCATCGTCCGCGCGCGTTCGGGCGGCGTGATCGGCGCCGACCAGGGCTACATGCTGGAGACGCGGCTGACCCCGCTTCTCAAGCGCGAGAACCTGCCCAGCCTCGACGCCCTGGCCGAGCGGCTGAAGCAGCCGCGCACCGAGGCGCTGGCCCAGGACATGACGGAGCTGCTGACCACGAACGAAAGCAGCTTCTTCCGCGACGGCAAGCCCTTCGAGCATCTGCGGGGCCTCATCCCCAAGCTGCACGCCGCGCGTCCGCCCGGGCAGAAGATCCGCATCTGGTCCGCCGCCTGCTCCACGGGGCAGGAGGCCTATTCCATCTCCATCCTGCTGGCGGAGCTGGCGGAGGCGGACCCGGGCCTCAAGACGCGGCCCTTCGAAATCCTGGGCACGGACATCACCACGGCCGTGCTCGACCGCGCGCGGGCGGGCGTCTTCACCCAGTTCGAGGTGCAGCGCGGCCTGCCCATCCGCACGCTGATGAAGCGCTTCACCCAGGAGGAAGGGCGCTGGCGCATCAAGCCGGAGCTTTCCGCCATCTGCCGGTTCGAGAAGTTGAACCTGCTCGGTGATCTGCGCGGCCTGGGGCGCTTTGACATCATCTTTTGCCGCAACGTCCTCATCTACTTCGACGTGCCCACCAAGGCGCGCGTGCTGGATCAGATCGCGGCGCTGATGACGCCCGATGGCGCGCTCTATCTGGGGGCGGCGGAGACCGCCATCGGCGTCACCCGCGCGCTGGTTCCCCTGCCGGGTGAGCGCGCGGTCTATGGCCCCGCGACGGGCCAGGAACCGGGGCGGTTGCGGGCCTGAGGGGCCGGGCGCAGCATGGCGCCCATGCCCCGAGAGATTCGCCTCAACGCCTTCGACATGGCCTGTGTGGGCCACCTCCAGCATGGGATGTGGACCCACCCGGCCGACCAATCCGCGAACTACAAGCGCCTCGATCACTGGCTGGGAATGGCCCGGCTGCTGGAACGTGGCCTCTTCGACGGGCTGTTCCTGGCCGATGTGCTGGGCGTCTATGACGTGTTGGATGGCAGCCCGGACGCGGCCCTTCGCAGCGCCGCCCAGGTGCCCCTGCTGGACCCCGCGGTGCTGGTGCCGGCCATGGCGGCCGTCACCACGCAACTGGGCTTTGGCATCACCGCCAATCTCTCCTACGAGGCGCCCTATCTCTTCGCCCGGCGGATGAGCAGCCTGGACCACATCACCGGCGGCCGCGTGGGGTGGAACATCGTCACCGGCTATCTCGACAGCGCGGCCCGCGCCATGGGCCTGCCCGCCCAGGGCGCCCATGACGACCGCTATGACGCGGCCGAGGAATACATGGAGGTGGTCTATCGGCTCTGGGAGGAGAGCTGGGCCGATGACGCGGTGCGCGCCGACCGCACGGCCGGAATCTATGCCGACCCCGCGCGCGTGCGCCGCATCCGCCACGAGGGCCGGCAGCACCGGCTGGACGCGCTGCATCTGGTCGAGCCCTCGCCGCAGCGCACGCCCGTGCTCTACCAGGCCGGCGCCTCCGCGCGTGGCCAGGCCTTTGCCGCGCGGCATGCGGAATGCGTGTTCCTCAATGGTGGGCCGGCGCCGGCGGTGGCGCAGCAGGTGGCGGCCTTGCGCGCTGCCACGCCGCGTCCCATCCGCGTCTTCGTGGGGGCCACGCTGGTGCTGGGCCGAAGTGACGCCGAAGCCCAGGCCAAGCTCGACGACTGGCGCGCCCATGCCAGCGTGGAGGGGGCGCTGGCACACGCCTCCGCCTCGCTCGGCGTGGATTTCGGCAAGTATGGGCTGGACGAACCCATCACCGCCGAGAGCAACGCCATCCAGTCCAACCTCGCCGCCCTCGCCCGCGCGGGCGGTGGCGTGGCGACCAAGCGCACCTTGCTCGACCAGTTCATCCTGGGCAGCCGGCAGCGGCCCATGGTTGGCGCCGCCGGGCGCATCGCGGAGGAGCTCATCGCCTATGTGGAAGCCACGGGCGTGGACGGATTCAACCTCTCCCGCACGGTGACGCCCGCCTGCCTCGAGGATGTCGTGGAACTGCTGGTGCCGGAGCTGCAATCGCGCGGCGCCTACAAGACCGCCTATGGCCCCGGCACCTACCGGGAAAAGCTGTTCGGCGCCGGCCCGCGCCTCGCACCTCCACATCCGGCGGCTTTGCTGCGGCGCTGAAGCGTCTGGCGTGCACCGGGCGTCGCGTGCCAGCCTGTGGCCAACAACCACGGGAGAAAACGTCCATGAGCCAGTTCACCCGCCGCGCCGCCTTGGCCGGCGCTGCTCTGCTGCCGGCCGCCGCCGCCGCGCAATCCAGCCGGCCCATCACCCTTGTCGTGCCCTTCCCGCCGGGTGGCTCCACCGACGTCACGGCCCGGCTCCTTGCGGAGCGCATGGCGCCGCTGCTGGGCGGGCCGGTGAATGTGGAGAACCGGCCGGGTGCGGCCACCGTGGTCGGCGCCGATTACGTGGCGCGCAGCCAGCCCGACGGGCACACGGTGCTGGTGAGTTCGGGCAGCACGCTCACCATCAACCCGCATATCCTCCGCAACATTCCCTACAAACGCGAGGATTTCGCGCCGGTCAGCCTGATCTCCACCCTGCCGCTCGCCATCGTGGTGCGGCCCGATGGCCCGCCCACGCTGGATGCGCTGATCGAACGCGCCCGCGCCCATCCGGGCCGCGTGACCTATGGCACCAACGGGCCTTCCAGCTTCAACAACATCGCCTGGGTGCTGGTGACGGAGCAGCTCGGCATCCAGATGCAGGAAGTGTCCTACCGTGGTGACGCCGCGCAGGTGGCGGATTTCCTGGCGGGGCGGCTCGACATGCTGGTCGTGGGCGGCTCCACCGCCCTGCCCATGCACCGCGACGGGCGCGGCCGCATCCTGGGCTGGACGGGCGATGCGCGCATGCCCATCACGCCCGATGTGCCCACCGTCTCCGAACGCGCGCGCGATGCCGTGGCCATCACCTGGTTCGGGCTGCTGGTGCCGGCGCGCACGCCGGCCGCCATGGTGACGCGGCTCAGCCAGGCGGCCGTCACCGCCATGCGTCAGGAGGGCTTCGGATCGCGGTTGGAGGCGGAGGGCCAGACGCTGATGGCCAGCACCCCCGAGGCCTTCGCCGATTTCCTGACGCGGGAGAGCGACCGCTGGGGCCCGGTTCTCCGGCGGATGAATATTGAGATGTGACCTGACAGTCGCTTCACGCAACGGCGCGCTGGGCGGGCCGTTTCAGGACAAGGGCAAGTGAAGGCCGGAAAAACCGCCTTCAACCCCGCATGTATTTCTTGTCCGCGACGCATGCCCCAGGTGCGTGCGGGACAGGAAATGCAGCCGTCCTGGAAACGCCACCGAAAGGCCGCACGCCATGTTCCTCCGCGTTGACAAGCTGCAAACCGAACTCCCCGCGCCGAAGAAGGCCGACCCCAATGCCGGCGCCGCCCTGCAGGAATTGCTGGGCGGGAAGTATGGGGAGATGTCCACCCTCGGGAACTACATGTTCCAGAGCTTCAATTTCCGCAGCAAATCCAAGCTGCGCCCCTTTTACAGCCTGGTGGCCAGCATCACCGCCGAGGAGCTGGGCCATGTCGAGCTGGTGAGCAATGGCGTCGCCATGCTCAACAACGGCCCCGACCATGATGCTGACCAGGAGGATGGCGGTGACATCTCCGGCGCGCCCTTCGAGGCGATGAAGGATATCCGCAGCGCGGCCTCCTTCTTCTCCCATGCCGGGGGTGCCACACCCGTGAACAGCAACTCCATGTCCTGGAACGCGGACATGGTGACGACCACGGGCAACGTGATCACCGACCTGCTGCACAATTTCCACCTGGAATGCGGCGCGCGGCTGCACAAGCTGCGGGTCTATGAGACGCTGTCCGACCCCACGGGGCGGGAGGTGTGCGGCTACCTGCTGGTGCGCGGCTCGGTCCACGCCCATGCCTATGCGCTGGCCATCAAGCAGATCACGGGCGTGGACATCGAGAAGATGCTGCCCACGCCCAACATCAACCTCTCGAACATCCCGGAATGCCAGAAATACTTGGCCGAGGGCTCGCACCGCCGCCTCTACACCTTCAGCCCGGCCGATTACCGCGAGATGTCGGGCATCTGGGGCAATGGCGAACAGGCTCTGCCGGGTGACCCGCCGGGCGAGCTGATGGTGGTGGAGGGCATGCCGGAAGGCGGGAAGATCCACCAGCTCACGGGCGTGCCCTCCGCCTTCACCCCCGACTACGCGCCGGAGGAGATGTTCGAGATCGCGGAGAAGCTCACCAAGGCCGCCCGCTGACACTCCGCGAAGGGGGCGTCAGCGCGCCCCCTTCGGAGGCTTCAGTCGTAGACCTGGCTCAGCGTCTCCGCCACCAGGGCGGGGCGCGAGCTGCCCTCGACCTCCATCTCATTCTCCATGGTCAGGCGCACGCCGCCCTGGATGGGCTCGCAGGCCTTCAGCGTCAGGTGCAGCCGCACCCGGCTGCCGGCCGGCACCGGGGCGGTGAAGCGCACCTTGTTGCTGCCGTAGTTGATCGAGCGGCTGCGATTCACGATGCGATAGACCATCGGAGAAAGGCGCGGCAGCAGCGACAGCGTCAGGAAGCCGTGCGCGATCGTCTTGCCGCCCGGCATCTCGCGCGCGGCGCGTTCGGTGTCGAGGTGGATCCATTGGTGGTCGCCCGTCGCCTCGGCGAAGAGGTTGATGGTGGCCTGGTCCACCGTGATCCATTCGCTGGTGCCCAGCTTCTTGCCGACCCACTCGGCCATGTCCGCGGGCTTCTGGATTTCGAGCATTTCGCCCTCCCTCATTGATGTGTCGGAGGATGATGCCCCAGGCCCGTGGCCTGCGGCACCCCGGGGCGCTCAGCTTTCGTTAACCATCGCAACCTTACGCAGGAGAGGGGGCGCAAGAGGCGCCCTCGCGCGGCCCCCGCCGCATGCGATGGAGAGGAGTTCCTGCCTCATGAGCCTTGCCCTTCTCGATTCCGCCGGCCAAGCGCCGCGCCCTCCTTCCAATCCGATGCGCGGATCACCGCAGGTCATGTCCCTGCCGGCGCTGGCTGAAAGCTGCGCCCGCGCATTGCGTTCCTTCGGGGGCAGCCTGAAGGCGCTGGAGGCGGTGCTCCAGCCCCTGTCCCAGGTGAATCCTGACGGGGTGCAGGCCACCGAAACCCGCGCGGTTCTGGCGGATTCCGTGGCCTTGCTGCAGCGTGAGGGGCCCTCGCTCCTGCTGCGCGCCCAGGCCTTGAGGCTGCGGCTGCACGCCGCGGGCCTCGCCGCGCCGGATGGCCTCGGCGCCGGGCTGCGCGCCCTGCAGCATCAGATTGACGCCCTGCCCGAAGTGGTGGACGGCCTGGGCGAAGGCCTTCCCCGCGCGCGTCAGGTGGCTCAGGACCTGGCCGATGCCTTCGACCGGCTCGCGGCCGGCCAGCCCGCCTCGCTACCGGCCGATCTGCCAGAAACCTGAGGGCGGCTGGGCGCTGGCGGGCGCCGGCCGCGGTGTTGCGGGCGTACCCGCCGCGATGGGCGGCAGGGCGCGCATGGCACCAGGCAGCGCGGGCCCGCTTCGCGCCGGCGGGTTGTCCGGCACGGGCGCGGGCATCGAGGCCAGCGGCGCGCCCGTCACGGCCGAGACGGGAAGGACGGGCGCGGCAGGCGGCGACACGGCGGCGGTGACGGTTCCGGGCGTGCCGGTCTCCAGGCAGCGGAAGCGCAGCTGGTAGCCGCGCGGTTCGATCTGCGTGCCCTCCACCGCGATCATCCGGTTCTGGGCGGCGCAGTATCCGGTGGCCTGGTTCAGCCCGGCCTCGACGGCGGCCGAGGCGCTGGGGCCGGTCGTCGCCAGGCGCAGCAGCCCGCCGCCCATCTCCTCCACCACGGCCGGCGCCGGCGGGTCGGCACGCCCGCAGGCGGCAAGCCCGGCGGCACCCAGCAGCAGGGCGCCCATCAGGGGGGCAATCCGGACGGTCACGCGCATGCGCCTCTCCTCGCCCGCCGCGTGGCGGGACGCCAAGGCCATAATGGCGAAGCCCCAGCCGCGTAAAGCACCCATCACCCCTCCAGCGCCGGCAGCAGGAAATCGAGGAAGCGGGCGGGGTTCTCGGCGAAGGGAAAATGGCCCATCGCGCTCATCCCCTCGAAGCGCGCGCCGGGGATGCGCGCGGCGGTGGCGGCCGAGATTTCCATGGTGCAGGAGAAGTCATACTCCCCCGTCAGCATCACCAGCGGGCAGAGCGTCGTATCAATCCGATGCACCCGGTCCCGCGCGTCCCAGCCGCCCGAATAGAACAGGATGTCGCCGGGGAAGGTGCCGCAGCCGCCCTGGCTGTACTGCCACCACACCTCGGCCGCGCATTCGGCGGGGGAATGCGGTGCCATCAGCCCCTCCACCCATTCGGGGATGAAGATGGCGGCGTTCACGCGCGGGTGGTCGGCGAAGGGGGTGCGGCGACCGGGGATGTGGTCCGCTCCCTCGCAGGAGATGATGCGGGCGAAGCGGGTGGGGGCGCGCAGCGCGATCTCCAGGCAGATCTCGCCCGACATGGAGGCGCCGAGCAGCACGGGGTTCTCGGTGAAGCCCCAGGCCTCGCGGAAGGCCAGGATGAGTTCGGCGTAGAGCTCCGTGTCCAGCGCCCATTCCCCTGGCTGGCCGGGGGCGGGCGAGCGTCCATGGCCCGGCATGTCGAAGGCGGTGATGGCGTAGCCCGCCGCGCGCAGCCGGGGCTCCGCCGCCAGCCGGTGGAATTGCCGCGCATCCGACCCCGCCGTGTGCAGGCCCAGGATGGGCCGGCCCGTGCCGTGGGTCTCGCCATAGAGAACGTAATCCCGCCCGCGCGCCCGCACCGTGACGTAGCGGCCCTGGGCGTCCGGGCAGGGGGTGGGCGTGCCGAGGCGCGGCCGCAGCGAAGCCGGCGCCGGCCCCTGCTTGCCCCAGGATGCCCAGCGCCCGAGGTCCAGCGCGCGGCGCAGGATGTGCGCGTGCTGCGCCCAGGCCAGGTCATCGCCCTCGGCGCTGAATTCCGGCACGCGCATCCGCAGCGCGAAGAGGTTGTGGTGGTGGCGCGCGGGCAGGGGCTTCATGAATTCTTCCCACACCGCGGCCGGGGCGGTGAAGCGGGTGGGGGCCTCGGCGCCTTCCGCCAGGGTGATGCGCCCGCCGGCCAGTGTCAGGGTGATGGCACGGCCAGGCTGGACCAGGGCGAAACGCGCCTCCGCGCCGGGCAGGCGGTGCGCCAGTGTCGCATCGGCGTCCAGCAGCGCCTGCCAGCGCGCGGTGGCGCCCTCGGCCGCGCACCAATCCCAACCCTGGGCCATGAACCCCGCCTCCCGTCTCGTTGGTTCGCAGCATTGAGCCGACGCGGCGCGCGCGCAACGGGGGCGGTTCACAGGGCGGGAGGGACGCGACACAGTGTTCCCGACAAGAGGTCGCCCATGAAGCTCCCTGCCCACAACCGCTACGCGCACAGCGCCATTCCGACACGCCCCACCTATGAATGGCCGGGCGGCAAGCGGCTCGCGCTGCTCGTGGTCAACAACATCGAGCATTTCGCCTATCGCGCCGGCATCGGCTCCGACGTGACGGGCGGCAGCCCGGTGCAGAACCAGCGCGCCTATGCCTGGCGCGACTACGGCAACCGCGTGGGGCTGTGGAACCTGCTGGACACGCTGGACGCGCTGGACATCCCCGCCGCGCACAACATCAACAGCGCGGCCCTTGAGGCCTGCCCCGAGATCGCGCCCGCGCTGCGCGCCCGCGGCGATGAGTTCGTCGGTCATGGCCGCAGCAATTCCGAACGCCAGGACGGGATGTGGGAGGAGGATGAGCGCCGTCTCATCCTGGAATCCCGCGACGTGCTGGCGCAGCATGCCGGTGTCGCGCCGCGTGGCTGGCTCGGCCCCTATATCGCGCAATCGGCGGTGACACTCGATCTGCTGCGCGAGGCGGGCTTCACCTATGTCATGGACTGGCCGGCCGACGACCAGCCCTTCTGGATGGCGACGCGCGCCGGCCCCATCCTGTCCGTGCCCTATTCCGTTGAGTTGAACGACAGCCCCGCCCTGATCATGCGGCAGCAGACGGGCCGCGACTTCGCCGAGATGATCCGCGACCAGTTCGACGAAATGCTGGAGCAATCGGCCCGCCGCCCCCTGGTGATGAGCGTGGTGCTGCACCCCTTCATCCTGGGCCAGCCGCACCGGTTGCGGCCCCTGCGCCAGGCGCTGCGGCATGTGCTGGCGCATCGCGACCAGCTGTGGGTGACGCGGCCCGGCGAACTCGCGGATTACGTGGCCGGGCTGCCGGCCGGCACCATTCCCGGATCGGAGGGCTGAGCCATGCCTGTCTCCCGCATCTTCGAGCATTACGGCCCCACCCCGCCCGACCCGCGCTGGCCCGGCGGCGCGCGGCTGGCCCTCAACTTCGTCATCAACCACGAGGAGGGCGGCGAGGAGAGCTTCCCCGATGGCGACCCGCGTTCCGAAACCGGGCTGACGGAAGGCAGCACCGCCGCCGTGAAGGGCCGCGATCTCGCGGCCGAGAGCATGTTCCAATTCGGCAGCCGCGTGGGCTTCTGGCGCCTGCACCGCCTCTTCACCGAGCGGAACCTGCCCTGCACCGTCTTCGCCGTGGCCCGCGCCTTGGAGCGCACGCCGCACTGCGTGACCGCCATCAAGGCCGCCGGCTGGGACGTGGCGGCCCATGGCTGGAAATGGGAGATGCATGCCGGCATGGACGAGGCCACCGAGCGCCAGCGCATCGCCGACGCCACCGCCATCATCACGCGCGAGATCGGCACGCCGCCGCTCGGCTGGTACACGCGCTACGCGCCCAGCGAGAACACGCGCCGCCTGCTGATCGAGCACGGCTACCTCTATGACAGCGACGCCTATGACGACGAGCTGCCCTATTGGCGCGAGGTGGATGGCAAGCCGCACCTCGTGCTGCCCTACAACCTGACGCACAATGATGTGCGCTTCGCGCGCCAGGGCATGACCTCGGGCCTGGAATTCTTCGAATACATCAAGGGCGCGGTCGAGATGATGCTGTCCGAGCCTGGTGGCCGCATGCTGAGCGTGGGTTTGCACAACCGCATCATCGGTCATGCCGGGCGTGCCGCGGGCCTCGCGCGGCTGCTGGACTGGGTGGCGACGCGGCCGGAAATCTGGGTCTGCCGCCGCGCCGATATCGCCCACCACTGGGTCGCGGAGCACGCGCCTTGAGCCGCCCATCTGGCGCATCCCGCCCCCTGCGCTACAAATCCTCCCCATGAGCGAACGCCGCGCGCAACGCGCCCTGTGCCTCGATGATTTCGAGGCGATGTCCCGCCGCCATCTGCCGCGGCCCATCTTCGGCTATGTGGCCGGCGCCACCGAGCGCAACGCCGCACTCGACGACAATGCCCGCGCCTATTCCGAATGGGGCTTCCAACCGCGCGTGCTGGTGGATGTGTCCAAGCGCAGCCCGAAGGCCACGCTGTTCGGCCGCGAATGGGCCGCGCCCTTCGGCCTGGCGCCCATGGGGATGAGCGCGCTGGCCGCCTATCGCGGCGACATCGTGCTGACCGCGGCGGCGCGGGCGGCCAATGTCCCGGCCATCCTCTCCGGCTCCTCGCTGATCCGGATGGAGGAGGTGATCGCGGCCAACCCCGATGCCTGGTTCCAAGCCTATCTGCCCGGCGATTCGCGGCGCGTGGAGGCGCTGGTGGACCGTGTGGCGCGGGCGGGCTTCGGCACGCTGATGCTGACGGTGGACACGGCCGTGCTGCCCAACCGCGAGAACAATGTCCGCAACGGCTTCTCCACGCCCTTGAAGCCCTCGCTCCGCCTGCTGTGGGACGGGATGACGCACCCCGAATGGTCCTTCATGACCTTCCTGCGCACCTGGGCGAAGTTCGGCATGCCGCATTTCGAGAACAGCTTCGCCGAACGCGGCGCGCCCATCCTGGCCCGCAATGTCGAGCGTGACTTCACCGCCCGCGACCATTTGAACTGGGAACACCTCGCGCTGATCCGCCGCCGATGGACGGGCCGGCTGATGATCAAGGGCGTGATCCACCCCGATGACGCCGTGCGCGCGCGCGAGGAAGGCTGCGACGGCGTCATCGTCTCCAACCATGGCGGGCGGCAGCTGGATGGCACCACCTCGCCGCTGCGCCTGCTGCCGGCCATGCGGGCGGCGGTCGGGGATTTCCCGCTGATTGTGGATGGCGGCATCCGCCGCGGCACCGACATCCTGAAGGCGCTGGCACTGGGGGCCGACTTCGTGCTGATCGGCCGGCCCATGCTGCACGCGGCCGCCGTGGCGGGCCGCGCCGGGGTGGACCGGGCCATCGCGCTCGTGAAGGGCGAGCTGGACCGGAACATGGCGCTGCTGGGGGTCAACAGCCTGGCGGAGATCGGCCCGCACTGCCTGGTGCGAGTGAAGTAGCGTCCGATCGGCCTGGGCGGATCGCCCAGGCCGTTGAATCGGCCGCTCGGTGCGGCCGTCAGGCCGCCTTCACATCGGTCAGGAAGCGGCCCACCTCGGCGCGGGTCGAGGAAGCATGGCGCGCCAATTCGCCGGCCGCCTCATGCACCTGCTCGGCGGCGAGGCCCGTGGCGTGCGCCAGCTCGTTGATGGTGGCGATGCTGTCGCTGACCGAACGGGTGCTCGTCGCCACCTCCTGCACATTGCCGCTGATGGCGCGCGTCGCCTGTTCCTGCCGCTCGACCGAGGAAGCGATGGCGGCCGTGATCTCGTTCACCTGGCCCACCGTCTCCGCGATGCCGCGGATGGCGCTGACCGCGTGCTGGGTCGAGCCCTGGATCTGGCCGATCTGGGCGCTGATCTCCTCCGTGGCGCGGGCGGTCTGCTCGGCCAGCGTCTTCACCTCGCCCGCCACCACGGCGAAGCCCTTGCCGGCATCCCCGGCGCGGGCGGCCTCGATGGTGGCGTTCAGCGCCAGCAGGTTGGTCTGGGAGGCGATCTGTCGGATCAGCGTCACCACCTCCGTGATGCGCGCCGCACCCGCGGCGAGGTCCTGCACGACGCCATCGGTGCGGCGGCTCTCGGCCACCGCCTGCTCGACCACGGAACGCGACTGGCTGATCTGGCGGGCGATCTCGGCGATGGAGCCGGCCAGGTCCTCGGCGCCGGCGGCCACGGAATCGATGCCCGCCTGGCTGCTCTCCGCGGCACGGGCGATGGAGCCGGCCTGGGCCTCGCCCTGCTCCGCGGTGCTGGACATGGCGGCGGCATTGGCCTCCAGCTCGGTCGCGGCGGCGGCGAGGGCGGAGATCAACTCGCTCACCCGGGCTTCGAAGCCGGAGGTGGCGGCGCCAAGCGCCTCGGCCCGCGCAAGGCGCGTCGCCTGGTCCGCCTGCTGGGCCGCGGCCAGGCGCTCGCCCTCGATCAGGCCCTGCTTGAAGTTCTGCACGGCGCGGGCGATGGCGCCGATCTCGTTGCGCCGATCCTGGTCGGGGATCTCGACGTTGAGGTCACGTCCGGCCAGACGGTCCATCGCGGCGGTGGCACGGGCCATGGGGCGCAGCACCAGGCCCTGCGTGGCCAGCAGCCCGCCGATCGCGACCAGGCCGGCCAGGAGGATCAGCACCCCCGAGATCGCCAGCGCCTGGCTGGCGGCGGCCCGGTTGGCGTGGGCGCGTTCCACCATGGCGTCGAAGGCGGCGACCGGAACGCCGTTCAGCTGGGCCAGGGCCGCCACCTGCGGGTTGCGGAAGGCGGCCAGGTCGCCCTCGGGCCGCTCGCCCCGCAGCATCGGCGCCATCATGCGCGCGCGGGTTTCCGCCAGGGCGCCGGCGGCCATCGGGGTCGCGGCGTTGATGGCGTCGCGCAGGGCGGCGGGCGCGGTGGCCACCGCCGCCTGCAGCCGCGCCCAGGCGGCGTCGGAGCGCCCCGCGGCGCGCAGCGCGGCCTGCGCTTCCTCGGGCGTCCAGCCGCGGCCCGCATTCATGGCGGAGGACATGGCGAGCGTGACATCGCCGCTGGAACTGCGGACCTGCCAGCCATCGCGCCGCATGGAGATGAGCTGGTCCACGCGCGGGTCGCGCAGCATGGCCATGTCCTCGACGGCGTCGGTGATGGCCAGGAGGTCATTCACCAGGGCGATGCTGACATCGGCCCAACGGCCCAGCAGGTCCTGGGGGCGGCCCTCGCGCGGCAGGCGCAGCGCGGCCTCGGCGGCGGTGCGAAGCCCGGCCACGGCGGTGGCCCCGCGGTCGAGCCGCGCGGCCTCCTCGGTCAGGCCGGAGGCGCGCAGGGCCGCGATGGCGGCGCTCGTCGCGGCCTCGGTCTCGGCGCGGCGCGGGCGGATGCGGGTCATCTCTGGGTCGGGCGCGGGGCCGGAAAGCGCGGTCAGCGTCTCGCCACGCTCGATCCGCATGGCGGCGGCGGCGCGGAACAGCTCGCGCCCTGCCTCGGCCATCTGGACGATGCGGCCGGCCTCGCCATGGCGGACCCAGGCGCGCAAGGCCTGGTCCGCGGCGAGCCCGATGGTCAGCAACCCCAGAAGGCCGAGCACGCCCCCGAGAAGGGTGCGAATGGAAAGGCCTTCGAGCGTACGCCGCATGATCCGTCATTCCCCTGCTTGTGGTGCGGGGGCTGTAGCGGAGGGCTGCTTACCTGCCCGTTAAGCGGCCAAGCAAAAGGCCGCGCCCCGGGCGGGACGCGGCCTTTCAGGAGAGCCTGGGGTGGGCCTCAGTCGGCGGCGAGGGCCATCCGGCTGCGGTTCAGCACCGAGAGGACATGGTCCTCGGCCATGTCGGACAGCGTCTCCACCTGCGGCGGCGTGAAGACGTGGCCGGCGTCGCCGATGGTGCGGAAGTCGATCGCCACACCCTTCTGGGTGTTCAGCTTGTCCACCAGCTTCTGCACGCTGTTCAGCGGCACCAGTTCATCTTCCTCGCCATGGATGATCATGCCCGAGCAGGGGCAGGGGGCGAGGAAGCCGAAATCATAGTGACTGGCCGGCGCGCTGATGGAGACGAAGCCGCCCATCTCCGGCCGGCGCATCAGCAGCTGCATGCCGACATAGGCGCCGAAGGAATAGCCCGCGACCCAGAGCATGGAGGCGTTGGGGTTCACGGCCTGCAGGAAGTCCAGCGCCGCGGCCGCGTCGCTGATCTCGCCGATGCCACCATCATAGCGGCCCTGCGACTTGCCCACGCCACGGAAGTTGAAGCGCAGCACCGAGAAACCCATGGCCTGGAACCGGCCATAAAGGCTGTGCACCACGCGGTTGTTCATGGTCCCGCCATGCAGCGGGTGGGGGTGGAGCAGGAGGGCGACGGGCGCGTTGGGCCGCTTCGCGTGGTGGTAGCGACCTTCGAGGCGGCCATCGGGCCCTGCGAACATGACTTCAGGCATCGTGTCCTTGCGTCCATCTCTGTTTTGGGCGCGACGGCAAGCCGCCACACCGAGCGACGCCCGTCCTGGCGGCCAGGCGGCCTTGCGCCGCGCCGGCCCGGGATCTGGGCACACATTGCTTGGCTGCGGCTGGTGCGTCCGGTTCTGGCCGGCCCTCCGCAGCGTAATACCTAAATGCTCAAGCCAGATCGTTTTTTCAACGGCTTGAAGCGATTGATAAAGTCTCAGATCATTCGGCAACCGCACCACCGCCCGGCGCGGCGTCGCGCACTATACGCAGCCCGAACCTTGTTTCATAACGGATTCACCGTCTCTCGCGCATGGCTGACGTCCGCGCGGCGCATGGCAATCCAGCTTCAAGGTTTTGCAACACGGGCGCATCCCAATATCGCATAATGGGATGCCCCGATGGTGACGGAGCAACTGTAACCCGGGTTCGGGCTGGCCGCCTCGGTGGTCGGCCCCAAGTTAGAGGGGCAAGGCGATGCGCCTTTCCACACGCGGCCGCTACGCCGTGATGGCGATGGTGGAACTCGCGGCGCGGCAGGATGCGATGCCACCGGCCGCGTCGGGTCGGCCCAGCCCACCCGTCAGCCTCGCGGAAATCGCCGCGGCGCAGATGCTGTCGCTCGCCTATCTGGAACAGCTCTTCGGGCCGCTCCGCCGCGCGGGGCTGGTCGCTTCCGCGCGTGGCCCGGGCGGCGGATATCGCCTGGCCCGCCCGGCGCGCGAGATTGCCATCTCCGCCATCGTGGACGCGGTGGATGAACCCATCCGCGCCACCCGCTGCGAGGAGGGCGCGCCGGGCTGCCTGGCCGGCCGCCGCTGCCTCACACACGACCTCTGGGCCGAGCTGGGCGAGCAGATCCGTCTCTTCCTGGCCGGCGTCACGCTGGAGGATGTGGTGCGCGGCGAAGTCACGGGCCGCGCGCAGGAACCCGGCTGCGCCATGGCCGCGCCCAAGGCCTGGACGGGCGCCTGAGCCCGCGGCACATCGCCGCCCCATGACGCCGCTCGATCTCGACGCCAACGCCACCGAACCCCTGCGCCCCGAGGCGCGGGCGGCGGTGCTGCGCGCGCTGGACCTGGGCGGCAATGCCTCCTCCGTCCATGGCGGCGGGCGGGCGGCGCGCGCCCTGATCGAGGCCGCGCGGGCCGAGGTGGCGCGCCACGCCGGCGCCGCGCCCGCCGAGGTTGTCTTCACCTCGGGCGGCACCGAGGCCAATGCGATGGCGTTGCACGGCCTGGGCACCGGGCGCCGGTTGCTCGTGGGCGCCACCGAGCACGCCGCCATCCGCGCGGCCGCCCCGGCCGCCGAGACCATTCCGGTCCGGCATAACGGGACGCTCGACCTCGACGCGCTGGCGGTGCTCCTGGCCAATGGCCCGCCCGCCCTGGTCTGCGCCATGGCCGCCAACAATGAGACGGGGGTGCGCCACCCGCTGGAGGCCATCCGCGCCCTCTGTGCCGAACATGGCGCCCTGCTGCATGTGGACGCGGTGCAGGCGGCGCGGGAGGATGTTCCCCGCGCCGACAGCCTGGCCCTCTCGGCCCACAAGCTGGGCGGGCCGCCCGGGGCCGGGGCGCTGGTGCTGGCGCCTGGCCTGCATGTGCCGCCCTTGATTGCGGGTGGTGGGCAGGAGCGGGGGCGGCGCGGCGGCACCGAGGCGCTGCCTGCCATCGCGGGCTTCGGCGCGGCCATCGCCGCCCCCTATGACGCGGCGCGCATTGCGGCGCTGCGCGATGCCATCGAGGCGGGGCTGCGCGAGATCGCCCCCGAGGCCGTCATCGCGGGCCAAGGGGCGCCCCGCCTGCCCAATACCAGCCTCATCATCCTGCCCGGCGCGCCGGCCGAGACGCAGGTCATCGCGCTCGACCTCGCGGGGGTGCGCGTCTCGGCGGGTGCCGCCTGTTCCTCGGGCAAGGTCGCGCGGTCGCATGTGCTGGAGGCGATGGGCTTCGGCGAGCTGGCCGGCTGCGGCATCCGCGTCTCGCTGCCCTGGAACGCGCCCGATGATGCGCCGCAGCGCTTCCTGGAGGCATGGGCCGCCATGCGGAACCGGCTCTCGTCAAGGGCGCGGGCCCGCGCCACATAGAGGGCATGCGCCCGAACCGCCCCATCTACCTCGACCACCACGCGACGACCCCCCTGGACCCCCGGGTGCTGGCCGCCATGCGCCCCTGGTGGGAGGAGAATTTCGCCAACCCCCACAGCGCCGAACACGCCATGGGCCGCGCCGCCGAGGCGGCGGTGGAGGAGGCCCGCGAACAGGTCGCCGAACTGCTGGGGGCGGACCCGCGCGAGATCATCCTGACCTCGGGTGCGACCGAGGCGAACAACCTGGCCATCAAGGGTGCCGCCCGGCAGGCGGGCACGGCTGGGCCGCGCCGCATCATCACCCTCGCCACCGAGCACAAATGCGTCCTGGAATCCGTCCGTGACCTGGCGGCGGAGGGGTTCGAGCCGGTCATCCTGCCGGTGCTACCCGACGGCTTGCTGGAGCTGGACGCCCTGCGCGAGGCCCTGGCGGTGCCCACCCTGCTGGTTTCCGTCATGGCGGTGAACAATGAGACGGGGGTGATCCAGCCGCTCGCCGAAATTGGCGCGCTGGTGAAGGAACATGGCGCGCTGTTCCACACCGACGCCGCCCAGGCGGCCGGGCGCATCGCGCTGGATGTGGAAGAGGTGAGGGCGGACCTGCTCTCCCTCTCCGGCCACAAGATCTACGGGCCCAAGGGCATCGGCGCGCTTTACGTGCGGCGGCGCCCCCGCGTCCGCCTCGCCCCCCTGTTCAGCGGGGGCGGGCAGGAGCGGGGGCTGCGCTCCGGCACGCTGCCGGCGCCGCTGGTGGTGGGGCTGGGCGAGGCCGCGCGCATCGCGGGTGGGGAAGGGCTGCTCGACGCCGGGCGCATCGCGGGCCAGCGCGCCATCCTGCTGGAGGGGCTGCGCGCCGCCATCCCCGGCCTGCGCGTGAACGCGGAGGCCGCGCCGCGCGTGGCCGGCAACCTTAACCTGACCTTCCCCGGCGTCACCGCCGCCGCCCTGCTGGGCGCGCTGCCGGACCTCATGCTCTCCACCGGCTCGGCCTGCACCTCGGCCGAGATCAGCCCCTCCCATGTGCTGACCGCCATGGGCATCGGGCCCGAGGAAGCGGCGCGCACCTTGCGGATTGGGCTGGGGCGCTTTACCTCGCCGCAAGAGATGCAACAGGCGGCGGCGATGATCGGCGCGGCCTGGAAAAGCCTGTCCCAACACGAAGCCGCCGCGGAGTAGCCTCGACCCATGCCCAAGATGACCTTCATCGAGCGCGACGGTGCGCGACGCGAGGTCGAGGCCCCGCTGGGCCTGTCCGTGCTCGAAATCGCCCATCGCCATGGCGTGGACATCGAGGGCGCCTGCGAAGGCAGCCTCGCCTGCTCCACCTGCCACGTCATCGTGGACGGGTCCTGGTTCACCAAGCTCGACAAGCCGACCGAGGATGAGGAGGACATGCTCGACCTCGCCTTCGATCTGCAGGAAACGAGCCGCCTGGGCTGCCAGATCATCATGACCGAGGCGCTGGACGGGCTGGTGGTGAAGCTGCCCTCCGGCAGCCGCAACGCGGGCGGCTGAGATGACCGAGGCCCACCAGGAATTCGGCGCGCCGGGCGGGCTGTTCCGCCGCCTGCGCGACGCCGCCGGCAAGGACTGGACGGGCTATACGTGGCACCCCTTTGTCCAGCGCGTCTCGGACGGCACGCTGCCGCTGCTGTCCTTCCGGCATTACCTCATCCAGGACTACCTCTTCCTCATCCATTTCGCGCGCGCCAAGGCGCTGGCGGTGGTCAAGGGCGAGAGCCTTTCGGCCATGCGCGAGAAGGCCGCCGCCGTGCTGGCCATCCTGGACGAGACCAAGCTGCACCTGAAGTATTGCGCCGAATGGGGCTTGTCCGAGGCCGAGGTGGTCAAGATGCCCGAGACCACCGAGACCGTCAGCTACACCCGCTGGGTGCTGGACCGGGGCCTCTCTGGCGACATCCTGGACCTGGAAATCGCCCTCGCCCCCTGCACGGTGGGCTATGGCGAGGTGGCGCTGCGCATCCTGGCGGACCCGGCCCGGAAGGTGGAGGGCAACGCCTACCAGTCCTGGATCGACACCTATGCGGATGAGGGCTACCAGGCCATGGCCCGCGCCGCCGCCGCCCGCATTGATGCCCTTGGCGAGAGTCATGGCGGCGAGGCCCGCTTCGCCCGGCTGGCCGCCGATTTCGCCGAGGCCGCGCGGCTCGAGCAGCGCTTCTGGCAGCAGGGGCTCGACGCGGGATGAGGGCCAAGGGGTGAGAGTGCTTGTCGCCATGTCGGGCGGCGTGGATTCCTCCGTCGTCGCCGCCCTCCTGCATGAGCAGGGGCATGAGGTGGTGGGCGCCACGCTCCAGCTCTACGACCATGGCGCCGCGGTGAAGAAGAAGGGCGCCTGCTGCGCCGGCCAGGACATCCATGACGCGCGCGAGGTCGCGCAGCGCCTGGGCATCCCGCACTATGTGCTGGACCGCGAGCAGCGCTTCCGCCAGGCCGTGATCGAGGATTTCGCCGGCGCCTATGCGCGCGGCGAGACGCCCATCCCCTGCATCCGCTGCAACCAGACCGTGAAGTTCCAGGATCTGACCGAGCTGGCCGAGGATCTGGGCTGCGACATGCTGGCCACCGGCCATTACGCGCAGCGCCTGGACGGGCCGTACGGGGCGGAGCTGCACCGCGCCGCCGACCCCGTGCGCGACCAGAGCTATTTCCTGGCGCATACCACCCAGGCGCAGCTCGACCGCGTGCTGTTTCCCCTGGGGCACATGCCCTCCAAGGCCGAGGTCCGCGCCCATGCCGCGCGCCTGGGCGTGCCGGTCGCGGAAAAGCCGGACAGCCAGGACATCTGCTTCGTGCCCGAGGGCAGCCATGCCGACATCGTGGGCAAGCTTCGCCCCGAGGCGCTGGAGCCGGGCGAGATCGTGGATCTGGACGGCCGGGTGCTGGGCCAGCACCGGGGCCTGGCGCATTACACGGTGGGGCAGGGCAGGGGGTTGGGCGTCTCGGCGCCCGAACGCCTTTTCGTGGCGCGCATTGATGCGCCGCGCCGGCGGCTGGTGGTGGCGCATCGCGGTCAGGTGCCGGTGCCGCAGGTGCGGGTGGCCGAGGTGAACTGGCTGATCGAACCGCCCGCCGGCCCCTTCCAGGCGCGTGCGAAGCTGCGCGGCCGTGAGCAGCCCGCGCCCGTCACCGCGGAGTGGGATGGCGCCACGCTGACGCTGACGCCCGAAGCCCCCGCCATCGCCGCCCCCGGCCAGGCGGCGGTGCTGTATGACGGCGAGCGCGTGATCGCGGGCGGGTTTATCCGGAGTGGAGTTGACCCCGCGGCGCCCGCGCCCTAAACCGCGCCGCACGCGTGGTGGTGTAGCTCAGCTGGTTAGAGCACGGCACTCATAATGCCGGGGTCGGCGGTTCAAGTCCGCCCACCACTACCATTCCTCATCCCGCAAACTGCCCGCCGGGCCTGGATTTCTTGTAACCAACTCCCCATTTGCCCTTCATGCGGGAGGGGCTTCGCACATCCTGGATCGCGGGCCGGCGTGGCCTGCTCCTCGGCCTGCTGTGGTTCGTCCTTGTGGGGCCGGACCCGGCGGCCCTGCTGCCCGGGCTTCTGGCCGTGGGGGCGGCCACCTGGCTCAGCCTGCGCCTGCTGCCGCCGGTTTCCGCTCTGCGCGCCTGGCGCCTTGCCCTCATGCTGCCGCCCTTCCTCTGGCGCTCCCTGGTGGGGGGCGTGGATGTGGCACGGCGGGCCTTCCATCCGCGCCTGCCGCTGAAGCCCGGTTGGGTGGAGGCGCCTTGTCGTCTTGGAGGTGGCGGGCGGGCCGTGCTGGGCGGCGGCTTCAGCCTGATGCCGGGCACCTTGGTCGCGGGCACGCGGCGGGGGCAGTTGCTGGTGCATTGCCTGGACACCTCCCAGCCTGTCCTGCGCGCCGTGGCCGATGACGAGGCGGCGCTGGCCCGCGCCATTCCGCCCGCCGAGGCACCCCCGCGATGAACGACCTCCTCCTCGCCGCGGCGGCGCTGGTGCTGATCAGCCTCGCCGCGGGGTTCTGGCGCGTCTGGCGCGGCCCCAGCATGGCCGACCGCATGATGGCCGCGCAGCTGGTGGGCACGGGCGGCGTGGCGGTGGTGATGCTGCTGGCGGCGGCGGGCGGGCACTGGGCCATGCTGGACGCGGCACTGGTGCTGGCGCTGCTTGCCGCCTTCGCCGCCGTGGCCTTCGTCAAGGCGCGGACCCCCGAGGGCGCGGGCGACCCTGAGGCCGAGGAGCCGCAAGATGGTCGCTGACATCCTGACCGGGGTGCTGGTCCTGCTGGGCGTCGCCGGCTTCTTCGCGGGCTCGGTCGGGCTGCTGCGTTTTCCCGACACGCACAGCCGCCTGCACGCGCTGACCAAGGCGGACAATCTGGGCCTTGGCCTCATTGCGCTCGGCCTCGCCTTCCAGGCCGAGGGGGTGGCGGACATCCTCAAGCTCGCCCTCATCTGGGCGCTGGCCATCCTGGCGGCGGGCACGGCGGCGCAGTTGGTCGCGCGTTCGGCGCTGGAGGACGGCGCCTCGGGCGAGGAGGACGCGCCATGATCTCCACCGCCCTCGACCTGGTGCTGGTGGCGCTGCTGGTCGCGGCCGCACTCGCCGCCGTGGGGGCGCGGGGGCTTTTCGCGGGCGTGGTGTTCTTCGTGGCCTATGGGGTCTTCGTGGCTATCGCCTGGCTGCGGCTGGACGCGATCGACGTGGCGTTGGCCGAGGCCGCCATCGGCGCGGGGCTGACCGGCGTGCTGCTGCTGGGCGCGGTGGGGCATCTCACCCGCGCGGGGGCCGGGGCGCCGCCGCGCCGCCCGGCCATCCCACTGGCGCTGGCCTGCGCGGGCATTTCCGTGATGCTGGGCTGGGCCTTCCTCTCCCTGCCGGATGCGCCCGGGCTGCAGGTGCCGGTGGCGGCCGCGCTGCCCGGTTCGGGTTCGACCAATCCCGTCACCTCCGTGCTGCTGAACTTCCGCGCCTTCGACACGCTGCTGGAGAGCATCGTGCTGCTGGCCGTGCTGGTGGGCGTCTGGGCGCTGGCGCCCGATGCCGCCTGGGGCGGGCGGCCCGGCCTCGTGCAGCGGGTTCGGCCCGATGGCGTGCTGGCGGGCTTCGGCCGGCTGCTGCCGCCGCTGGGGCTGCTGGTGGGCGTCTATCTGGTCTGGGCGGGCACCAAGCAGCCGGGCGGCGCCTTTCAGGGTGGCACGGTGCTGGCGGCGGTCTGGCTGCTGGCCGCCATGGCCGGCGTGACGCGGGCGCCGCGCGTGACGAGCCTCGTGCTGCGCATCGCCCTGGTGGCGGGGCCGGTGCTGTTCCTCGCGGTGGGCATGGCGGGTGCCTTGGGCGGCAGCTTCCTCGGCCTGCGGCCTGACTGGGCGGCGGCGCTGGTGCTGACCATCGAGGTGGGCCTCACCCTCTCCATCGCCAGCGCGCTGGCCTTGCTCGTGCTCGGCCCTCCGGAGCGCGCGGCATGATCCCGTCGGCGACCCTGTTCGGGCTGGCGGGTGCGGCGCTGGTGGGCATCGGGCTCTATGGCTTCCTGGCGCATGCGCATCTGCTGCGGCGGCTGCTCTCCTTCAACGTGCTGGGCTCGGGGGTCTTCCTGATGTTCGGCGCGGCCGCCTGGCGCAGCCCCATCCTCGGCGCGGATGCGGTGCCGCATGCGCTGATCATCACGGGCATCGTGGTCAAGCTCGCGGGGTCCGCGCTTGCGATCGCGCTGCTGGTGCAGCTCGCCCGCGCCACCCGCCGCGCCGCCCTGCCCGAGGATGAGGGCAGGCCCCCATGACCACCCTGCTGCTGAGCCTGCCCGTGGCGCTGCCGCTGCTGGCCGCGCTGCTGGCGGTGGCGGCCGCGCGCCAGGCCGCGGGCCTCGCCATGGCGACGGGTTTCCTGGTGCTGGGGCTTTCCGTCTGGCTGGCCTTCGAGGTCGCGGCCCTGGGTCCGATCACCATCGCGCTGGGCGGGTGGGAGGCGCCGCTCGGCATCGTGCTGCGCGCCGATGGGTTGGGGGCCGGTTTCCTGGTCGTCTCCGCCATGGTGATGGCGGTGGTGCTGGTCGCCGCCCAGCCCAGCTTCGAGGACCAGGGCCAGGAAAGCCGCGCGGGCTTCGCCTTCTGGCCGCTGGCGCTGCTGCTCTTCGCCGGGCTGAACACGGCCTTCCTTTCACGCGACCTGTTCAACCTCTTCGTGGCGCTGGAACTGCTCACGCTCTCGGCCATTGCGCTGGTGGCCATCGGGGGCAAGGCCGACGCGGTCACGGCGGCGCTGCGCTACATGGTCTTCGCGCTGCTCGGCTCCGTGCTGTTCCTGCTGGGGGCGGCGCTGGCCTATGCGGCGCATGCCACGCTCGATATCGGACTCCTGTCTCAAGTCGAGCCCGGCTGGCCCATGGCGGCGGCGCTGGCGCTGATGACCATGGGCCTCGCCATCAAGACGGCGCTGTTCCCCTTTCACGCCTGGCTGCCGCCCGCCCATGCGGGGGCGCCTGCACCGGCGAGCGCCATGCTCTCCGCGCTGGTGCCCAAGGCCTCCTTCGTCATCCTGCTGCGGCTGTGGTTCGACCTGGCGCCGGAACTGGCCTCGCCGCTGCTGCTCGCGGTGCTGGGGGGCTTGGGGGCGGTGGCGGTGATTCATGGCTCGCTGCTGGCCATCGGGCAGGATCGGCTGAAGCTCATCATCGCCTATTCGACGGTGGCGCAGCTCGGCTACCTGTTCCTGGTGTTTCCGCTGGCGGGCGGCGCGGGGGCGGCGCAGCCCTGGTCCGCCGGGGCCTGGACGGCCGCCAGCTTCCACGCCTTCGCCCATATGCTGGCCAAGGCCTCCATGTTCCTCGCGGCCGGGCTGTTCCTGCGCGCCGTGGGGCATGACCGGCTGGAGGGGCTGCGCGGCCTCGCGCGCGCCATGCCCATCGCCTGCTTCGCCTTCGGGCTTTCCGCCATCTCGCTGATGGGGCTGCCGCTCTCGGGCGGATTCACGGCGAAGTATCTCCTGCTGACCTCCGCCTTCGCCTCGGGGCAATGGGGCTGGGGGCTGGTGCTGGTGGCGGGCGGGCTGCTGGCTGCGATCTACCTCTTCCGGCCGCTGAATCTCATGTTCAGCAAGGAGGGCGCCGCGGCCAGCCTCACCCCCGTGCCTCGCTGGGAGCAGGTGCTGCCGCTGCTGCTGGCGCTGGCCGCCGTGCTGCTGGGGCTGTTCTCCGCCGGGCCCTTCGCCTTCCTCCAGATCGGGCGGCCGGGGGCCGCGGCGGAGGGGCTGCTGCCATGACCGCGGTGCTGCCCGTCCTGATCCTGGCCACCTCGCTGGTGCCCGCCCTGCTGATCTTCTGGCTGCCCGAGCGCGCCTGGCGCGCCCGTGCCTGGCTGAACCTGGGCGGGGCGGCGGTGAAGATCCTGCTCGTCGTCTTCCTCATGGTGGAGGTGGCGAATGGCGTGACCCATGAGGCGCGGCTGGACCTCGCCCCCGGCCTCTATCTGCTGCTGCGCGTGGATGCGCTGACGCTGCTCTTCGTCAGCCTCTCGGCCTTCCTTTGGCTGATGACGACCATCTACGCCATCGCCTATCTGGGCGAAGGGCCGAACCTCTCGCGCTTCTTCGGCTTCTTCAGCCTGTGTGTGGCGGCGACGACGGGCCTCGCCCTCGCGGGCACGCTCATCACCTTCTTCATCTTCTTCGAGCTGCTGACGCTGACCACCTGGCCGCTGGTCGTCCACAAGGAGAATGCGAAATCGGTGAAGGCGGGGCGGCTCTACCTTGCCTATTCCCTGCCCGGGAGTGCCGCGCTGCTGGTCGCGATCATCTGGCTGGAGAGCGCGACGGGCCCGGTCATCTTCGCCGAGCCCGGTGACCTGCGCGTGCTCTCCGATGCCAGCCTCATGGCCATTTTCGCCCTCTTCGCGTTGGGGGTGGGCGTGAAGGCCGCGCTGTTCCCCTTGCATGGCTGGCTGCCCGAGGCCATGGCCGCCCCGGCGCCCGTCAGCGCGCTGTTGCATGCGGTGGCGGTGGTGAAGGCGGGCGCCTTCGGCATCGTGCGGCTGATCTATGACGTCTACGGCATCGCGCTGACGGCGGAGCTGGGGGTGGGCCTGCCGCTCGCGCTGCTGGCCGCCTTCACCATCCTCTGGGGCTCGCTGCGCGCCCTGCAGCAGACGGAGGTGAAGAAGCGCCTCGCCTTCTCCACCGTCAGCCAGGTGTCCTACATCGTCCTGGGTGCGGCGCTGGCCGGGCCCTATGCGGTGATCGGCGGGCTGGTGCACCTGGTGCATCAGGGGCTGATGAAGATCACGCTGTTCTTCTGCGCCGGCCTCTATGACGAGCGCGCGGGGATCACGCGCATCGACCAGCTGGACGGCATCGGCCGGCGCATGCCGCTGACCTCCATCTGCTTCACCATCGGCGCCATGGGGATGATCGGCATTCCGCCCGTGGCGGGCTTCGTGTCGAAATTCTACCTGGGCCTGGGCGGGCTGCAGGCGGGCGAGCCCTGGGTGGTGGGCGTGCTGGCGGCCTCGGCGCTGCTGAACGCGGGCTATTTCCTGCCCATGCTCTACCGCATCTGGTTCGGCGTGGCGTCGGTGGACGCGCCGGCGGCCGATGAGCGCAGCCCGGGCATGCTGGTGCCCGCGGTGGCGACGGCGGCGGCCTCGCTGGCGGCCGGGCTGTTCGCGGGGGCGGCCATCAGCCCGCTGGCCTGGGCCAGCCTGATCGCGGCGGGGTATCTGCCATGAACCTCGTCATCGGGCCGCTGCTGCCCTTCGTGGCGCTTGCCTGGCCGCTGCTGCTGGGGCTGGCCGCCGCCTGGCCGGCCTGGCGCATGCGCGCGCTCTGGGTGCTGCCGGCGGCGCCATTGCCGGCGCTGTTGCTGGCCATCGCTTGGCCGGAAGGCAGCTCCACCGCCCCCGCGCTGCTGCTGGGGACGGAATTGGTGCTGGACGCCCCGGGGCGTCTGCTGCTGGGGATGGTGGCGCTGATCTGGCTCGCCGCCGGCATCTTCGCGCTGGGCTATTTCCGCGAGCCCCGGAAGCCCGCCGTCTTCGCCGGCTTCTGGTGCCTGACGCTCTCGGGCAATCTCGGCGTGATGCTGGCGGCGGATGTCGCCACCTTCTACGTGGCCTTCGCGGCCGTCTCGCTCGCGGCCTATTGGCTGGTGGTGCATGACGGCAGCGCGAAGGCCCTGGCGGCCGGGCGGGTCTATCTCGTGCTGGCGCTGCTGGGCGAGGCGTTGCTGCTGGTGGGCCTGCTGCTGGGCGTGGCGGCGGCGGATTCGCTGTCCATCGCGGCGGTCGCGGCTTCGCTGTCCGAGGCGCCCCTGGCGCTCACCTGCCTCATCCTGGGCTTCGGGCTGAAGGCGGGCATGGTGCCGCTGCACATGTGGCTGCCGCTGGCGCACCCGGCCGCACCCACACCGGCCTCGGCCGCGCTGTCGGGGGCGATCGTGAAGGCGGGCATCATCGGGCTCATTCGCTTTCTGCCGGAGGATACGGGGTTCTGGGCCACGGGCCTCCTCCTGCTGGGGCTGATCGGCGCCTATGGCGGCGTACTAGCCGGGCTGTTGCAGCGCAACGCCAAGGCGGTGCTGGCCTATTCCACCATCAGCCAGATGGGGCTGGTGCTGGCCACGCTGGGGGTCGGGACGACCACCGAGGCCGCGCTCTACGCCGCCCATCACGGCTTCGCCAAGGCGGCGCTGTTCCTGGGCGTGGGCGTGTTGGCGGCCACGGGGCGGCGGGCGCTGCCCTGGGTTCTGGCGTTGGCGGCGTTGCCTGCGCTGTCCATCGCGGGGGCGCCGCTGCTGGGCGGCGCGCTGGTCAAGGCCGCGATCAAGCCGGGGTTCGCAGGCTGGCTGGAATGGGCGGTGGCGCTCTCGGCCACCGGCACCGCGCTGCTGCTGGCGCGCGCGCTGTGGCTCGCCGCGCAAGGCCGCGCCGAGGCGGAGGAGGCGCGGCCCGAACCCCTGCTCTGGGCGCCCTGGGCGGGGCTGATCCTGGTGGCGCTGGCGCTGCCCTGGTTGCTGCTGGCGGGCTTCTCCACCCTGACCCCGGGCTATGCGCTGGGCCTCGCCTCACTGTGGGACGCGACCTGGCCGCTGCTGCTGGCCGCTTTGCTGGCCGCGCCCTTCCTGTGGCTGCGCCCGCATGTGCCCACCCTGCCGGAGGGGGACCTGATCGTGCCGCTCGGCGCCGCCGCGGGCGTGGCCGTGCACGCGTTGCGCCGCATTCCGGAGCCCGCCGCACCGCACCTCGCCATTCCCGGCGCGAGGCGGGGGCGTGTGGTGCTGGCCGCGCTGGAGGCCGCGCTGCTGCCCTGGCGGCGGGGCGGGCTGCTGGCGGCGGTGCTGGTTCTCGCCCTGGCCTGGTCGCTGGCGGGGTAGGTCGCTTCCTGGCGAATTTGCAACTGACTCGCAGCCGCAACCCCCTTGCGGGCGTCCTGCAATTGCGACTAGTTTGCAATATGCCCAGCCCGGACAACCTGCATGACCTGAGCCCGCTCGGCCTTTTCCTCATGGCCGACTGGGTGGTGCGTTCCGTCATGATCCTGCTGTTGGTGGCGTCGCTGGCCGTCTGGGCCGTGGCGATCGACCGCTGGATGCGCCTGCGCCGCCTGGCGCATGAGGCCGCGCTGCTGGATCGCCACGCGGCCGAGGGGGCCGCGTTCCCTATGGGCGCCTGCCCGACGCCATTCTGGGCGCCGCCGCCACCAGCCCCGAATGGCCGGGCGAGAGCGCCGCCGACCGTCGCGCGCGCCTGGCCGACGCCATGCGTCTCGCGCTCGCGGACACCATGCGCCCCGCGCAATCGGGCCTGCCACTGCTGGCCAGCGTGGCCTCGGCCGGTCCCTTCATCGGGTTGTTTGGCACGGTCTGGGGCATCATGAACGCCTTCACCGCCATCGCCCGCAGCGGCGAAAGCAGCCTCGCCACCGTCGCCCCCGGCATCGCGGAGGCGCTGTTTGCCACGGCGCTGGGCCTGTTTGCCGCCATTCCCGCCGTGCTGGCCTATAACCGCCTCGCGGCGCTGGCCGCCGAGACGCGGGCGCGCGCCAATGCCGGCATCGCGCGCCTCGCCGCGCGCCTGCCGCGGGCGGCGGAGTAGCCCCGTGGCCATGACCCCCACCGGCGGCGGCCCCGAGGAGGACGCGCTCGCGCCGCTGTCCGAGATCAACGTCACGCCCTTCGTGGACGTGATGCTCGTGCTGCTGATCGTCTTCATGGTGGCGGCCCCCATGATGGTGGCGGGCGTGCCCGTGAACCTGCCGCGCACCGACGCGCCCCGCCTCGCGGAACCGCGCGAGCCCCTGGTGGTGACGCTGACGGCCGATGGCGTGGTGCGCGTGGGCGAACAGGCGATGGGCACGGGTCAGGTGGTCTCCACCCTGGCCCCGATCGCCGCCGAGGCGCCGGACCGCCCCGTGCTGCTGCGCGCCGACCGCAGCCTTTCCTACGGCGAGGCGATGACGGTGCTGGGCGCCCTGTCGCGCGCGGGGTTCAGCCGCGTCTCCCTGCTGGCCGAGATGCCCCGCTGATGGCCGCGCACGCCGCCCCCGCCACCCACCCCGCCGCCTGGGGCTTCGCGCTCGCGCTGCATGGCGCGGTGCTGATGGCGCTGTGGCCGCAGCCGAAGCTGGGCGGTGCGCCGCCGGGCTTTGGGGTGGTCTTCGCCGAGATGGGGCAGGGGGGTGGGCAGGTGGGTGGCACCGCCCTGACCGCCGAAGCCACGCCCGTGGCCGAGGATGACGCCCCGCTGCTGGCCGAGATGCAGCCCGAGACGGCCCCCGTGATGGACCCCTCGCCGCCGGTCCTGGCCGAGGAACCCCCCGTCGCGGAGCCGCCGCCGGTGGTGGCCGAATTGCCCTCGCCCGAGCCCGTCCCGGAGCCGGAGGCCATTCCCGAACCCGCCCCCACCCTGGCCGAGGCACCGCCGCCCGAGCCGGTCCCCGAGCCCGAGGTCATCGCGGAGCCGCCCCCGCCCGCACCACCGCCGCCGCCGGTCGCCGCCCCGCGCCCGACGCCCCCGCCCGTCGCCGCCACGCCGCGCCCCGCGCCGCCGCGCCAGGCGGCGGCCCGTCCGGCCCCCGCGCGCCCCGCCGCCGCGACCGCACCCACCGGCCCGGCCAGGGCCGCCGCGCCCGCCGGTGACCCCGCGCTCGGCGCGCCCGGCAGCCCCAACCCCCAGGGCGGCGCCAGCCCCACGCCGCGCGCCGCCCCCGGCGCCCTGCTGCCGGACCATTACCGCGCCGGCCTCTCCGCCGCGCTGCGGCGCCACCTGCGCTATCCCATGCTGGCGCGCGAGCGCGGGCTGGAGGGCGAGGTGATCGTCCAGTTCAGCGTGGCGCGCGACGGCGCGGTGCGCGGCGTCCGCATCCTGCGCAGCAGCGGCGTGGGCGCCTTCGACAACGAGGCCGTGGCGTTGCTCGCGCGCGTCTCGCCCCTGCCACCCTTGCCCGGCAGCTGGCCGGCGGAGGAAGCCATGTTCGCCGCCCCCATCCGGTTCAGCCTGCGATGAACGAACGTCCCCGGCACCCGCATCCCTATATTGCGAACGATTCGCAATCGCGATATAGCCACGCCATGCCCAACGAATCCCCGCCTCCGCCCGCCCCGCGCATTGACAGCCAGAGCCTGCTGCGCGGCCAGGTGGAGGTGGAAATCATCCACGGCCAGGAAATCTACCGGCTGCGCCACACCCGCGCCGGCAAGCTCATCCTGACCAAGTAACCGCTTTACAGCGCCAGCGCGCACGCCACTGGGCCCCCGGGCCAAGCGAGCCAGCCAGCCAGCGCCTCACATCAGCAGCCCCTTGGGGCTTCGAGAGAGGACGCATCGTGTCGGGTCTGTTTCGCCTGTGGCTTCTGGCCACTCCCGCCTTCCTGGTTCTTCCCGCCATGGCCCAGGACGCGCCCGCGCCTGCGCTTGTGCTGACGCCGCTGGACGCGGTCACCACCACCGCCACCCGCACGCCGCAGGTGGCGGGTGACGTGGCCGCCCCCATCAGCGTCGTGCCGCGCGAGGAATTGCGCCGCCGCCAGCCCACCCAGCTGCAGAACATCCTGGGCGACCTGCCGGGTGTCGAGGCGGATGGCATTCCCCGCCCCGGCGTGCAGCAGCCGCAGATCCGCGGCCTGGGCGGTGACCGCGTGATCACCACGCTGGATGGCGTGCGGCAGAACTTCAGCTCCGGCCACCGCGGCCGCTTCTTCTTCGAGCCGGAGTTGCTGCGCCAGGTGGACGTGCTGCGCGGCCCGGCCTCCATGCTCTATGGCTCGGGCGCCATCGGCGGCGTCGTCGCGCTGCGGACGATCGAGGCGGAGGACATCATCCGCCCCGGCCGCGCCACGGGCTTCTTCCTCAGCCAGGGCTACGACACCAATGGCGGGCGCTGGCGCAGCGCCGCCGCCGCGGCCTTCCGCACCGGCCAGGTGGACGGCCTGGTCGCCTATGCGCGCAACGCCGGCAACAACATCGTGGACGGCGCGGGGCAGACCATTCCCTACACCGACCCGACGACGCAGACCTTCCTCGCGCGCCTCGGCTGGAACCCCATGCCCGGCATGCGCTTCGGCGCCAGCTTCATGCACCGCGAGGAGGACCAGATCATCCCCTCCGCCGCGAACACCCTGGGCACCGCCGACATCACGGACCGTCGCCTGCGCGCGCAGCAATTCGCGTTGAACTTCGACTGGGCGCCGCCGGACAACCCCTGGATTGACCTGCGCGCCCAGGTCTACCGCAACACGGTGGACATCAATGAGCGGCGCCTGACCGACAACCGCCGCGACCTGACGGACCTCGAGACCTGGGGCATGTCGGTGCAGAACACCTCGCGCTTCTCGGTGTTCGGTGCGGAACGCCACGCGCTGACGCTGGGCTTCGACGGCTATCGCGACACGCAGGAAGGCCGCCGCAACGGCGCCGCCCGCGCGCAATACCCGAATGCCAGCCAGGACGTGATCGGCTTCTTCGTCCAGGACGAGATCACGCTCGGCCGCGCCACGCTGACCGGCGGGCTGCGCTATGACCGCTACGAGCAAAGCGCCGACGGCCAGCGCAGCGTGACCAATGACCGTCTCTCGCCGCGCGTCTCCTTCGCCTACCGCGTGACGGACTGGATGCAGCCCTACATCTCCTATGCCGAGGCCTATCGCGCCCCGGGGCTGAGCCAGCTCTACAATTCGGGCGTCCACTTCCCCATCAGCTTCTTCCCCTTCCCGCGCTTCAACAACTTCGTGCCGAACCCGAACCTGCGGCCCGAGACCTCGCGCAACCTCGAAGCCGGCGTGAACTTCCGCTTCCGCGACACCATCACCGCGGGCGACAGCATCCGCATCCGCGCCTCGGCCTTCCACAACAACCTCGACGACTTCATCGAGACGCTGGTCTTCGCCACCACCACCGAGCAGCGCAACGTGACCCGCGCGCGCATCCAGGGGCTGGAACTGGAAGGCCAGTATGAGAGCGGGCCCTGGTTCGCGGGCCTGGGCGCCTCCATCATCCGGGGCGAGAACCGCACGGAAGGGGGGCCGCTCGCCCTCATCCCGGCGCACAAGCTCTCCATGTCGCTGGGCCGCCGCTTCCAGGAGCAGGGCGTGACGCTGGGCGGCCGCGTGCAGTTGGTGGCCGAGCAGGGCCGCAAGCCCGTGGACCAGCAGACCGGCATCCGCCCGCAGGCCACGCCCGCCTATGCGCTGACCGACCTCTTCGTGACCTACGCCCCGCCCGAGGGCCCGCTCGCGGGGCTGCGCCTGGATGTGGGCGTGTCGAACCTCTTCGACGTGCGCCACCGCCGCCTCGCCTGGGACAGCAGCAGCGAGCGTTCTTCCTTCTACGACGTCGGCCGGAACGTGCAGTTCCGCCTCTCCGCCAACTTCTGAGCCAAAGAGGCCTTCATGTCCGCGATACTCGAACACGACCACGACCTCGCCACGCGCTGGGCCCGCCTGCGCGAGGAGGAACCCCGGCTGCGCGTGCGCGACGCCGCGCAACGCCTCGCGGTGAGCGAGGCCGAGCTGGTGGCGAGCCTGCCCGGCGCCACCCGCCTGCGCCCCGACTGGCTGGCCCTGCTGGAGGCGCTGCACGAAGCGGGCGAGGTGATGGCGCTGACGCGCAACGACCATTGCGTGCATGAGCGCCATGGCCGCTACGAGCAGGTCTCGGTGAGCGGCCCCATGGGGCTGGTGCTCGGCGAGGACATTGATCTGCGCCTCTTCCTCCGCAACTGGGTGCATGCGCTGCATGTGCCCGGCGGCAACCCGGGCAGCCCGCGCGGCAGCGTGCAGGTCTTCGACGCGGCGGGCGAGGCGGTGCACAAGGTCTTCGCCACCGAAGCCACGCCCGAAGGCGCGCTGGACCGCCTGGCCGACACGCTGCGCGACGAGGCGCCGGCGGCCATCCGCACCGTGCCCCGCGCCCCGCGCCCCACGCCCCGCCCCGATACGGAGATCGACACCACCGGGCTGCGCGAGGCCTGGGCCGGGCTGCGCGACACGCACGACTTCTTCCCCATGCTGCGCCGCTTCGACGTGGCGCGGCAGCAGGCGCTGCGCCTGGCCGGCCCCCACTGGGCGCGGCGCCTGCCATCCTCGGCCATCGAGCGCACGCTGACCGCCGCGGGCGCCAGCGCGCTGCCCATCATGATCTTCGTGGGCAACCATGGCTGCATCCAGATCCACACCGGCGAGGTGAAGCGGCTGGTGCCGATGGGCGAGTGGTTCAACGTGCTCGACCCCAGCTTCAACCTGCACCTGCGCACCACAGGCCTCGCCGAGGCCTGGCTGGTTCGCAAGCCGACCGAGGATGGCGTCGTCACCTCCATCGAGGGCTTCGACGCCGATGGCGAGGTGGTGCTGATGGTGTTCGGCAAGCGCAAGCCCGGCCAGCCCGAGGATCTGGGCTGGCGCGAGCTGGCCGAAGGCATCGCCGCGTGAGGCGCCGCGCCCTTTTCGCCCTGCCGCTGGGCCTCGCCACGCCGGCGCTGGCCCAGGGCATGCCGCGCCTGGTCGTGGCCGGCGGCGGCATCGCCGAGATCGTCTGCGCGCTGGGTGCCCGGGGCGCGATCGTGGGCGCGGACAGCACGAGCCTCTTTCCCAACGACCTGCGGCAATTGCCGCAGATCGGCTATCTGCGTGCGCTCTCGGCGGAGGGCGTGCTCTCCCTCCAGCCCGGCCTGCTGCTGCTGGCGCATGAGGCCGGGCCACCGCCCGCGATCGCGCAACTGCGCGCGGCGGGGGTGAACATCATCCGCGCCCCACGCATCGAATCTCCCGAGACGTTGATGCAGGCCGTGACGGTGGTGGCCGAGGCCCTGGGCCGCGAGGCACGCGGCCAAGCGTTGAACGCGGCGCTCACCGAGGATTTCGCGGCCCTCGCCGCCAGCCTGCCGCGTCCCGCCACGCCGCCCAGCGCGCTCTTCCTGCTGGCGGCCGGGGCGGGGGCGCCCATGGCCTCGGGCCGTGGCACCTCGGCCGAGGCGATGCTGCGCCTCGCGGGCGCGCGCTCGGCCATCCAATCCTATGAGGGCTATCGCGCCGTGACGGCCGAGGCCGCGCTGGCCGCCTCGCCCGACTGGGTGGTGGCGCCTTCGCACACCGTGGACGGCAGTGGCGGCGTCGCCTCCTTCCTGGCCCAGCCGCAGCTCTCCTTGCTGCCGGCCGCGCGGGCGGGGCGGCTCGTCACCTTCGACAGCCTCTACATGCTGGGCTTCGGCCCGCGCACAGCCCATGCGGCGCGCGACCTGGCCGCGGCCCTGCATGCGCGCCCCGACCTCGCGGCGCTGCCCGAGCGGCCCTGGCTGCGCGGGGCGGCATGAGCGAGGCCGCGCTCTCCGTGCCGCGCGCGCGGGCCATGGGCCATGGCATGGCGCTGCTGCTGCTGGCGGGTGCCGCGCTGTGCGGCCTGCTGGTGGCGCTGGGCATCGGCGCCATCCGCATCCCGCCCGATGGCGTGCTGCGCGAATTGCTGGCGCCGCTGGGCCTCGCCACCTCCGCGCCGGGGCCCGAGGGCGCCATCATCTGGACGCTGCGCGTGCCGCGCACCCTGCTGGCCATGCTGGCGGGCGGTGTGCTGGGGCTGGCGGGCGCCATCATGCAGGGGCTGTTCCGCAACCCGCTGGCCGACCCCGGGCTGCTCGGCGTCTCGGCCGGTGGGGCGCTGGGGGCGGTGTTCATGATCGTGGTGGGGCTCACGCTGCTGCCCGTGCCGCTGCGCCCCTATGCGACGGCGGGCGCGGCCTTCCTGGGCGCCCTGCTGGTCACGCTGCTGGTCATGCGGGTGGCGCAGCATGAGGGGCGGGTGATGATCGCCTCCATGCTGCTGGCCGGCATCATCTTCAACGCGCTGGCGGGGGCTGCCACCTCGGCGCTGATCTTCGCGGCCGATGACATGCAGCTGCGCGACATCCTGTTCTGGACCATGGGCTCGGTCGCGGGCGCCACGCCGGCCGTGCTGGGGGCCACGCTGCTGGCCGCGCTGCCGCTGATCATCGCCGCCCCCTTCCTGGTGCGCGGCCTGAACGCGCTCATTCTGGGCGAGCGCGAGGCGCAGACACTGGGCATCCCGATCGAGCGCCTCAAATGGGGCGCCGTGCTGCTGGTGGCGCTGGCCGTGGGCGCGGCGGTGGCGGCGAGCGGCATGATCGGCTTCGTGGGCATCGTGGCGCCGCATCTCGCGCGGCTGATGCGCGGGGCGGATCATCGCTGGGTGCTGCCGGCCTCGGCGCTGATCGGCGCCGCGCTGCTGCCGCTGGCCGATGCCGCGGCGCGCGTGCTGGTGGCGCCGGCCGAACTGCCCATCGGCCTGCTGACGGCCCTGCTGGGCGGCCCCTTCTTCCTGGCCCTGCTGCTGCGGCAGCGCTTCGCATTGGACGGGCGATGATCCGCGCGGACAATCTCATCGTCACGCGGGGCGGGCGGCGCATCCTGGACCTGCCCGCGCTGTCCATCGCCCCGGGCGGCGTCTTCGGCATCCTGGGGCCCAATGGGGCGGGCAAGTCCACCTTGCTGCGCGTGCTGGCGGGCGAGATGGCGCCCGATTCCGGCCGCGCCTTCCTGGATGGCAGGCCGCTCGGCCACTGGCGCGCGGGGGATCTCGCGCGCCGCCGCGCCGTGCTGCCGCAGCATTCCACCCTCGGCTTTCCGCTGCGCGCGGAGGAGGTGGTGGCGCTCGGCCGGCTGCCCCATGCCGGGCGAGCGGGCCCGCAGGACAGTGTCCGCGCCGCGATGCGCGAGGCGGGTGTCGCGCATCTGCACGGCCGCAACCACGCTACCCTCTCGGGCGGCGAGCAGCAGCGCGTGCAGCTGGCCCGCGTGCTGGCGCAACTGGATGGCGTGCCACCGGCCGACAGCGTGCTGTTCCTCGATGAGCCCACCTCGGCGCTCGACCTGCCGCACCAGCACGCCATCATGGCGGTGGCGGCGGCGCGCGCCCGGGCGGGGGCGACGGTGGTGGCCGTGCTGCATGACCTCAACCTCGCCGCGCGCCATTGCGGCCGGCTGCTGTTGATGGCGGGCGGGCGCCGCGTGGCCGAGGGCCGGCCGGAGGAGATGCTGACGCCCGAACTGGTGCACCGCGCCTATGGCTTCGCCATGCGCCGCGTGCCCGACCCGCAGGGGGGTGATGTGCTGCTGGTGCCGGCCTGAGCGCAAGCGCCCGCCTCGCGCGAATGGGCGCGGCGGCCCTCCTCCACCTCAGCGCGCCATGGCACCGAGCGCGCGGCGCATCTGCTCGATCATCATGGCGGGCACGTAGATCACCATGATGCCCTCGCCGGTGCCGATACTGAGCGGAACGAGGCCGGGGCGCGGCTGCTGCGAGAATATGGCGTCCAGGTGCAGGATGGTGAAGTCCATGCCGCCGGAAGGCTGCGAAACCATCACGCGGCCGCCGCCGACCACATTGCCGCGGGCCATCGGGCCATAGTCGATCATGAAGTCCTCCCCGGTTCCCGTCACGCGCGGGTAGCTCTGCGCCGTGGCGGGCGCAGCGAGGGAGAGGAAGGCCCCGCCCAATGTGAGAGCCAGGAGGGCCGGCCGGAAAAGATGACGCATCAGGAATCACTCCATCGTGCAGGCCGCCCTCAGGCGGCGGGCTTCACGGCGCCATGTCGCGCCGCCGGACGAAGCTTGAGGGTCGGGAAGGGGCCACATCCAGCGGATGGCCGACATGGATTCCATTCATTTCCCGTATGGGGAGCCATCGGCAGGCGGGTGGCGCGCAGCGCCTCGATGAAACGGGTCAGCGGCGCCGACCAGCGCCGCCCCGGCACCGTGACGAGGGCGATCCGCCGCGCCAACGGCGCATCCTCCACCGCGCGCAGCACGAGGCTCGGCTGGGCCGCGCTGTATTCGGGCAGGAAGCACACGCCCATGCCCGCCGCCACCAGCCCCTGGATCCAGTCCTCGCGCTCACTGAGGCAGGCGACCCGCAGCTTGGCACCCGCAGCCGTCAGCCCGGCACCCAGCGTCTCGCGATTCTCGCAGTTGATCCGCAGGAGGTAGGTCTCTCCATGCATGTCGGCCATCGTGATGCTCTCGCGCGCGGCGAAGCGGTGGCCCGCGGCACAGGCCACCATGTATCGTTCCTCGTAGAGCGGCTCGGCGCTGAAGCGCTCGGCACCGGCGGCCGGCGGGGGCATCAGGGCCGCATCCAGTTCGCCCTGCTGCAGCCGCTCGGTCAGCCGGTCGGGCCGCGCGTCATGCAGGGTGATGTCGATGCCGGGCTGGGCCGAGCGGAAGGCAGCAAGAAAGCCCGCGAAGACGCCCGGCCCGATGGAGCACAGGATGCCCAGCCGCAGGTCCGCGCTCTGCAGCCGGTGGTGCAGCGCGGCCTGGTTGCGGATGGCGGCGCTGCGCTCGGCCAGTTCCGACAGGCGCGGCAGGACGAGGCGACCCAGCGCCGTCAGATGCGTCCGGCCCCGCTCGCGCGCGAAGAGCGGGCCGCCCAGCGTGTGTTCCAGACGCTGGATGGCCCGTGAGAGGCTGGGCTGGCTGACGCCGCATTCCTCGGCGGCGCGGGTGAAGTTCAGCGTCCGGGCGGCCGCCAGGAAGAGGGTGATGTCGCGCAGTTCCATGGCGGCGGTCTCCGGTTTTCCGGAAACCGCTTCGCCACCGCCCGCGCGAAGGTTATGCCGCGCGGCGAATGAAATCCGCGCAGCGCTCGCCGATCATGATGCAGCCGGCATTGGTGTTGCCGCTGACCACGGTGGGCATGATCGAGGCATCGGCGATCCGCAGCCGCTCCACGCCCCGCACGCGCAGTTCCGTGTCCACGATGGCGCCCTCATCGCTGCCCATGCGGCAGGTGCTGGTGGGGTGGTAGATGGTGCCACCCGTGCGGCGCACGAAGTCCAGCATGGCCTCATCCGTGTCGGGGGCGGCGGCGCCCGGCGCGTATTCGGCCTCGATGAAGGCGCCCAGCGCCTTGGTGCGGGCAAGCCGCCGCGCGAGCTTGGCGCCCTCCAGCATGCATTGCCGGTCGGTTTCGGTGCTGAGATAGCGCGCCACCATGCGCGGCTTGGCCATGGGGTCGGGCGAGGCGAGCGTCACCTCGCCCCGGCTTTCGGGCCGCAACTGGCAGACGCTGATGGTGAAGCCGGGCCATTTATGCAGGCCCTCCTTCACCGTGTCGGCGCTCCAGGGGATGAAGTGGAACTGCACGTCGGGCGTGGCGCTCTGCGGCAGCACGCGGGCGAACAGCCCCGCCGTGCCGGCGGCGAAGGTCAACGGGCCGCGCCGCGTCAGCGCGTATTGCACGCCCATGGTCGCCATGCCGATCCAGGAATTCACGCGTTCGTTCATCGAAACGCGCTGGCTCGCGCGGTACATCAGCCGCGCCTGGTAGTGGTCCTGCAGGTTGCGGCCGAGTTCGGGCATGTCGCGCTGCACTTCGATGCCCATCTCCGCCAGATGCGCGGCGGGCCCGAAGCCTGAGAGCATCATGATCTGCGGCGAGTTGATGGCGCCGCCGGACAGCACCACCTCACGCGTCGCGCGGATCTGCCGTTCCTCGTTCCCCACGCGATAGGCCACGCCCACCGCGCGGCCATTCTCGACCAGGATGCGCGTCACATGCGCGTCGGTGATCAGGCGTACGCGCCCGGCCTTCACGGCGGGCTTCAGATAGGCCGTCGCGGCCGAGCAGCGGAAGCCGTCGCGCACCGTGACCTGGTACCAGCCCGCCCCTTCCTGCACGCGGCCGTTGAAGTCGTCATTGGCGGGGAAGCCCAGCTCCAGCGCCGCATTGATGAAGGCCTGGGACAGCGCGCCCTTGTCGCGCAGATCGGTGGTGGAGAGCGGGCCATCACCGCCGTGCAGGTCGGACGCGCCACGCTCCTGCCGCTGGGCTCGGCGGAACCAGGGCAGGCAATCCTCGAAGGACCAGCCCGTGCAGCCCAGCTGCCGCCAATGGTCGTAGTCCTCGGCCTGGCCGCGGATGTAGATCAGCCCGTTGATGGCCGAGCTGCCGCCCAGCACCCGCCCGCGCGGCCAGGGGATGGAACGGCCGCCGAGTTCCGGCTCAGGCTCGGTCATGTAGTTCCAGGAGAGGGTGGGGTGGTACATGGTCTTGGCGTAGCCCACCGGCACATGCAGCCAGGGGTTGGTGTCGCGGCTGCCGGCCTCCAGCACCGTCACGCGCAGCCCGGGAATTTCCGAAAGCCGCCCCGCCACCGCGCTGCCGGCCGAGCCGGAGCCGATGACCACCACATCCGTCTCGTCCATGGTTGTTTCCCCCGTTCGCGGCATGCTTGCGCCGTGGCATGAACAGGTCAATCGCCATCTGTGGCGCTTGACGCGCCGCCCGCCCGGGATTGCCATGCGGGCCGGAAGGAAATGCCCCATGCCCCCGCTCGACATGCTCAGCGCCACCCTCGGCCCCGCCGCCTGCCTCCGCGCCGAGGAGGACATCGCCCCCTATGCCGTGGATTGGCGCGGCGTCTATCACGGGCGGCCCGTCGCCGTGCTGCGGCCGGCCGACACGGCGCAGGTGAGTGAGGCGCTGCGCCTCTGCGCCGCGCAGGGCCTGGCCGTGGTGCCGGCGGGCGGGCGCACCTCGCTTTGCGGCGCCGTGGTGCCGGGTGCGGCGGGTCCGCCCAGCGTGGTACTGAGCCTGGAGCGCATGAACCGCCTGCGCGACGTGGACGCGCTGGACAATTCCCTGGTGGCCGAGGCCGGCTGCACCGTGGAGTCCGTGCAGAACGCCGCCACCGAGGCCGGCCGCTTCTTCCCGCTGCATTTCGGCGCGCAGGGTTCGGCCATGATCGGCGGCGCGCTTTCCACCAATGCCGGCGGCATCCGCACCCTGCGCTACGGCAATGCGCGCGATCTCGTGCTGGGGCTGGAGGTGGTGCTGCCCGATGGCCGCGTGCTGGATGATCTGCGGCGCGTGCGGAAGGACAATTCCGGCTATGCGCTGCGGCACCTCTTCATCGGCGCCGAGGGCACGCTGGGCGTCATCACCGCCGCCTCGCTCAAGCTCTTCCCGCGGCTGGTGACGCGCGAGACGGCGCTGGTCGCCGTGCGCAGCCCGCATGAGGCGCTGCGCCTGCTGGCGCGCTGCCAGGAAAGCGGCGCGGACCTCGTGGCCTTCGAACTGATCCGCAAGGTCTGCATCGACATCACGCTGCGGCACGGCACCAACATCCGCCAGCCGATGGAGCTTTCGACCGACTGGTACTGCCTCATCGAGGCCGCCAGCACCCATGCCGCCATCCCCGTGCGCGAGGCCCTGGAAGGCGCCCTCATGGCCGGGCTGGAGGCCGGCGAGGCCGAGGACGTGGTGCTGTGCGAGAGCGAGGCGCAACGCCAGAACCTGTGGAACATCCGCGAGACCTTCCCCACCTGCTCGCGCATGGAGGGGCCGGGCCTGCCCACCGACACCTCGGTGCCCGTGTCGCGCATCCCGGACTTCCTGGACCGGAGTGCCGCGCTGATCGCGGAGAACTGGCCGGAGGGGCGGATGGTGGCGCTGGGGCATATGGGCGATGGCAACATCCATCTCTCGCTCCAGGCGCCTGCCGGCATGACCCATGCGGAATGGCACGCGCGCGCGCCGCATTTCGAGGACCGCGTGGGGGAGATCGCGGTGGAACTGGGCGGCAGCTTCTCGGCCGAGCATGGCATCGGCCAGTCCAAGCGCGGCGCCATGGCCGCGCTGAAATCGCCCGTGGCGCTCGACCTCATGCGGGCCATCAAGTCCGTGCTGGACCCCGAGGGGATGATGAACCCGGGCAAGGTGCTTCCCTGAGAAGCCCATAGCCTTGAGTGCCCCGCCCGCTGCGCCTACAACCGGCGGCGGCGGGGCGTAGCACAGCCTGGTAGTGCGTCTGCTTTGGGAGCAGAAGGTCGCTGGTTCGAATCCAGTCGCCCCGATACGCCGCGACAGGGAACGCACCTGGCGTGTGGCCCAGGCGGGCAGAACGCCAGGGGCGTCCGCGGGTGTCAGGCTCGATCTTCAGCCGTGCAGGGCCTGCGGTGTTTGGCAAATGCCATGGCCTCTGCGTGACTTGAAGCATCCAGCTTGGAAAGCGAATTGCCGTGTCATGACAGTCAAGGAGAGGGTGCAGGGGGCGATCCGCATTCTTTTTGGGCGGAAGGAAAATGTCCCCACTTGCAGTTTTTGTGGGCGCTCCCGCCTGTCGGGCGAGACGATCGTTGCCGGACCCGGCGTCGCTATTTGCGAGTCATGCGCCTTCATGGCGCTCGACCAGGTGGCGACTCAAAACGATCCTGCGGCCCCGCAGGGCTTGATCGAAATCGGCCTCATGCCGCTCTACGAAGCCGTCTGCCTTTTGCCAGCGCAGAGAGCCACGCTGGCAGATGATCTTGCTGCGGCAGCCGCAAGGGTGCCCTGCCATCTGCTCGGCTGGTCCTACAGCTGCAGCTCGCGGACAGGGGATTATCTGGCCGTTCGTGTCGCCTGCACCGAGGACGTGGACAAAGACCTCGTTCCCGAGCGATTCCACGCGGCCCTGTTTTCAAACGACGTCGCTGCGTCACGAGGCGGAATGCCGTAACAATTTCTACCACAGGTTACAGGTTGGCAAGGCGGGCTTTCCCGTCCATCCTTCCCGGCAAAACAGGTGGGGCGATGTTTCGCCCGCGCCAAATGCAGGGAGAAATGGACATGCTCAATCGTCGCCAAGCCCTCAGCCTCGGCGTGCTGGCCGCGCCTGCGCTGCTGCCCGCCGGCGCCCTTGCCCAGGCCTGGCGCCCCACGCGCCCCATCCGCCTCATCGTGCCCTTCGCGCCGGGTGGGTCCAACGACATCGTCAGCCGGTTGATCGCGGAGCCCGCCTCCCAGACCCTGGGCCAGCCCATCGTCATCGAATCCCGCGCGGGGGCGGGCAGCGTCATCGGAAGCGAGCATGTCGCGCGTGCCGCGCCCGATGGCTACACGCTGCTGATCAACAGCGCGCATGCCACGGTGCCCGCCATCGTCGAGCGCATGCCCTATGACCCGGTGAACGACTTCGTGGGCCTGGCCGTGGCCGGCTTCTCGCCGCACGCGCTGGTGGTGAACCCGCGCTTCCCCGCCCAGAACGCCCGCGAGATGGTGGAGCGCCTGCGCGCCAACCCCGGCCAGTACAACATCGCGACCGCGGGCCTCGGCAGCGGCGTGCACCTGGCGGCGGAGCTGCTGCGCTCCACCCAGCGCGTGCAGGCCGAGGTGGTGCATTACCGCGGCGGCGGGCCGAGCGTGGTGGCGCTGGTGGCGGGCGAGGCGCAGGTGGGCACGCCCACCATGGCCTCTTCCATCGGCCAGATCCGCGGCGGGCAGCTGCGCGCCCTCTGCGTCCTGGCCGAAAGCCGCACCGCGGCCCTGCCGGACGTGCCCAGCGCGCCCGAGGCCGGAATGACCGGGCTGATCCATGAGGAGTTCTTCCCCATCGTCGCCCCCGCCGCCACGCCGCCGGAGATCGTGTCGGCGCTGTCCGCGGCGTTCCAGGCCGCCATCCGCCAGAACGCGGCGCGCCTGACGGAGATGGCGGGCGTGACCCCGCGCGCCGGCTTCGAGACGCCCGACCAGGTCAAGGCGCTGGTGCGCGAGGGTGTGGAGCGCTACTCGGCCATCCTGCGCGAGGCGGGGGTACCGAAGCAGTAAGGCGGCGGCGCGTCAGCGCTCGGCCGGGGGCGTGCGGGCGGCATAGGCCGCCCAATCCGCATGGCGGGTGGCCTTCGCCCGCCAGTCGCCCTCGGGAATGCGCGGATGGCGCGCGGCCTCGTCCATCACATAGGCATAGGCGCGGACCATGCCGTCCGCGACCCGCACGGGCAGCACCGTGCGCCGATACAGCCCGCCAGGCGCGCCGCCGGGTGGGCTGCCCTCCAGCGCGTCCATGGCGGCGAGCCGCGCCAGCGGCAGCTCCAGCACCTCGCCCGCCACCTCGCCGTCACCGAGGGCCAGGGCGGGGTAGGGGCCGCAATCATGCAGCACGCCCGCCACCCGCCCGGCCTCGCGCGGCAGGCCGTCGAGGTGGTGGGCATTGGCCTCGCCCGCCATCAGCGTGCCGTAGACGAAAAGGTGCGCGATGGTGAGCGGGGCGGGCGCATCCCGCGCCGCCGCGTCCAACATGCCATGCGCGATGCCATGCGCGGCCTGACCGCGCCGGACGATGCCGAGATAGTCCGGGTGCGGCGCGCGAAAGCCCTCGCTGCGCGTCACATAGGTCATGGCTTCCACCACGGTGCCATCGGGCAGGACGATGTGGCGCGGCGCGCGCCGGTAGGCGAAGGGCGCGCCCTCCTTGGCATCCAGCGCGGCCAGCGCCGCGGCATTGGCGCGGAACACCACGCCCTCGGCCGCCTGGCCGGGCCGCGCGCGCAGGTTCAGCACGCCGCCCTGGCGCGTGCGCGAGAAGCAGTCGAAGACGAGTTCATGGTCCAGCAGCAGGGCGGTGGAAACCGGCTCCAGCCGCGCCGCGCCGAAGCCCCGCCGCGCGCACCAGGCGTTCCAATCCGCGGCGTCCAGATTGGAGCCGTAGCCAAAATAAAGCGTCATGACAGGGCGGCGCGGGCCTCGGCGAAGGCCGCGCGGTCGGCCTCGTCCACATGGGGGTAGTGCAGGTCGAGCTTCTCCAGCGCCTCGATGATGGCGCCCACCACCACCAGCCGCGTGAGCCATTTGCGGTCGGCGGGCACGATGAACCAGGGCGCCTCGGGTGTCGCGGTGGCGCGGATGGCCTCCTCATAGGCGGCCATGTAGTCGTCCCAGTGGCGGCGCTCGCTGACATCGGCGGCGCGGAATTTCCAGTGCTTCTCCGGCTCGTCCAGGCGGGAGAGGAAGCGGTTCTTCTGCTCCTCGCGCGAGACGTTGAGGAAGAACTTCAGCACCACCGTCCCCTGCCGCGTGAGGTAGCGTTCGGTGGCCGCGATGTCCTCCAGCCGCTCCTGCCAGATGTTCTTCGTCACGCAGGCGGGGGGAAGCTGCTGCCTGGCCAGGATGGAGGGGTGGACGCGCACCACCAGCACCTCCTCATACCAGGAGCGGTTGTGGATGCCGATCTGCCCGCGCGACGGCAGAGCCTGGATGTGGCGACGCAGATAGTCCTGCTCCAGCTCCGTCGTGGTGGGCGCCTTGAAGCTGGTGACGTGGCAGCCCTGCGGGTTCACGCCCGAAAACACGTGCTTGATGGTGCCGTCCTTGCCCGCCGCGTCCATGGCCTGGAAGAGGCACAGCACCGACCATCGGTTTTGCGCGTAGAGCATGTCCTGCAATTCGGACAGGCGCTCGATGCCGCGGGCCAGCAGGTCCGGCGCATCGGCCTTGGTGAGGCCGAGGCTGCCCGCGTCGTCCGGCGCATGGTCCGCGAGGCGGAACCCCTTGCCCGAGGTGATGCGGTAGCGCGCCAGCGCGGCGGGGGTCTTGCGCTTCATGGGGGCGATGGTCGCAGCACGCGCCCGCCGCGCCAAGCCCAAAGCAGCGCGGCCGCCTGCAGGGAAGCCGTCAGCCCCATGGCCCAGCCATAGCCCGCCGTGGCCCAGCCACCCGTCTCGGTGCGCGGCCAGAGGTCGATGATGGCGCCGATCACGTATTGCAGGATGAAGACCAGCACGAGCATGGCGAAGTTGATGGCGGTGGCGACACGCCCCGCCAGCTCTGCCCCGAAGCCCTGGCCCACGGCCGCATAGCCCACCGGCCCTGCCGCACCGAACAGCGAGAAGGCGAACCAGACCATTCCCATGGTAAGCAGCCCCGCCGGCGGGTTCAGGATGAAGACGAGCTGGATGGCGAATTGCGCGCAGACCGCCAGCATCGGCACCAGCATGGCCGGCGCGCCGCGCGCCTGCAGGGCCGAGGAAAGCTGCCCCATCAGCATGGAGCCCACCGCCATGCCCGCGGCATAGACCAGCAGGATGGTGGCGCGCGGCCCGTCGTCCAGCCCGCCCACGTCGCGCAGCCAGGGCCCGGCCCATAGCCCCGAATAGACGAAGTTCATGGCCGACAGCACGATGATGGCGGGGACGAAGCGCAGGAAGGTCGGGTGGGTGAAGATGGGCCCATAGGCCGCGATCTCGGCCGCCAGGTCACGGCGCGCTGGGCGCGCGGCGCCAGGGGGCGCATCGGCCAGGGAGAACCAGATCCAGGCGGCCACCGCCAGCGCCAGCACGCCCAGGATCAGGAAGCCGCCGCGCCAGCCCACGAAGGGCAGGATCGTCGCCAGGGGCAGCGTGGCCGCCACGCCCCCCAGCGCGCCCACGAACACGCCAGCCCCCGTCATGGCGGCGACCCTATGGCGGGGAAACCACTGCGTGTTGGCCTTGAGCATGGCCATCAGCCCCGCCGCGATGCCGATGCCCGTGATGAAGCGCCCCGCCCCCAGCATGATGGGCCCCGTGGCGAAGGCGCAGAGGAAGAAGCCCAGGCCCGCCAGCAGCGTCAGCACCGCCTGCACCCGGCGCGGCCCGTAGCGGTCCAGTGCCACGCCCACGGGAAGCTGTGTCGCTGCATAGGCCACGAAGAGCACCGCCGCCAGCAGCCCGAGGTCGCTGGCCGAGAGCGCGAATTCCAGCGCCAGCAGCGGCCCGATCAGCGCCAGCACCGCGCGGCTCGCCTGGTTCAGGAAGTTCACGGCCGCGAGCGGCAGGGTGATGCGCAGGAAGGCCCTCACCGCGGGCGCAGCCGGATGCTGAGGGGGCAATGGTCCGAGATCAGGTCGCGCATCGCGCGGTCGCGCTCGGCATAGACCATGACGCGCAGGCTGCCCGGTACCATCCAACCCCGCGCCGGCCCGCCGAGCAGGATGTGGCTGATGAAGGGGCGCCCGCCGCGCGGCCCGGCCCAGCAGGGGTCGGAGACACCCTCATTGGCGCGCAGCAGCCGGCCGGCCTGTTCCAGGGTGGCACTCATCTCGTCGCGCGGATGGTCCATGCGGCGGTTGAAGTCGCCCAGGATGGCGTAGGGGATGCCCTCGCGCTCCCGCGCCGCGACCCAGCCGGCGAGGACGGCGGATTGCTCGGCCAGGTTCGCGCATTGCCTGCTGCGATCGGCATCCAGCGGGCCGGACTGGCAGCCGGCGGCGAGGTGGATGGAGAGCAGCCTGAGCCGCCCGCCCGCCCATTCCACCGTGATGTCGGTGCCGCGGCGGTGGGAGAAGCGGGCACCGGGCGCCACGTCCAGCTCGACCAGGTCCGGGTTCTGCGTCACGCGCAGATGGCGGCGGACGGCGAAGCCGGTGCGCTGCACGTCCTCCTCGTCGGGGAAGAAGAAGGCGTGGTCGCGCGGGGAGAAGACGCGCGCGGCGGCCTCCGGCCCGTCCACCTCCTGCAAGGCCACGATGTCGGCTTCCAGCCGCTGGGCATAGGCCTGCAGCCGGGCGAAGTCGGCGGGACCACGGCGGTTGATCTCGGCCGGGATCATGGGATCGCCGGCCGGGCGGAGCGAGAGCCAGGCGATGTTCCAGCTTGTCAGCCGAAGCTCGGCCGCCTGGAGGGGGGCGGCCACGAGCAGAAGCAACAGGATGAGGAGGCGCATGGGGGCACCATGCCGCGAAATGCGCGGCGCGGCGAGGCAGGCTCAGAGCAGCAATTCGGCGGGTGTCGCGGCCGGTGCGGGCACAAGGTCGCGCGCGCCGCAGGCGCGGAGGAAGTCCGCGATGGCGTCCATCTCGGCGGCGGGGCGCGTGGGGTCGTGAAAAGGGTCCTCGGCGGAGCTGCCGGGTGGCACCCAGATCACCGTCTCATAGCGCGCGCGGGTCAACAGCACGCGGTAGGTGTTCCGGATGAAGTCGCGTTCCTCCATGCCGGCCACCACCTGCCAGCGCGCGCCGGCGAAGGCCCGGCATCGCCAGCCGGCGCCGTGCCGGATGAAGTCGCCGCCCCAGGCCAGGCCCACCACGTCCAGCTCAAGCCCCTGGCAGGCATATTCGGTGGCGCAGACTTCCAGCGCGTCGGAGGCGCGGATGTCGGGCCAGCGTTCGAGGAACCAGGAGACGGGCTCATCGGTGCCGGTCAGTTCGGCGCCGAACCCCTCGCCACGCAGGCGCCGCGCGCCCGAGGAGCGCACGAAGCCCGCGCGCCGCAGCCCCGGCGCTATCCGCCGCAGCGCCGCCCGCGCCTCGGCCAGCGAGCGTGTGACGAAGTAAGGAACCCCGCCCGCCTCCGCCGCGATGCGCGCGGCCCGCCCCGCCTCGCCCCGCACCACGGCATCCACCCATTCCGCGCCCGCGGGGCTGCGGACGGAGCGGATGGGCACCGTGAGATCGAGCGCCGGGTCGAGGCGGAGCCAAGGCCCGGGCATCAGGCGTTGCGCGGCGTCCGGCCCCTCCAGCACGCGCGGCGCGGCGACCGCGTGCCAGCCGGGCGCCGCGGCGATCACATGGCCCCATTCGGCCAGCCCCGCCTCGCCGGTGTTGATCTCCTGCCCCTGGCCGACCAGGGCGATGATGGCGGCGAAACCGGCATGGCGGCCCATGATGGCCAGCGCGTGCGCGGGCTCGCTCATGGTCAGCGTGCTCTTGCGGCGCTGTGTGTCGCGGCTCGCCTGGGCGGCGTTCCAGGCGCGCTGCGCCTCGTCGAAGACGATGACGCGTTCATGCGGGGCGGTGGGTTTGTGGGCATTGTCGCCCAGGAAATTGTGGACGTTCTGCAGCGCCTGGGCCGTCTCATGCCGGGCCGCGCGGAGGCGCCCGGCACGGCGACGCCGCTCCGGGTCATTGCTCGGGCCGAGTGCCAGGCTGATCCCCGCGCGGTCACAGGCCAGGGCCTCGCGCAGCACCGCGACCAGCGGGGCGTTGCCCGTGAGGAAGGCCGTCCCTTCGCGCCGATGCTCGCCGAAGACCACGTTCAGCCCGCACAAGGTCTTGCCGGCACCCGGCACGCCGGTGACGAAGACCACCACCCGCTCACCGGCGGCGCGCGCCGCGTCCAGGGCGCGGAGGATGGCCTCGGTGGTCGCGGTCAGGTTCGCCGTGTCCGCCCGTGCCGCGGCGATGTCGGCCACGGTGTTGCGCGCGAAGAGGCGGGCCGCGGCCTCCACGATGGTGGGCACGGGCGCATAGGCGGCTTCGAACCAGGTGCCTGGGTCGAGGGGAGGGGCATCGGGCGCCGCGTTGTGCAAGGTGGCGAGGCGTTCGGGCAGGTTCGCGGCGTTGGCCAGCGCCACGGGCGCCACCCCCGGCACCGGCAGGCCCAATTGCAGCGGCACGGTGCGCGCGCCGGTGGCGACCAGGATGGGAATGACGGGATGCGCGCGGCTGGCGGCGTGGAAATCATGCAGGTCCTGCGCGTAGTCCTCGACCTGGGCCAAGTCCGCCGCCGCCATTTGCGTCGCGCCCACCTTGAACTCCAGCACCAGAATGGCGCGCGCGGTCACCAGGACCACGTCTATCCGCCGTTCCAGCCGCAGCATGTCGTATTCGAAGCCGATCCGCGCCTCGGCCCAGCACGGCGCGGCCAGGGCCGCCTGCAACATCTGGGCCTGCGCTTCCCAGGCGCGCAGCTGCGCCGGCTCCCCTGCCAGCCGGCGCCGCATCTGCGCCGCGGCCAGGCGTGCGGCGATGGCCGCCGGTGCCGTGGCGAGCAGTTCAGGGACGGTCAGCTCCAGCCAGGCCCTCATGCCCGTGTCCTGCCAGGCCAGGTCGCCAGCAGCAAACTCCCCATCATCAGCGCGAAGCCCGCCGCATGGATCAGGCCGAAACGCTCGCCCAGAAACACCACCGCCGTCACCGCCGCGGTCGCCGGCAGGAAGCCCGTGAAGACGCCCGCCACCCCCGCCGGCACGCGCCGCAGCCCCGCGAACCACAGCACGAGGCACAGCACGCTGGCCGTCAGGGAATGGAACACCAGCAGCCCCAGCAGCGAGGGGTCGGCCAGCGCCGCCGCCGTGCCGAAGCCGGGGGCGGCGAAGGGCAGCAGCACCAGCGCCGAGAAGCCCTGCATCCAGAGCGAGGCCGTGAAGACCGGCACCGCGCCCGCGATGCGCTTGGCCAGCAGCACATAGATGGCCTCGCCACAGACACCCACGAAGATCAGCAGGTTCCCCAGCGCCGAGGACGCGCCCGCGCCACCCCCCAGCCGCGCCAAGGTGATGGCGGCCATCCCCAACCCGGCCAGCCCCGCCGCCAGCCATTGCCGTGCCGAAAGCCGCTCGCGCAGCCAGAGGAAGCTGCCCAGCGCCACCACCGCCGGCAGGGTGGCCAGCACCAGCCCGCCCTCCAGCGCCGAGGTCAGCCGCAGCCCGGCCAGCAGCCCCGCATTGTAGAGCGCCGTGCCGAAGACCGCCTGGAGGAAGAGGTTGCGCTTCACCGCGCCCGGCACCCGCACCGCGCCATCCAGCCAGCGCGCCAGCGGCCAGAGCACCGCCACCGCCAGCGCGCAGCGCAGGAAGGCGATGAGCGCGATGGGCAGTGCCTCCGCCAGCAGCTTCGCCACCGCCACATTCGCGCCGACCAGCGCCATCGCAAGGGCGAGCTGGCTGTAGGCCAGCATCACGGCAGGGGCGCCACCCGTGTCACGCGGGCGGCGTCCGCGCCGGCACGCCGTGCTTCAGCCGGTCCACATCCACGAGCTGGACGGGGAAGCCCGCGATGTAGCCCTCGGCGTCGAAACCATAGCCCTCGGCCTCCAGCAATGCGCGCTGGGCGGGTTCGGCCACGCGGCCATCCACCGCCACCAGGCGGTGCCAGGGCAGGCGGTCACGCTCGGGGCCATCGAGGCTGGCGATGATGTCGGCCACATCGCGGGGCCGTGCGTCCAGATGGGCGGCCACGGTGGCGAAGGTCACCAGCGCGCCGCGCGGCACATGGGTCGTGATGGCCAGGACATCGGCGCGGAGGCGGTCCACCTCGGGTGGGCTTGTTGTCATGTCTCTCCTCCCTCGCGGCGATAGGGCGAAAGCTCGGCCAGGTCCTGCATGCGTGCCTGCACGGCGGGCCGCTCCGCCTCCAGGAAATTCGCGACCGCATCCGACAGTCCGCGATGCTGGATGAGATGCGCCGACCAGGTGGGGCTGGGCAGGTAGCCGCGCTGGATCTTGTGCTCGCCCTGCGCGCCGGCCTCGACGCGGGGCAGCCTGTGCTGGATGGCGAAGTCTATGGCGCGCAGGTAGCAGAGTTCGAAGTGGAGGAAGGGCACCTCCTCCACGCAGCCCCAGTTGCGGCCATAGAGCGCGTCGTTGCCCAGCAGGTTCAGGGCGCCTGCCACGGGCTCACCGTCGCGCTCGGCCCACATCAGCACCACGCGCTCGCCCAGGCGGTCGCCCAGCAGGGGCCAGAACTGGGGCGTGAGGTAGGCGCTGCCCCAGCGGGAATCCACCGTGTTGCGGTAGAAGCCGTGGAAGGCGCGCCAATGCTCGCGCGTGATCTCGTCGCCGCGCAGGGTGCGAAGCGTCAGGCCGCTTTCCGCCACCTCCCGCCGCTCGCGCCGCAGGGCCTTGCGCTTGCGCGAGGAGAGCGCGCCGAGGAAGTCCTCGAAGGTCTCGTAGCCCCGGTTGTGCCAGTGGAACTGCACGCCCAGGCGTTGCAGCCAGCCCAGCCGGCCGAGTTCCTGCCACTCTTCCTCCGTGCAGAAGGTGACATGCACCGAGGAGCAGTTCAGCGCCCCCATGGCCTGGCGCAACCCCTCGGCAAGTGCGGCCACCGGCACGCCCGGCCGCCGCAGCAGGCGCGGCCCGGGCACGGGGCTGAAGGGCACCGCCACCTGGAGCTTGGGATAGTAGCGCCCGCCCGCGCGCTCATAGGCATCGGCCCAGCCATGGTCGAAGACGTATTCGCCATACGAATTGGCCTTGGCGTAGCAGGGCGCGCAGGCCAGCAGCGCCCCACCCTCGTCGCGCAGCGCCAGGTGTTGCGGCAGCCAGCCGGTGCGAGGCCCGGTGCTGCCACTGTCCTCCAGAGCCGAGAGGAAGGCATGGCTGACGAAGGGGTTGTCCCCCGCGCAGGCATCCCACTCCGCCACCGGGATTTCCGCGATGGCGCGGTGCAGGCTGAGCGTCAGGGGGAGGGGCGAATCCATTCCCCTCATGTAATGCAATTCAGGCCAGTTCCAGGATGGCCTCGACCTCCACGGCCACATTGCCGGGCAGGGCGGAGACACCCACCGCGCTGCGCGCATGCCGACCGGCCTCGCCGAAGACGGCCACGGCGCAGTCGGACGCCCCATTGATGACCTGTGGCTGGTCGCCGAAGCCGGGGGCGGAGTTCACATAGCCCGTGATCCGCAGCACGCGCTTGACGCCGTTCAGGTCCCCACCCGCCGCCGCCCGCGCATGGGCGAGGATGGCGAGGAAGCAGTTCTCCGCGGCCGCCTTGGCCTCCTCCACGCTCACTTCGGCGCCCACCTGCCCGATGGGCCAGAGCTTCCCGTCACGCCGCGGTACCTGGCCCGAGACGTAGAGCGTCTTTCCGGAGATGGTGAAGGGAATGTAGTTCGCGACCGGCGCCGCGGCCGGCGGCAGGGTCAGGCCGAGTTCGGCCAGGCGGGCTTCGGGGTTCATCGGCAATTCCTTGGTTTCAGGCCACGACGCGCAGCCGCCCGCGCCGTTCCGCGACAGGGGTGGCCGGCAGGTCCAGCGGCAGCAGCGGCGCCTGCTCGGTGGCGCGGGCGGTGGCGTCGGGCGCCACATCCTCCATCTCGGGCTGGGGCAGGGCGCCGCCCAAATAGTCCATGGCCAGGCGCCGGAAGGCCCAGTCCAGCACCGAGGTGGCGCGGGGAATGTCCGGGTCGCCCTCCACCACGCCGGCGGGGCCGAAGCGCGTATAGGCGAAGGCATCCACATAGGCGGCGAGCGGCACGCCCTGCGCGAGGCCGAGCGACACCGCCTGGGCAAAGCCATCCATCAGGCTGCGATAGGCCGCCCCCTCCTTGGCGAGGCTGAAGGCGATCTCGCGCAGCTTGCCATCCTCCTCGGAGGTGCGCAGCGCCACCCGATGCCCGCCGATGGCGACATGCAGCGTCTGGCCCAGTTGCCGGCGCAGGGGCGCGCGGGGCGCGGCGGCCGGGCGGGCCGGGGCGGGCAGGGCCACCGGGGCGGGAGCCGGCGCGCTGAGGAAGGGCGTCACCGCCTCCAGCATCAGGCGCCGCGGCGCGTCGCCCACCGGGGCCAGCAGGCGGGCCACCTGGTCCGGGGCGGCGCGGCGGGCGGCGGCGGTGGGCACGTCCACCACGCCCGAGGGGGTGGAGACGGGCCGGCTGGCCCCCGGGGCGGGGGCGATGCCGGCGGTCTCGGCCCCCAGCAGCGCCTCGGCGGCATCGGCGGGCGAGAGCGCCACCACACGCGCATGGCGCAGGCCGGGGGCGCCCATGGCGGCGTCCAGCGCGGCACGGGCGGCGGCGGCGAGGCCGGGCACGGGGGTTTCGGCGGGCGGTTCGGGCCAGATCAGCGCCACCGGTTCCCGCGCGCCCAGCCGCTGGGCGAGGCGCCCGCTTTCGGTCTCGGCGGCACCGCGGGTGATGGCCGCGATGGCGGCGGCCACCTGCCGCGCGCCCGCGCTGTCATAGGGCAGGCCCAGCCCGGCCAGCAGCCCGGCGAGGTCGGCGAAGCCCAGGCGCAGCTTCAGGGGCTTGCCGCCCGTGCTGGCGTCGAGGAAGCGCAGGCCCAGCGCGCAGGCCTCGGTGTAGCCTTCCAGGTCGAAACCCCCCTCGGGCTCCAGGAAGGCGGGCAGGTTCAGCACGAAGCGGGGCTCGCCGCGCACCTCGCCGCGCCAGCTCTCGGCGCCGGGGGCGCCGCGGCGGGTCAGCAGCAGGGCGCGCCAGCCTTCGGCCAGGGCGCGGGCCTCATCGGCCTCGACCACGCCGGCCTTCTGGCCGCGGCTGAGGGCTCGGGAAATCCAACCCTCGGCCAGGCGGCGCAGCGAGACGGGCCCCTGGCCGGGTGCGAGGGCGGCGAGCGCCGTCGCGGCCTCATCCTCCCAGGCCGCGGGCAATGCCACGGCGCGCGGGGCGGCGTCGGGGTCCGCCCCCGCCCGGGTGCGCCGCAGCGCGAGACCTTCCCACAGCGTGCCGTCATTATGTCCCATAGGGCGCAGGCTAACCCGCCCCGTCGCCCCAGGGAAGCCGGATGCGGTGGTCTGGCCATCCCAGGCCCACCATATCTTGTGGAAAAGCCGCGCGGCACTCCGGTTGGACGGCGGGCGCGTTTTGTGGGATGATGCGGTCATGTCCGCCATCCGCCTTTTCTTCGCCCGCCTCACCAGCCGCAAGGTCGGCGCTGATGAGTTCGGCAATGTCTATTACGAGTCGCGCAAGCCCATGCCGGTCTACAACCGGCCTCGCCGCCTCGTGGCGCTGGCGCGCGGCCTCGACAGCTCCTCGGTGCCGCCCGAGTGGCATGCCTGGCTGCACCACACGACCGATGCGCCGCTCTCCGGGCCCAAGCATCCCTGGCAGAAGCCCCACCGCCCGAACATGACGGGCACCCCCGGGGCCTGGCGCCCGGCCGGCCATGACTATTCGGGCGGTCGCCGCCGCATCACGGGCGGCGACTACGAGGCCTGGACGCCGGGCGGCTGAGCCGCCACATGGGCGGCGTCGGGCGTCTCCGCTCCGCATAAGGAATTATCGCATGAAGGCCCAAAGACTGGCCGAGATCGCGACGGGTGCCGTCGTCATCGCCGTGGCCGTGTTCTTCCTGGCCTATGCCGTCGTGCAGGGCGGCCGCGCCACCGCCGCCGGCGGCGGCCTGGTGCTGACCGCCGCCTTCGACCGCGTGGACGGGCTGAACAATGGCGCCGATGTCCGCATCGGCGGCGTGCGCGTGGGCTCCGTCACCGAGATGCGGATTGATCCGCGCACCTTCCTGGCGGAAATCACCCTCAACGTCCGTTCGGACCTGCAATTGCCGCGCGATTCCTCGGCCGAGATCCAGTCGGAATCCCTGCTGGGCGGCCGCTATGTCGCCATCGTGCCGGGCGGGGCGGAGCAGGTGCTGGCCAGTGGCGGGCGCATCACCGACACCCAGGGCTCGATCAGCCTGGAAAGCCTGCTGGGCCGCTTCATCTTCTCGGTGACCCAGATGAATCCCGGCGGCGAGGCCGCAGCGGCGCCTCGATGACCGCCCTGCCCGCCATCTGGCCTGGCGCCGATGGGCAGCCCATCGCATGTCGGGAGAAGCTGAAGGTCCTGGCGGAAAACCACGAAGAGGCGGCCCAGATCCTGCAGGATACCTTCGAGGACGCACTGCTCATGGGCGTGGACGAGGCCGCGATGCGCGACATCCTGGCCGGGTTGGTCGCCGGGCTGCGCAGCCCGAAGGGGCGGGGGGCGTGATGCGCCGTCTCTTCCTGGCGGCCCTGCTGGCGCTCATGCTGCCCACGCTTGCTCAAGCCCAGGGCTGGGTCGAGCGCCGCACCGCCGAACTCCAGGCGCTGGACAAGGTCACGGCGCGCATCTCCGTGATCCGCGCCACGCTGGGCCAGCCGCTGCAATTCGGCACGCTGACCATCACGCTGCGCGCCTGCCATGCCCGCCCGCCCGACGAGGTGCCCGATGCCGCCGCCTGGCTCGAGATCACCGATTCGCTCAGCCCGCCCAACAGCGGCCCCGTGTTCCAAGGCTGGCTCTTCGCCGCGGCCCCCGCGGTGAACATGCTGGAACATCCGGTCTATGACCTGCGCGTTCTGAGCTGCCGCTGAGGCGGCATGCCCCCTTGTTCCGGCGGCCTGTCGGGGCCACTGTCTGGGGGCGAGGCTGCCCGGTGCGTCAGGTACAGACATCCCCAGGGCCAATACGCAACTCCCGGGAACTGGCGCTGGCCGAACCGTGGTTCGGCTATCTGGTGCCCACCTGCTTATGGCAGGCCTTGGGAGGATGCAGACGCCAACGGCCAGGGTGGCTTCGCGCTAAACCCTGTTCAGCCGCTTTGCGGCTGAACAGGGTTTAGTTTTTTTTATGCCCTCAAACGCCGGGCGCCGCCTCCGGCGGCTTGGCATCCGCGCCTTGCACTGATGCTCTGGGTTCAATTGTCGGTCTGGGCGCGCCGGCCGCTTTGCGGCCGGAGCGTGGGGAAGGCGTGCCGGTGCTTGCTGAGCTTGTGCCGGCCGTGCCCTCAATCCTTCTCCAAATTCTGCGCGATGCCCTCGATCCGCTCCGCGATCCGCGTCAGCCGCTCGGCCAGCATCGGGTCCTGCTCCTGCGGGGGCAACTGGATCAGGCCGGGGGGCTGGGCCTGGTGCTGGGCCACCTCGCGGCGCAGCCGCAGCAAATCCATCCGCAGGTCATTCGCTTCATCCGCGAAGAGCAGCGCCACATGCAGCAGCATCCGCGATTCGCTGAGCTGCCCGCCCATGGAGCGGATCAGCCGCACCTTCTCCTCGATCTGCGCGATCAGGTCCTGGACATGGCCTTCCTCGCCATCCTTGCAGCCGATGGTGTGGCTGTAGCCATTCACCCGGACATTCACCTGGCCCATCGGACCCTCCATGCTGCTGGCGGCCCTGGGCGGGGCCGCGTGCTTCTCGCCGTTTAGAGCGGGATGCGTTGAGGTGGAATCACCGAAAACGCTGAAGCCCGCTCTCAGCAAGGGCTGGAGCAGGCTGTGTGAACGCGTGTGAACGCGGCATGCTCTAGCCTTCCGGCTCGTCCAGCGCCCCGCGGAGCCGGACCAGCGTGTCGTCCAGCTGGGCCGAGAGCGCTTCCAACTCCGTGCGCGGGACCGTGCCTTCCGTCTCCGCCTCGCGCAGCCGGGCGGCGCGCCACGTCTCCAGCGCGCTGGCCAGCCGTTCCACCGCGGCTTCAAGTCGTTCGGCCGCCAGCATGTTCATGTCCTTCGCGGCCAAGCCCGTCTCTCCACGCCCATGCCCCAACGGATTGTATGCCGCTCCGTGGGAAAGCCCTTGCGGAAAGCGTTGACATGCCAGGGAAGCAGGGTCAACCGCGTTGCAGCATGCTCCCCCCTGCGACCCCTTCCCCCTGCGTCATCATCCACGGCGCGCCTGAGCTGGCCGCCGTGCTGGCGCTCGCGGGGGACAGGCCGCCCCGGCTGCTCTCGGCGCCCGGGGCCGCCGCCTGGTGGGGGGTGGAGGGGTTCCGCGCGCTGCTGGTGGCGCATGACGCGCTGCCGCTGGGCATTCTCGACGCGGGTGATGCGCCGGGTCACGCCCTGGCTGCCCTCCGCGCGGGCTTCCAGGCCGTGGTGCTTTCCCGCGCCGTGCCGGTCTTTCCGGCCCTGGCCGCGCTCTTCGCGGAACAGGGGGTGACGCTGCTGCCCGAGGCCCCGCCGGCGCTCGACCTCGCCCGGGTGCAGCTGCACAAGCCGCAGGGCCAGAGGCACCTCGCGCGATGGCTCGGGCTTCCCCGCACACCTGATCTGGCCTAACACCCGGCAAACAGGCCGATTGCCCCCGAAAGGACATGCGATGAAGCTGACCCCGCAGGTGAAGAAGATCCTCTCCTGGTATGAGAGCGACAACCCCGGCACCAAGGCGAACCTCGCCCGAATCCTGATGACGGGCCGCCTGCGCGGCACCGGTCGCATGGTGATCCTGCCCGTGGACCAGGGCTTCGAGCATGGCCCGGCCCGCAGCTTCGCCTCGAACGCCGCCGCCTATGACCCGCACTACCTGTTCGACCTGGCCATCGAGGCCGGGCTGAACGCCTATGCCGCGCCGCTGGGCATGATCGAGGCGGGTGCGGCCACCTATGCCGGCTGCATCCCCACCATCCTGAAGGTGAACAGCAGCAACAGCCTCTCCACCACCAAGGACCAGGCCGTGACCGGCACGGTGGCGGACGCGCTGCGGCTGGGCTGCTCGGCCATCGGCTTCACCATCTATCCCGGCAGCGAATACCAGTTCGAGATGATGGAAGAGCTGCGCGAGCTGGCCGCCGAGGCCAAGGATGCCGGCCTCGCCGTCGTCGTGTGGTCCTATCCGCGCGGCCCGATGCTGGACAAGACGGGTGAGACCGCGCTCGACATCTGCGCCTATGCCGCGCACATGGCGGCGCTGATGGGCGCGCACATCATCAAGGTGAAGCCGCCCACCGACGCCGTGTTCCTCGACGCCGCCAAGAAGACCTACCAGGACTTCCCGGTGGAGGTCTCGGACGGCGCCGCGCGCATCGCCCACATCGTGAAGGCCTGCTTCAACGGCCGGCGCCTCGTGGTGTTCTCGGGCGGCGAGACGGCGGGCGCCGACAGCCTGCTGGCCTCGGCCCGCGCCATTCATGGCGGCGGCGGCAATGGCTCCATCGTGGGCCGCAACGCCTTCCAGCGCCCGCGCGAGGAAGCGCTGAAGCTGCTGTCCGACATGATCGACATCTACAAGACCCGGGCCTGAACCAAGGCCTGGTCAAGGATTGGGGGCGCGGGTTCCGCGCCCCCTTTTTCATGCCCTCATTCGATCCGGATATTCGCCTCCTGCACCAGCCTTCCCATGGTGGCGCGGCCTTCCTCCACATAGCGCGCGAAGTCGGCCGGGCTGCTGCCCACCGGAACCGCGCCGATCTGCGCGAGGCGCTGCGCCACCTCGGCATCCTCCAGCGCGTGGCGCAGCGCGGCATGGATGGCGGCGAGGGCGGGCTCGGGCGTGCCGGCGGGCGCGAAGAGGCCCGTCCATTCCGACAGTTCCACGCCCTGGATGCCCAGCTCGGCGAAGGTGGCCAGTTCCGGCGCAAGTGCGACGCGCTGCGGCGCGGACAGGGCGATGAACCGCGCCCGCCCGCTCTCCACGATGGGCTTGGCCGAGAGCAGGGTGATGAAGACGCCATCCAGCGTGCCGCCCGCGAGGTCCCGCGCCGCCGCCGCACCGCCGCGATAGGCCACATGGGTCAGTTCCACCCCCGCCGCGCGCGAGAGCATGGCGAGCCCCAGATGCCCCGCCGTCGCATTGCCCTGGGTGCCGATGTTCAGGGGCTGGCGGCGGGCCAGCGCCACGAATTCCTCCAGCGTCCGCACCGGCAGGTCCGCCTTCACGGCCAGCACCTGCGGGAAGGTCACGACCTGCGAGATGGGGGTGAAGGCCGTGTTGTAGTTGAAGGGCAGCCCCTGCAGCAGCGAGGGGTTCACGATGTGGCTGGAGGCATCCATCAGCAGCGTCTGGCCATCGGCCGTGGCACGCGCCACCTCGCCCGCGCCCAACGAGCCGCCGGCACCGGTGCGGTTCTCGACCGCGATGGGCTGGCCCAGGCGCTCGCCCATGCGGGGGCCGAGGGTGCGGGTGCTGCTGTCGGCCGCACCGCCGGCCGCGAAGGGCACGATCATGCGGATGGGGCGGTTCGGGCTCCAGCCTTGGGCGCTGGCCGTGCCGGCGGCGAGCAAAGCGGGCAGGGCGAGGGAAAGGCGGCGGGTCAGCATGGGTGTCCTCCCGGTCATGCAACGGATTACCGGGCAGAAAGCCGCGCGGCCCGGCCCCGTCAAGCCGCATCGCTTCGCTGTCCGCTGAAACCGCATGGCGCGACGCGCGGTAGCAGGGGGCCATGACCGACCTCATCGCCATCGCCCTCGTCTTTCTCCTCGCCGGTTTCGTGAAGGGGGTGATCGGGCTTGGCCTGCCCACCATTGCCATGGGGTTGCTGGGGCTGATCCTGGGGCCGGCCCATGCGGCCGCCCTGCTGCTGCTGCCCTCCTTCGTGACCAACCTGGTGCAGATGGGGCCGCCCGCCGCGGCGCTTTCCATGGCGCGGCGGCTTTGGCCCATGCTGCTGGGCGTGGTGGTGGGCACGGCGCTGGGTGGCTGGCTCTGGGGCGGGTTTGGCGGGCGGCTCGGTGCCGTGCTGCTGGGGCTTGCGCTGATGGCCTATGGCGCGCTGGGGCTGCTCGCCTGGCGGCCCGCCTGGCCGGCGCGGGCGGGGCTGCCCGTGGGCCTCGCCACCGGCGCGCTGACGGCGGCCACGGGCGTTTTCGTCCTGCCGGCGGTGCCCTGGTTGCAGGCCCAGGGGTTGGGGAAGGAGGGGCTGGTGCGGGCGCTGGGCGTTTCCTTCACCGTCTCGACCCTGGCGCTGGGCGGGCTGCTGGGCGGTTCGGGGCTGCTGGAGGGTGGGCTTCTGCTGGCCTCGCTGCTGGCGCTGGCCCCGGCATTGGCCGGGCAGTGGCTGGGCGCGCGGCTGCGCCATGCCTTGCCCGAGGCGCGCTTCCGCCAGGTCTTTTTCCTGGGGCTGGCGGCGCTGGGGGCGGCGATCGCGCTGCGCTGATTGCGGCTAACACCTACGAATTCTTCATCTTCCAACGGTCAGGATGGGGTTCGAGGAGAATTTCGCATGCAAAGCTTCGCCCTGTTCCGTTTCAAGAGCCTCGGCACCAGCCTGGCATTGGCCATGACGCTGGTCGCCTTCCTGGCCTGCGCGGGCTTCGCCGCCGTGCTGCTGGTGAACCAGCGCAACTCGCTCGATGAGGACACCGAACGCCGCCTCGCCAGCGCCCGCACCGGCTTCGAGACGGCGCTGGCCGCCGAATCGCGCGAGGTGCTGACGGCCTCCGAAATCCTCGCCGCCCTGCCGGCCGTGACCCAGGCCGTCGTCGCGCGCGACCGCGACGCGCTGCTCGCCCTGCTGCGCGACGGCCAGGTGGCCGCCCAGGCGCGCGGCCAGCGGCTGAACGTGCATCTGCCCCCCGCGGTGAACCTGCTGCGGGTCTGGCGGCCCGAGCAGCATGGTGATGACATCGCCTCCCGCCGTGGCACCGTGGTCCAGGCCGCCACCACCGGCCGCAGTGTCGCGGGGCTTGAGGTCGGCGCGGCGGAGGTCTCGCTCTTCGGCGTGGCGCCCATCCGGTCCGGCGGACAGGTGGTGGGCACCATGGACGTGGCGCTGGGCCTGACGCCGGAGGTGCTGGGCCGCCTGCGCGACGCGGCAGGGCTGGACTTCACCCTCTATCGCCGCACGGCCGAGGGCACGGCGCGCATCGGCGGCGGCCTGCCCGGCGCGCCCGATGGCACGCTGGACGCCGCCGCGCGCCAATCCATCCTGGGTGGCGCCGAGCTGCGCCGCGAGGCCCAGGCCGGCGGCCGGGACTTCGCCATCCTGGCCGTGCCGCTGCGCGACTTCGCCGGCCAGCCCATCGGCACGGTGGAATTCGCCTATGACCTCTCCGCGAAGGCGGCCGCCTTCCAGACCGCCCTGCGCTCGGTGGGGCTGACCGCGCTGGTCATGCTGCTGCTGGCCGCCACCGCCGGTCTGCTCTTCGCGCGCGGTCTGAGCCGCCCGCTCAAGGGCATGACGGTGGCGCTGGAAGGCCTGGCCGCGGGCCGGCTGGATGCCAGCGCCGCGGGCGCCGACCGCCGCGACGAGATCGGCGGCATGGCCCGTGCCTTCGCCACCCTGCGCGCCGCGCTGGTGGAGGCCGAGCGCCTGAAGGCCGCCCAAGCCGAGGCCGAGGCGCGCCTCGCCGCCAGCCGGGCCGAGGCCACCGCCGCCACGGCGGCCGAGGTGGAGGGTTCGCTCTCCGGCGTCACCGGCGCGCTGACCGAGGCCGGCGCCCGGCTCGCGGAGGCGAAGTCGCGGCTGGAGGAGACCTCGCTGCGCTCGGGCGCGGCCAGCCAGGACGCGGCCCAGGGGGCCGGCATGGCGGCCGAGAATGTCCGCGCCGTCGCCGCCGCCGCCGAGGAGCTGGCCGCCTCCACCAGCGAGATCGGCCGCCAGGTGAGCGAGGCCGCGCGGGTGGCCTCCGAAGCCAGCCAGCAATCGCGCGAGACGGACGCCAAGGTGCAGACGCTGACCGAGGCCGCGAGCCGCATCGGCGATGTGGTGCGCCTGATCAACGGCATCGCGGGCCAGACCAACCTGCTGGCGCTGAACGCCACGATCGAGGCCGCGCGCGCCGGCGATGCCGGCAAGGGCTTCGCCGTGGTGGCGAGCGAGGTGAAGAACCTGGCCGGCCAGACCGCCCGTGCCACGGAGGAGATCGGCGGGCAGATCACCGCCATGCAGGCCGCCATGGAGGCCGCGGTCAGCGCCGTGGCCGACATCGCCGCCACCATCCAGCGGCTGGACGGCATCACCACCGCCATCGCGGGCGCCGTGGAGGAGCAGGGCAGCGCCACGCGCGAGATCGCGCGCTCGGTGCAGGAAGCGGCGGTGGGCACCTCGCTCGCCTCCACCGCGGCCGAGCGCGTGGCCGGTGAGGTGGATGCCGCGCGCGGCGCGGTGCAGGGCGTGGGCGAGGCGATCGGCGTCATCGGCGAGCAGTCGGGACGGTTGGACGCCGAGGTGGGGGCGCTGGTGCGGCGGCTGCGGGCCGCATAGCTCCACCATCCGGTGCTTGCCGCGCCGGGCGGCAGGCGCCACACAGGCGGCATGGATGATCGCTGCCGCCTCTATCTCATCACCCCGCCGCGCCTCGATGCTGGCTTCGAGGCGCGGCTGGAAGCGGCGCTGGAGGGGGGCGACGTGGCCTGCCTCCAGCTGCGGCTGAAGGATGCCCCGCGCGAGGAGGTCATCCACTGGACGCGCCGCCTCATGCCCATTGCCCAGGCGCGGGACGTGGCCTTCCTGCTGAATGACGACGCGCCCCTGGCCGCCGAACTGGGCTGCGACGGCGCGCATCTGGGCCAGTCCGATGGCGACCATGCGGGGGCGCGGATGCTGCTCTCCGGGCGCATCCTCGGCATCACCTGCCACGCCTCCCGCCACCTGGCCATGAATGCCGGCGAGACGGGCGCGGACTATGTGGCCTTCGGGGCCTTCTTCCCCACCAGCACGAAGGAGACGCAGCATGTGGCGGAGCTGGAGCTGCTGTCCTGGTGGAGCTCGGTGATGGAAATTCCCTCCGTCGCCATCGGGGGCATCACGGCGGAGAATTGCGCGCCGCTGGTCCAGGCCGGGGCGGATTTCCTGGCCGTGGTGGGCGCGGTGTGGAACCACCTGGAGGGCCCGGCGGCGGGCGTGGCCGCGATGAATGCCGCCATCGCCGCCGCATTGGCCGAGACCCCCGCCCATGGAACTTGACTACGAGACCGCCGACGTCTTCACGACCACCCGCTTCGGCGGCAACCCGCTGGCCGTGGTGCACGGCGCAGAGGCGCTGGACGGCGCGCGCATGCAGGCCATCGCGCGGGAGTTCAACCTGTCCGAGACGGTCTTCGTCCTGCCCTCGGGCGTGGCCGATGCGCGGCTGCGCATCTTCACCCCGGGCCAGGAGGTGCCCTTCGCCGGCCACCCCAATGTGGGCGCGGCGGTGCTGCTGGCCCGCCGCCTGGACGGCGCGCCCGCGACGCTGCGGCTGGAGCAGGAGGCCGGCATCGTTACCGCCTGGATCACCCGCAACGCCGCCGGCACGCCCACGGCCGCGGAGATCGAGGCGCCGCTCCCCCTGCAGCTCGGCGCCAATCTCGACCCCGCCGAGGTGGCCCTCTGCGCCGGCCTGCCGCCCGGCGCCATCCACCTGAACGGCCACCCGCCCATCGAGGCCGGCTGCGGCCTGCCCTTCGCCATCGCGGAGGTGGAGGATGTGGCCACCCTCGCCACCGCCACGCCCGACATCGCGGCGTTCCGCCGCCACCTCTCCCGCACGGGCGCGCTGCTGCTGCACGCGCCGCTGGGCCTCGGCCGGCGTCGCGTGCGGATGTTCTCGCCGCTGGACGGCATTGGCGAGGACCCGGCCACCGGCAGCGCCAATTGCGCGCTCGCCGGCCTGCTGCTGGCCGTGGCGGGCGGCAGCCTGCTGAACCTGGAGGTGGAACAGGGCGTCGAGATGGGCCGCCCCAGCCTGCTGCACCTGGCGGCAAGGCGTGACGCGGACGGCGCCATCCGCGTGCGCGTGGGCGGCGGGGTGGTTCCCGTGGCGCGCGGCACCATCTGGGTGTGATGGAGGAGATCGATTTCTTTCGTGCCCTGCACCGGCCTGGCACCATCCTCGACATCGGCGCCCATGACGGGCTGCTGACCGCGCCGCTCGCCGAGCTGCCCGGCGCGCATGTCATCGCCTTCGAACCCCTGCCGAGCGCCATGGCCCGGCTGCGCGAGAGGCTTGGCACCCACCCCCGCGTCACCCTGCGCCCCGAGGCGCTGGGCGCCACCCATGGCGAAGCCACACTGACCCTGCCCGTGGTGGCGGGTGAGGCGGCGGAGCAATGGGCGAGCCTCGCCAAGACCTATGCGGGCCATGCGGGTGTGACCACGGAGCGACACCCCGTCACCCTCCTGCCGCTGGACGCGCTGGAGCTGACCGACGTCACCGCCATCAAGCTCGACGCCGAGGGCTATGAGGAGGAGGTGCTGCAAGGCGGCCGCGAGACGCTGCGCCGGTGCCGGCCGGTGCTGTCGATCGAGATCGAGGAACGCCACCGCCCGGGCAGCACGGTCGCGGTGCCGGCACTGCTGGCCGGGCTGGGCTATTCGGCCTGGTTCTGGCACGCGGGGCGCCTGCACCCCTTTGCGGCCTTCGACGCGGCCACCATGCAGGTGGCCAGCCCCGACCCCAGCGTCTTCACCGCCTCCGACCCCTATATCTTCACCTTCTTCTTCCTGCCCGAGGCAACCGCCGCCGCGCAGCTGCGCCAGCTGGCCGAGTCGGGTTTCGGGGCAGGGGAGCAGGGGTGACGCCGGGAAAGCCGGTCCGCCACGGTCCGAGGCCCCTGGCGGGATGAGGCCGGGAGGGGCGGCGCGCCCTTCCCGGTGGCACCAGCGCTATCGCGCCCGGAACGGCCGGTGGCAATCGCCGCAGGCCGCGCCCGTGGCCTGCAGGGCGGCGCCGAAGGCGCGGGCGTCGCCCGACTGCGCGGCGGCGTTCAGCGCTTCGAGGCGCGCGGGGAGGGCGGCGGCGACGCGCTCGAAGGTCGCGCGGTCGGTCCAGATCTCGGGCAGGGCGCGGGTGTCGAGCCCCGCCGTCCCGCGCGCCGTGCCCTCCGGGAAACGGGCGGGGAAGTTCACGAAGAAGGCCTGCACGGCGGCCACCCGCTCGGCGGCCGGGCGGGGGTCGCTGCCCGCGCGCGCGATGGCGGCCATGGCCTCCATATGGGCGCCCACGGCGCGCAGCCCGTCGCGGCGCTCCTGGACGATCTGGGCGGGGTTGGTTTGCGCCGCGGCGGTGCCCAGCAGGGCCAGCAGGCCGAGACCGATGAGGAGTGGCTTTGACATTCGGCTGTCGCTCACAGGTTGAGGCTTTTCATTGCACACCCCCGGCTTGCCCGCCAAGCGCCGTAACGTTAAGAGACCCGCACGGCGCCGGAGTGTAGCTCAGCCTGGTAGAGCACTGTGTTCGGGACGCAGGGGCCGGAGGTTCGAATCCTCTCACTCCGACCAGCCGTTTTCAGACATCCCGCCAGTCATGGCGCCGCGCCTCGAAGGCGTCGCGACCCAGCATGAAGACGGCGGCCGTGCGCGCCAGGATGCGCAAATCCAGCCAGAGCGACCATTCGGAGAGATAAGCGAGGTCATGCGCCACCACCTCCCGCGCCATGGCCGGGCCCGCGATGGTGCCTGACAGGCCGTTGACCTGCGCCCAGCCGGTGATGCCGGGCTTCAGGCGGTGGCGCGCGCCATAGCCGGGCACGATCTCCTCCATGGGCAGGCCCGCCACCTCGATGCCGGGGACGTGCGGGCGGGGGCCCACGAAGCTCATCTCGCCGCGCAGCACGTTGATGATCTGCGGCATCTCGTCAATGCAGGTGGCGCGCAGGAAGGCGCCCACGCGGGTGATGCGCCGGTCCCCCTCGCGCACGCCGCGGCGCCCGTCATCGGCCGGGTCCAGGCGCAGGGTACGCAGCTTCAGCACCTCGAAGGGCCGGCCGAACTGGCCCACGCGCCGCTGGCGGAACAGCACAGGCCCGGGGCTTTCCAGCCGGATGGCGATGGCGGCCAGGGCCAGGACGGGCAGCACCACCAAGGACAGACCGGCCGCCAGCAGCTTGTCCAGCGCCCCCTTCACCAGGATGGCCGCGCCCGGCACCGGGGCGCGCACGAGACGCAAGGCCGGCCGACCGGCGATGAGCGGGCGCGGCGCCCCCTGCGGCGCGGCGTTGTCGCCCCCCAGCATGACCATCACGTCGGAGGAGAGCCATTGCACCTGCTGGATCACGCGCAGGATGTCGATGGCGCGGCGCATCGGCAGCGCGATGACGATGACGTCAATCCGCTCCCGCGCCGCCAGTGCCGCCAGCGCCCGCACATCGCCGCGCACCGGCACGCCATGCAGGGCGGCGGGGCGGCGCGTCGCGTCGCGGTCGTCGAAGATGCCCACCATGTCGGGGGGCTCGACATTCTCGGGCGCGGTCAGGTCCGCGATCAGCCCCTCCGCCTCCTCGCTGGCGCCGATGATGGCGATGCGCCGCCGCAGCCAACCTTGCCGCACGCCGAACTGCGCGGCGGTGGAGACGAGCAGGCGCGACGCCATCAGCAACATGCCCGCGAGCGCCGGCCACAGCACCAGGGCATGGGCGGCCTGGCCGCCCAGCGTGGCCAGCGCCAGCAGCACGGCCGTGAGGCCGACCAGCGCCGGATAGGCCATGGCCTCCAGCACGGTCCAGGGCAGGCGCAGCATCTGGCCCAGATGGACGGGGCCAAAGGCGCGCATCAGCAGGAAGGTCATCACCGGCAGGAGGAAGGCGATGAGCGCGCCCTCCAGCGGCGAGAAGGCCAGCGGCGTCGGCCCCGCCCGCATCCAGACGAGGCCTGCCAGGGCCAGGGCCAGCAGGTCGGCCAGCCCCGCCGCCTGGCGCAGCAAAGCCACGGGCGAGGCGCTGCCGGCCGCGGGTGGCGCGGCAATGCCGGTCGCGGACAGGATTTCGGACAGTTGACCCTCCCCGCGGCCTTGACCTCAACTGGAGGATAGCGCGCTTCGCCCAAAGGAACAGCCTTCCTGCGTGGCTGGGCGCGGCCAATGCTTGTCCGGTGCCCCCGCGCGGCATAAACTCGACGTAACGGAAGGCGGCGCTTCGCCCGGCTTTCGTTGCACTGCCCGCCATGGCCCTGATGGCCGGCATCCTTTGCTGGGGACATCGCGCTTGGCCACCCTGCGGATCGATACCCCTGGCGTTGCCCCCCCGCCCTCGGCGGGATGGTCGCGCCGCCATGGCTGGTGGGCGACGGCGCGCTGGCGCGCCCCCTGGGTTCTGGCCGCGCTGCTGCTGCCCCCGGCGCTGGCCCTGCTTCTCGCCGCGCGCGTGCCGCCCATGCGCGAGGCCGAGATGCTGCTGCGCCTGGACGCGCCGCAGGCCGCCCTGGCCGAGGCCGCCCTGCTGCGCGAGCAGGCGCCCCGCGTGACCGACGCGGCCGCCGGCCCGCCGCGCATGGAGATCCTGGCGGAGGGGCGGGTGCTGCGCCTCGTCCTGCCGCACCCAGACGCCCGTGCCGCCACGGCGCAGGTCGAGGCACTGGTGCGCGCCTGGCTCGCGGCGCGGGAGGCGTTCTGGTCCGATGCCGAGGCCACGCGCCTCGCCGCGCGCCTCGCCGCCCTGGAGGAGGAGGTCCGCGCCACCGCCGCCCGCCTGGGCGCGCTGGATTTGGCGCAGGAGGCGGCCGCCGCCATCGCCCACCGCCAGCGCCTGGCCGAGCGGCTGGACGCCCTGGCCGCCGAACGCGCCGCCGCCATGGGCCGCCTCGCCGCCGCCGAGGCCGCGCTGGCCGCCCAGCCCGGCCGGGTCCTGGGCGCCGTCGAGCGCAGCAACGCGCCGCTGATGGAGGAACCCCGCACCCTGCTCACGCGGCTTCTGGCCGAGCGCGCCCGCATGCGCGCCCAATACCAGCCCGACGCGCCCATGCTGGCGGAGCTGGAGGCGCGCATCACGGACGCCCGCCGCGCCCTGTCCCAGGCGAGCGGCCAGCGCGTCGAGACCGCGCGCGAGGAACGCAACCCGCTGCTGGACGGGCTGGCGGCGCAGGTGGTGGACGCGCGCATCGCCCGCGATGCCCTGGCCGAGGAGATCGCCGAGACCACGCGGCTGCGCACCGAGGCGGAGGCGCGCGCGGCCGCCCTGCTGGCCGCCCTGGAACCCGGCCGCGAGCGTGCCGCCCTGGCCGCCCGCCTGGCCGCCCGCCCCGTGCAGCAGGCGGCCCCGGTGGGCGTGCCCGAGGCCGCCACCCTGCGCCCCGGCACGACCCATCCCGGCCCCGCCTGGGTCGCGGCCGGCGCGGGCGCGGGGCTGGTCCTGGCCCTGCTGATGGGCGCGCTGCTGACCCGCTGGCGCACCGTCTTCCTGCACCCGGCCGAGGCCGAGCGCGCGACCGGTCTGGCTGGCCTGGGCGCCATGCCCGCGCGCGGCGGGGCCGGCACGCCGCCGGCCATCGCGAGCCTCGCCGTGCAGTTGCTGGACAGCGCGCCGCCCGGCCACGCGCAGATGGTGCAGTTCCTCGGCACCACCGCCGAGGATGGGCGGGACGCCGCCGCCCGCGCCTTGGCGGTGGAGCTGGCGCGCGTCCATGGGCTGTCGGTGGCACTGATCGACCTGGATGGCGATGGCCGCCGGCACCTGGCCACCCTGGGCGACCCCGCGCAGCCGCCCATCCCCTCGCCCGAGGGCGTCTTCGCCCATGCGACGGGGGTGCCGCGCCTCTGGGTGACCTACCAGCGGCGCGAGGCCGCGCTGATGACGCCCCACGCGCTGGAAACAGGCGTGCTGCACATGGCCGACCGGCTGCGCACCGCCTTCGACGTCTGCGTGCTGATCGGCGGCGCCGGGATGGACCATTATGCCCGCCGGCGCCTGTCGGCGCTGGTGGACGGCAATATCCTGGTGGTGGGGCGCGGCCGCACGCGCGCGCCGGCGGCGCGCGAAATGATCGGCCAGGTGCAGGCCGGCGGTGGGCGCTTCTTCGGCCTGTTCTGGACGGAAGGCGCGCGCGCGGCATGAGGCGCGCCCTGCTGCTTCTGCCCCTGCTGGCCGCCTGCACCGGGCAGGAAATTCGCGTGCAGCAGCAGCGGCCGGAGGGCTTCACCGCCTGGACGGACGCGCCCCCCGTCTACCGCTTCGGCCCCGGCGACCGCCTGAACGTGCGCTTCCGCCTGACGCCGGAACTGAACGAGGTGGCGCTGGTGGGCCCTGACGGCACCATCGCGCTGCGGGCCGCGGGGCGGGTGCGGGTGGGCGGCCTTTCGCCCGCCGAGGCCGAGGCCGCCATCGCCCAGGCCTCGCGCCGCCTGCTGCTGAACCCCGAGGTCAGCGTGGGGTTCGACGAGACCGCCGCCAACCAGGTCTTCGTGGGCGGCATGGTGGAGCGCTCCGGCGCCTTCCCGCTGGTGGGCCGTCGCGGCGTGCTGGAGGCCATCATGCTGGCCGGCGGCTTCACGCCCGAGGCGCGGATGAACGAGGTGGTGCTGATCCGCCGCGACCCCGACAACCGCCCCATGCTCCGCACCGTGAACCTGCAGGGCTTCGCCGCGCGGGCCGAGGCCGATGTGCCGCTCTTTCCGGGCGACATCGTCTTCGTGCCGCGCAGCCGCATCGCGGAGGTGGCCAATTTCGTGGACCAGGCCATCAACCGCACGCTGCCCTTCTCGCGGGGGTTCAGCTACACCATCAACCGTGGCGCCACGGCCGGGACGTTTTGACCGACCGGGTGATGCTGGGGGTGATCGGCCTCGCCCCCCTCGACACGGAGGGCGCGGTGGCCGCCCTCGCGGCGCGCGACCCGGCCTCTCCCTTCGCCTATGTCGTCACCGCCAATGCCCAGCACCTGGCGCTGTTGGCCGAGCCCGCCCACCCGCTGCGCGCCGCCTATGACGCGGCCTGGCTGCGGCTGAACGACAGCCGTGTGCTGTCCCGCCTGCACCACTTCGCGACCGGCGAGGGCTTTCCCGTGGCCACCGGCAGCGACCTGACGCGTCTGCTGTTCGAGCGGGTGATCGCGCCCGGGGATGCGCTGGTGCTGGTGGGGGGCGATGCCGCGCTGGCCGAGACGCTGCGTGCGCGCTTCGGCCTGACGGCGCTGCATTTGCATGTCCCGCCCATGGGTTGGGCGGCGGACCCCGCCGCCGTGCAGGCGGCGTTGGAATTCGTGCGGGCGCACCCGGCGCGCTTCGTCTTCGTCATCACCGGCGCGCCGGCGTCCGAGACCTTCCTCCAGCGCCTCGCCGCCGAGCCGGGGCTGACGGGCACGGGCCTCGCGGTCGGCAGCGCGTTGCGCTTCCTGGTGGGGCAGGTGCGGCGCGCCCCGGTCTGGATGCAGCGGGCGGGGCTGGAGTGGCTGTTCCGCCTGCTCAGCGAGCCGCGCCGGCTGTGGCGCCGCTATCTGGTGGATTCGATGCCCGCGCTGGGCATCGCGCTGCGGCTCAGGTTCAGGCGGCGCCGGCGGGGCTGACCCGCGGCGCCCAGAGCTTCGCCAGTGTCGGGTAGAACAGCATGACCAGGCCCAGCGTCATGATCCCGCCCACCAGCCAGTTGGAGAAGAACACGGCCAGCGAACCTTCGCTCAGCAGCAGGGACTGGCGGAAGCTCTCCTCCGTGCGGTCGCCCAGCACCAGCGCCAGCACCAGCGGCGCCAGCGGGTAGTCCAGCTTCTTCATCACATAGCCGATGACGCCGAAGATCAGCATCAGCACCACGTCGAACTCGGCCGAGTTCACCGTGTAGGCGCCGATGGCGCAGACCATCAGGATGATCGCCGCGATGATGGAGAAGGGCACGCGCAGGATGGCCGCGAACCAGGGCACCGCCGCCAGCACGATGATCAGCCCCACGATGTTGCCCAGATACATGGAGGCGATGAGCCCCCAGACGAAATCCTTCTGCTCGACGAAGAGCATGGGCCCCGGCTGCAACCCCCACATGATGAGGCCGCCCAGCAGCACCGCCGCCGTGGGCGAACCCGGCACGCCGAGCGAGAGCATGGGCAGCAGCGCCGAGGTGCCCGCCGCATGGGCCGCCGTCTCGGGCGCCACCACGCCCTCGATCCGGCCGCGCCCGAAGCTGTCCTTGTCCTTCGCCATGCGCCGCGCCACGCCATAGGACATGAAGGAGGCGGGCGTGGCACCCGCCGGCGTGATGCCCATCCAGCAGCCGATGAGCGAGGAGCGGATGAACAGCGCCCAGTGCCGCGGAAGCTCGGCCCAGGTGCGGAGCACCGTGCCGAGGGTGATGCGCGCCTTCGCCCCCTTGAAGCGCAGCCCTTCCTCGATGGACTGAAAGATCTCGGACAGGCCGAAGAGGCCGATGACCACCACCAGGAAGTCAATGCCGCGCATCAGCTCCATGGAGCCGAAGGTCATGCGCAGCTGGCCGGTCACGCCATCCATGCCGACGCCGGCCAGAAGGAAGCCGAACATCATCGCCGCCAGCGCCTTCAGCGGCGAGCCGCGCGCCAGGCCGATGAAGCAGGCGAAGGAGAGGAACATCACCGCGAAGAATTCCGGCGGGCCGAATTGCAGCGCGAATTGCGCGACCAGCGGGGCCAGGAAGGTGATCATCACCACCGCGATGAAGGCGCCCACGAAGGAGGAGGTGAAGGCCGCCGTCAGCGCCTCGCCCGCGCGGCCCTGCTGCGCCATCGGATAGCCGTCGAAGGTGGTGGCGACGCTCCATGGCTCGCCCGGGATGTTGAACAGGATGGAGGTGATGGCCCCCCGAACAGCGCGCCCCAGTAGATGCAGGAGAGCAGGATGATGGCGCTGACCGGCGGCAGGGTGAAGGTCAGCGGCAGCAGGATGGCGATGCCATTGGCGCCCCCCAGCCCCGGCAGCACGCCGATGAGCACGCCGAGCACGATGCCGGCCACCATCAGCAGCACGTTTTCCCATTGGAGCGCGACGGCGAAGCCGTGGCCCAGGAGCTGGATCTCTTCCATGTCGGTTCCCGCGGCGCGCGCCCGTCAGGCCGCGCGCGGGGTGTCCGCGCGCCGGGTGGGGCCGTTGCTGGAGGGCGAGGTCAGTAGCCGAGCGCGGTCTCGAGCGGCCCCTTGGGCAGGGCGACCAGGAACCAGATCTCGAAGATGACGAAGGAGACGAGGGCGGCGGCGGCCCCGGACAGCGCCGAGGTCACCATCCGGAACCCGCCGAAGCGGCGCATGAAATAGGCCACCAGCACGGCGGAGCTGACATAGATGCCGGCCACCGGGATCACGGCCACATAGATGGCGGTCGGCACGAAGACCTGCGCCACGAGGCTGAGCTGCCCCCAGGTGGCGAAGCGCGGCCCGCGGGCGCCGCGCCGGTGGTCGCGCAGCGCGACCATGAGGTTGCCGAGGCTCGCCAGCGCCAGGATGGCGCCGAGCCAGAAGGGGAAGTAGCCCGATTGCGGGCCATCCGCGCCCCAGCCCGCGCCGATGCGCAGGCTGTCCATCATGCCGATGCCGCCCGCCGCCATGAGCACGACGGCGGTCGCGATCTCCATGCTCCGCTGGCTGGGGCCGCGCTCGGCGGCCGCCTCGGCGCTGGGGACAAGGACGCTGTCCTGGGTGGTGATGCTCATCGCCTCAGCCCCCCGCCGCCAGGAAGCCCGCTTCCTGCATGAGCGTGCGGTGGCGTTCCTCCTCGCGGCCCAGCCATTCGGCGAAGGGCGCGCCGGTCAGGCTCGTGGTGTTGAAAGCGCCCTGGGCCATCAGCTCACGCCATTCCGGGGTTTCGGCCACGCGCTCCAGCAGGTTCACCCAGAAGGCGGTCTGGGCCGGGGTGATGCCGGGGGCGCCGAAGATGCCGCGCAGCATCAGGTATTCCACATCGAGCCCGCTTTCCTTGCAGGTCGGGATGTCCTGCCAGCCCATGCTCTCGGTGACACGGCCCTCGCCCGGCAGGCGGCGGCTGTCGAAGACGCAAAGGGGGCGCAGCGTGCCGGCGCGCCAATGCGTCACGGCCTCGATCGGGTTGTTCACCGTGCTGTCGATGTGCCGGCCGACGAGCTGCGTCGCCACCTCGCCGCCGCCCCGGAAGGGCACATAGGTGAAGGTGGCGCCCGTCGCGCGCTGGAGCGCCACGGTGATGATCTGGTCTTCCTGGCGCGATCCGGTGCCGCCCATCCGCAGCCGGCCGGCCTTCGCGGCCTCGACGAACTCGGCCACGTTCTGCCAGGGGCTTTCCGCGTTCACCCACAGCACGAATTCGTCGAGCGCCATCATCCGGATGGGCGTCAGGTCGCGCCAGGTGAAGGGAATGCCGGTGGACATCGGCGTGGTGAAGAGGTTCGACAGGCTGATGATCAGCACATGCGGGTTGCCGCGGCTGTTGCGGGCTTCAAGGAAGCCCTCGGCGCCCGCGCCGCCCGCCTTGTTCACCACCATGAGCGGTCGGTTCATCAGGTTGTGCTTGCTGACGATGCCCTGGATGACGCGCGCCATCTGGTCCGCGCCGCCGCCCGTGCCGGCGGGGACGATGAACTGCACCGGGCGCTGGGGCTGCCAGGCGGCCTGGGCCAGGGCAGGGGTGGGGGCGGCAAGGGCGGCGGCACCGAGCCCCGCACCCATGGCGGCAAGCTGACGACGGCGAAGCATCATGGTCGGGCCCTTTCTCGCTGGCCCTTTGAAAATGCCGTAAAGTCCGTCCGGTGGAAGGTGTTCGTTTTGCAAAGGTGTCAACTTGGTGTGAAGCAATGAAAATCTTGAAAATCAGCCGTCTCGACTTTTCGCGGTCATGAAACGATCCCATGCTTTTGGGAGTTTCGATTGGGAACATCGCCTTGGCCATGACATCCGCGACCTGTCTTTCCACCCTTCTCGCCCGGGGCGCCGCTGAAGCGCCCGCGCTGCGCGCCCCTGGCCGCCCGGCCCTGACGCATGGCGCGCTGCGTGACCTCGCCACCCGCACCGTGGCCGCGCTGAACGGGCGCGGCATCGGCCGGGGTGAGCGCGTGGCCATCGTGCTGCCCAACGGGCCCGAGATGGCGGCCGCCTTCCTCTGCATCGCGGCGGGCGCCTGCACCGCGCCCCTCAACCCCGCCTACAAGCAGGACGAGTTCGCCTTCTACCTGGAGGACCTCAAGCCCCGCGCCCTGGTGGTGCAGCGCGGCGTCGAGACCTCCGCCCGCGCCGCCGCCGAGGGCCTCGGCATTCCCGTCCTGGAACTGGTGCCCGGCGAGGCCGCCGGCGATTTCACCCTGGAGGGCGGCACCCCCGGCACCGCCGCCCGCCCCGGCATGGGCGAGGCCGAGGATGGCGCGCTGGTGCTGCACACCTCCGGCACCACGGCGCGGCCCAAGATCGTGCCGCTCAGCCAGCGCAACATCTGCGCCTCGGCGGCGCATATCGGCGCCACGCTGGAACTGGACGAGGCGGATGTCTGCCTCAACATCATGCCGCTGTTCCACATCCATGGGCTGATCGCGGCGGTGCTGTCTTCCGTCGCCGCCGGGGGTGCCGTGGTCTGCACGCCGGGCTTCGACGGGATGCGCTTCTTCCGCCTGCTGGAGGAGGAACGGCCCAGCTGGTACACGGCCGTTCCCACCATGCACCAGGTGATCCTGGCCCGCGCCGAGCGCAACGCCGATGTGATCGCCCGCGCGCCGCTGCGCTTCATCCGGTCCTCTTCCGCCTCGCTCCCCGGGCCGGTGATGGAGGCGATGGAGAAGGCCTTCGGCTGCCCCCTGGTCGAGAGCTACGGCATGACCGAGGCCGCGCACCAGATGGCCTCCAACCCGCTGCGCGGCGCGCGCAAGCCGGGCGCGGTGGGTCTGCCCGCCGGCCCTGAGGTCGCGATCATGGACGAGGACGGCACCCTCCTGCCGCAAGGCGGCATCGGCGAGGTGGTGATCCGCGGCCCCAACGTGACGGCGGGCTATGACAACAACCCCGACGCCAACGCCAAGGCCTTCACCGATGGCTGGTTCCGCACCGGCGACCAGGGAATGCTGGATGCCGATGGCTACCTGGTGCTGACCGGGCGGCTCAAGGAACTCATCAAGCGCGGCGGCGAGCAGGTGAGCCCGCTGGAGGTGGATGGCGTGCTCTCCGCCCATCCCGCCGTCGCCCAGGCGCTGACCTTCTCCATCCCGCACAAGATGCTGGGCGAGGAGGTGGGGGCCGCCATCGTCCTGCGCGAAGGCCAGGAGGTGAGCGAGCGCGAGCTCCGCGACTTCGCCGCCCGCCAGCTTGCGGACTTCAAGGTTCCCCGCAAGATCGTCTTCCTGCCGGAGATTCCCAAGGGCGCCACGGGCAAGCTCATGCGGATCGGCCTGGCGGAGAAGCTGGGGGTGACGGCTTGATGCGGATTTGCGTTTTCGGGGCAGGGGCCATCGGTGGGCTGATGGCGGCGAAACTCGCCGCCGCGGAGGCCGCCGCGGTGACCATCATCGCCCGCGGCCCGCATCTGGCGGCCATGCAGGCGAATGGCCTCAAGCTCATCAGCGAGGGGATCGAGACGGTGGTCCACCCCCGCTGCGTCGCCACGCCGGAGGAGGCCGGGCCACAGGACGCCGTCATCATCACGCTCAAGGCCGTGGGGTTGCCGGGTGCCGCGCCGCAGATCGCGAAGCTGCTGGGGCCGGAGACGGCCATTGTCTCCGCCGTGAACGGCATTCCCTGGTGGTATTTCTACAAGTTCGGCGGCGAGTTCGATGGGCGGCGCGTGGAGAGCGTGGACCCGGGCGGCGAGGTCTCGCGCCTGCTGCCGCCCGAACGTGCCATCGGCTGCATCGTCTATCCGGCCGCCGAGGTGGCTGAGCCGGGTGTCATCGAACATACCTATGGCGACCGCTTCACGCTCGGCGAACCCTCCGGCGAACGCACGCCGCGCATCGAGGCGCTGGCCAAGGCGCTGGTGGCCGCCGGCTTCAAGGCGCCGGTGCGGCCCAAGATCCGGGACGAGATCTGGGTGAAGCTCTGGGGCAATTTGGCCTTCAACCCGATCTCCGCGCTGACCTCCGCCACGCTCGACGTCATCACCGCCCCCGGCGAATTGCGGGACCTCGCGCGGGCCATGATGCTGGAGGCGCAGGAGATCGGGCAGGCCCTGGGCGTGCGCTTCGCCATTGATGTGGACAAGCGCATCGCGGGCGCGGCCGAGGTGGGCGCGCACCGCACCTCCATGCTGCAGGATCTGGAGCGCGGGCGGCCCATGGAGGTCGAGGCGCTGCTGGGCGTCATCGTCGAATTCGCCGACATGACGGGACGCCCCGCGCCCAACTGCCGCACCGTCCTGGCCTTGCTGCGGGCCAGGGCGCGGGCGGCGGGCTGCCTGTGACGCAGGGCAGATAAGTCACGCTCAACGGTTCACCCGCGCGCTATCTCTCCTTAAGGTAAGTGGCACTTACACCGGGAGTGTCGGGCGCGTGGACAATTTGCCTCCGGCGAAACCCGCTCGGGCACGGGCGGAGCCCGCACGTGTCGCGCCGCGGCTGGGCGATTCGCTCGGCCGCCTCGCGCGGATCGGTTTCGCGGTGCTGGTGGTGGGCGCCACGCTCTTCTTCCTGCATGACCGCTTCTTCACCGTGCAGGCGCAGAAGGCGCTGATGGCCGGCCAGGTGCTGACCTTGCGCGCGCCCATCGAGGGGCGGCTCGACATGCACCCCCATCTGCCCGGCGCCTGGTTCGGCCAGGGCGACAGCTTCGCCAGCATCGTGAACGAGCGCGTGGACACCCAGCGCCTCGACGAACTCCGCGCCACGCTGGAGGGGATGGAGGCCGAGGTCGCGGCCCTGGTCAGCCGCATGGAGGCCACCCGCGTGCTGCTCGCCGCCGCCACCGGCACGGCCGACAGCTTCCGCCAGACGCGCCTCGACCAGCTCCGCGCCCGCATCGCGGAGGGCGAGGCGCTGCTGGGCGCCGCCCAGGCCCGTCTGCGCGAGGCCGAGGCCGCCGCTTCGCGCGGGGAGCGGCTGCTGCGCCAGGGCATCATCAGCCTGGCCGCCGTGCAGGGGCTGCGACGCGACCTTGCCGTGGCGCGTGACGAGGCGGCCGCGACGACGGAGCGCGTGGCGTCCCTTCGTGCCGAGGAGGAGGGCGCCCGCCGCGGCATCTTCGCCGCCGACAATGCCAGCGACCGTTCGGTGTCGCAGCAGAACATGGACCGCCTGAGCCTCGCGCTGGTGGAGCTGGAGACGCAGCTCGCCGAACGCCGCGCCCGGCGTGACGCCACGCGCCGCCAGCTCGACGCCGAGACGGCGCGGGTGGGCCGCCTGGCCAATGCCCCCATCGAGACGCCCGAGCCCGCGCTGCTGGCCCGCCTGCTGGTGCAGCCCGGCGAGACGGTGCGACCGGGACAGGACCTGGCGCGGCTGATTTCCTGCGCCGCCCCCCTCATCACCGCCGAGCTGGATGAGCGCGGCTTCCGCCAGACCCATCTGGGCCAGCAGGCGGAGTTCCGGCCCCTGGGCGGCGGGCCGGCCCTGCGCGCCGAGGTGATCCAGCGTGTCGCGCCCAGCTTCACCCCCGGCGAGGCGCGCGCTTTGCCGCAGGTGATCCTGCGCCCCGTGACGCCGCCGGAGGGCTGCGAGACGGGCCGCCTCGGCGCCGTGCATTTCCGCTGAGCCATGGACCCGCTGGCGGAAGCCTTCCTGCCGGTGCTGCTGGTGCTGTCGCTGGCGGCCTTCCTGCCCTGGATCTCCTCGACCAACCCTTGGGCGCGCTGGGTGGGGGCGTGGCTGACCATCCTGCTCATGGGGCGCTACCTGTTCTGGCGCGCGACGGAGACGCTGCCCGAATTGGCGCTGGACCCGCTGGCGCTGGGCGCCTGGGCCTTCTTCGTGGTGGAGGTGGTGGGCAGCTTCGCGGGCGTGCTGCTGCTGCATGTGCTTTCGCGCACGCTGGACCGCAGCGCGGAGGCCACGGCCCACCCTGTGGAAACGCACCCCGGCGGCCCGCCGCTCATTGACCTGCTGATCCCGACCTACAACGAGCAGGAGGAGATCCTCTACCGCACCATCGTGGGCGCCATGTCGCAGGACTATCCGCGCTTCCGAGTCTGGGTGCTGGATGACGGCAAGCGCGCCTGGCTGCGCGAGATGTGCGAGCGGCTGGGCGCCAATTACCGCATCCGCGGCGACAACAGCCACGGCAAGGCGGGCAACATGAACGCCACCTTCTGGCACCTGATGTCGCTGCCCGAGCCGCCCGACGCCATCGGCGTGCTGGACGCGGATTTCGTGGCCACGCCGCTGTTCCTGCGCCGCGCCGCCGCCCTGTTCCATGACCCCAAGGTGGCGCTGGTGCAGACGCCCCAGCATTTCTTCAACCCCGACCCCATCCAGCTCAACCTCGGCGACGCCGCGCGCGTGCCGGATGAGCAGCGCTTCTTCTTCGACGTGGTGCTGGCGTCCAAGGACGCGCATGGCACGGCGTTTTCCTGCGGCACCTCCTCCATCGTGCGGGCGGATTGCCTGGCGCGCATCGGCGGCTTCCCGACGGAGAGCGTGACGGAGGACATCCTCCTCTCCATCAAGTTGACCGGCATCGGCCACAAGACGGCCTATCTGAACGAGCCGCTGACGGCGGGCTTGGCCCCGAGGGGCTGCAGGAATACCTGACGCAGCGCGGCCGCTGGTGCCTCGGCACCATGCAGATCGTCCGCACGCCCTGGGGGCCCTTCTCGCGCGGGGCGGGCACCCCGCTGCTGATGCGGCTGCACACCATGGACACGGTCCTGTTCTGGACCATGACGCCCATCCTGCGCATCCTCTGCCTGCTGATGCCGGTGCTCTACTGGTGGACGGGGCTGGTGGTGGTGCAGACGGATCTGCACGGGCTGATCTCGCACCTCGGCCCCTACTGGATCTGCTGCGTGATCTTCCTCGGCTGGGTCAGCCGCGGCACCAACGTGCCCATCCTGGCCGACGGCATGTCGCTGCTGGTGGCGCGCGAATCGCTGCGGGCCAGCGCGGTGGGGCTGTTCGGCAACAAGAACCAGAAGTTCAAGGTGACGGCCAAGGGCGCCACACGCGACCGCACGGTGGTGCAATGGAGCCTGGCGGGCTGGTTCCTGGCCATCGCGGCCCTGACCGTGGCGGGCATGGTGCTGCGCCTGGTGCTGGGGCCCATCGAGGGCACGCCGCCCGCCGCCGAGGCCATGAACCTGTTCTGGAGCGTCTACAACATCATCATGCTGGCGGTGGCCTCGCTGATGTGCGTGGAGGCGCCCCGCTACCGGCGGGAGGAACGCTTCCTGGCCGGCGAGGCGGCAAAGCTGCGGCTGGCGGGGCGTGAGGTGGAGGCGGTGCTGGAGGATGTCTCGCTGCTCGGCTGCCGCCTGCGGCTGCCGGCGGGGGGCCTCCCCGCCGCCGATGCCCGGGTGGTGGTGTCCATCACGGAGGTGGGCGAGGTGCCTGCCCTGGTCCGCGCCGTCGGGCCGGACCATTGCCAGCTGGTCTTCGAGGCCGATGCCGCGCAGCGCGCGGCCCTGGTGCGGAAGCTCTTTTCCGGCCGCTACCGCCATTCGGTCACGACGCTGCGGCCCTTCGCCTTCATGGGCATCCTGTTCCGCAAGGCCTTCATGTAGGCGGCGCGCCGGGCATGCCCCGGCTGGCCTCGCCGCCGACCCCGGTTTACCCCTGTGTCATGTCACGACGGTTCGCCTTCATGCACGTGCCGAAAACGGCCGGCATCTCCTTCACCACGGCCCTGCGCGGCGCCATCGAAATCCCCGGCGAGACCTTCGGCTTCGACCGCCACCAGTTCGGGTCCTTCGACGGGTTCGCCCAGCTGGATGAGCTCCCGCGCTCCCTGGTCCGCATGTGTGCGTCGGACTGGCCGCGTGAGGTCGGCTTCGCGCGCGGCCATGTCACATTGGGCACGCTGCGCGCCGCCTATCCGCGGCATGAATTGCTGACCTTGCTCCGCGAGCCCCGTGCGCGGCTCGTCTCGCTCTGGCGCTTCTGGCGCGGGCAATCCGAGGCCGACTTCGCCTCCTGGGGGGCCTGGGGCGAGCGGACGCGCGCGGCACGCGGGCCGCTCGGGCGCTTCCTGGCCAACCCGCTCCTGGCCACGCAGACCGACAATGTGCTGGTACGCCTCCTGCTGGCCCCGCACCCGTTGGTGCCGCCGGACGGGTTCATCCCGCCGGCCGCCGACCGGCTGTTGCTGGCGGCGGCGCGCACCGCCCTTGCGGGGTTCGACTTCGTGGGTCTCGTCGAGGACCGCGCGCTCGAAAAACGGCTTGGCCGCTTCCTCGACCGTCCCGTGCGGCTTGGCCGGCACAACGTGACCAAGCCCTTGCCCGTCGAGTGGAAGCCGGTCCTGGAACAGGAGATGACCCCCGCGACGCTGGACCTGCTGGAAAGGCGGTCACGGCTGGATGCGGAATTGTGGCGTGGTGTCGCGGCGGGGGTGAAGCTGGAGGGGGAACCGCCCTGAGAGGCGTGCGGGAATGGTGCCGACGGCGAGAATCGAACTCGCGACCTACCGATTACGAATCGGTTGCACTACCGCTGTGCTACGTCGGCCCAGGGCCTGCGGCGGAAAGGCTCCGCGGCACGGACGGCCCGCTCTTAGCCCCGCCGCGCCGCCCGCGCAACCGGGCTTGCCTCAATGATCCAAGCCGCCATCTGCATCGCGCGCAATTCCGCGCCCCGTGCTACCAGCGGCCATGGCTCTCGAACCCGACCTCCTCCTCGACCGGCGCCGCCTCAAGCGGCAACTCGCCTTCTGGCGCACCACCCTCGTCCTCGGCGTGGTGGTGGGCCTGGCCGTGATCTTCGGCGGGCCCGGGCCTGCCGCCAGCGTGCTGGGCGGGCAGCATGTGGCCCGCCTGACGCTGTCCGGCACCATCAGCGAGGACCGTCGCACCCTGCGCCTGCTGGAACGCGCCGCGCGCGACGACGACATGCGCGCCCTGCTGGTCATGATCAACAGCCCGGGCGGCTCGGTGGCGGGGGGCGAGGCCTTCCACGCCGCCATCGCCCGCGTCCGCGCGGCCGGCAAGCCCGTGGTGGCCATCATGGGCGGCACCGCCGCTTCCGCCGGCTACATGGTGGCGCTGCCGGCGCACCGGATCTTCGCCCGCGAATCCACGCTGACGGGCTCCATCGGCGTGCTTCTGCAAAGCTTCAACGCGGCGGAATTGCTGGAAAGCCTGGGCGTGCGGCCGGAAAGCATCACCTCCGGCCCCCTGAAGGACCAGCCCAGCCCCTTCCGCCCGTTGACCGAGGAAGGGCGCGCGGCGCTCTCCGCGGTGGTCGAGGACATGCAGTCCCAATTCGTCGCCATGGTCGCCGCCGGCCGCGACATGCCCGAGGCCCAGGTGCGCGCCGTGGCCGATGGCCGTGTCATGACCGGCCGCCAGGCGATGGCGCTGGGCCTGCTGGACGCCATTGGCGGCGAGGCCGAGGCGCGCGTCTGGCTGGCCGAACAGCATGAGGTCCCGCGGGACCTGCGGGTGCGGGACCTGGACCCGCGCGGGACGGCGGAACGGGCCCTTTCCTCGATGTCCGATGCCTTCTGGGGAGGGGCCGCGCGGCTCTTGCGCGCGGAAGGTGTAATTCCCTGGCAAATTTCGCTTCGATAAACGCTGAACATCCTGCAATCTCGACTACATCGGGTTGCGTGAATGCACCACGCCGCGAGGAACGCCATGACAAAAAGCGAGTTGATCGCGCATCTGGCCACCCAGCATCCGCATCTGCGGCAGCCGGATGTGGAACTTGTGGTTGGAACGATCTTCGAGGAGATCAGCAAGGCCCTCGCGCGCGGGGACCGGGTGGAGCTGCGCGGCTTCGGCGCCTTCACCACCCGCAAGCGCGACGCCCGCCAGGGCCGCAACCCCCGCACCGGGGAGAGCGTGGCCGTGGCCAGCAAGGGCATGCCGCATTTCCGCCCGGGCAAGGAGCTGCGGATTCGCGTCAATGGCGGCCAGGACCCCGGCGAGGGCGCATGACCCGCCCCGGCTGACGCCGCCGCGATTCCAGGGTAACGCATGGGGCATGCTCGCACGTCCCCAAGCTCCGGGCGGCCGCCTGATCGCGGCCCTCGATACCCCGCGCCTCGATGAGGCCCTTTCCCTCGCGGATCGCATGGGGAATGCCCCCGCCGTGCTCAAGCTGGGGTTGGAGCTGTTCTGCGCCGAGGGGCCCGCGGCGCTGGAGGCGCTGACCGCGCGCGCGCCGGTCTTCCTGGACGTGAAGCTGCACGACATTCCCAACACGGTGGCCGGTGCGGTGCGCGCGCTTTGCCCCCGTGGGCCCGCCATGCTGACGCTGCACGCCGGCGGCGGCCCCGCCATGATCGCCGCCGCGCGCGAGGCGGCGGAGCGGGCAGGCGCCACGCGCCCCATCCTGCTGGCCGTCACGGTGCTGACCAGCATGGACGCCGCCACCCTGCATGAGGTGGGCGTGGCCGGCGGGCCGTCCCAGCAGGTGCTGCGCCTGGCGCGCATGGCCCTCGCGGCCGGTGCCGATGGTCTGGTCTGTTCGGCGCGGGAGGTGGCCATGCTGCGCGACGCGCTGGGTGAGGAGCCCTTGCTGGTCGTGCCCGGCATCCGCCCCGCCGGCAGCGACCATGGCGACCAGGCCCGCGTCGCCACCCCGGAGGAGGCCGTCTCCGCCGGCGCCGACTGGATCGTGGTCGGCCGCCCCATCAGCGCCGCCGCCGATCCGGGTGCCGCCGCCCGCGCCATCGTGGCCTCCCTGCCGCGATGAGCGTCTGGGTCAAGGTCTGCGGCATCGCGACCCCCGAGGCGCTGGCGGCCGCCGCCCAGGCGGGCGCGGACGAGGTGGGCTTCGTGTTCTTCCCCGCCTCGCCCCGCGCGCTGACGCCCGCGCAGGCGGGCGCGCTCTCGGCCACGCTGCCGGGCGGGCCGGGGCGGGTCGGGCTGTTCGTGGACCCGACCGATGACCAATTGGCCGAGACGCTCGCCGCCGTGCCGCTCGACACCATCCAGCTTCATGGCGAGGAAACGCCGGCCCGCGTCGCCGAAATCCGCGCCCGCTTCCACCGGCCGGTGATGAAGGCGCTGGGCATCGCGACCGAGGCCGACCTCGCGGCCATCCCCCCCTATGCGGCGGTGGCCGACCGGTTGCTGCTGGACGCGAAGGCGCCGCCCGGCGCCGCGCTGCCCGGCGGCAACGCCCAGCCCTTCGAATGGCGCCTGGTGCGGGGCCTGTCGGTGGGGCGGCCCTGGCTGCTGGCCGGCGGCCTCACGCCCCACAACGTGGCCGAGGCCATCGCGACGGCCGGCGCGCCGGGGGTGGATGCGTCCTCGGGGCTGGAGCGGGAGCAGGGGGTGAAGGACCCCGCCCTGGTCGCCGCCTTCGTCAAGGCCGCGCGCGGCAGCTAGGCGCCCCGCGCGATCCGGGGTTGGGGAAAGCCGCGCGCTTGGCTATCACTGTCGGCCCCGGGGGGATGCACCGCCCCCCGCGCACCTCAGTTCCGGGAACGCCCAGTTGAACAAGCCCCTCACGCGCCCGAACACCTACCGGTCCGGCCCCGACGCCGCCGGCAAGTTCGGCGGCTTCGGCGGCCGCTATGTGGCCGAGACGCTGATGCCCCTCATCCTCGAGGTGGAGCAGGCCTACAACGCCGCCAAGGCGGACCCGACCTTCGACGCGGAGTGGCGACGCCTGCTGACGCATTATGTCGGCCGCCCCAGCCCGCTCTGGTATGCCGAGCGCGTGACGGAGCATCTCCGCGCCGAGGCCGCGCCCGGCATGGGCGCCAAGGTCTATTTCAAGCGCGATGAGCTGAACCACACGGGCGCGCACAAGATCAACGCCGTGCTGGGCCAGATCCTGCTGGCCAAGCGCATGGGCAAGAAGCGCATCATCGCCGAGACCGGCGCGGGGCAGCATGGCGTCGCCACCGCCACGGCCTGCGCGCTGTTCAACCTGCCCTGCACCGTCTTCATGGGCGCCACCGACGTGGCCCGCCAGCAGCCCAACGTCTTCCGCATGAAGCTGCTGGGGGCCGAGGTGGTGGCGGTGGAATCCGGCGCCGCCACGCTGAAGGACGCGATGAACGAGGCCCTTCGCCACTGGGTCGCGAATGTCGAGGACACCTACTACTGCATCGGCACCGTGGCCGGTCCGCACCCTTATCCCGTGATGGTGCGCGACTTCCAGAGCGTGATCGGCAGCGAGACCCGCGCCCAGATGATGGAGGCCGAGGGCCGCCTGCCCGACGTGCTCGTGGCGGCGATCGGCGGCGGCTCCAACGCCATGGGCCTGTTCCACCCCTTCCTGGACGACGCCGATGTGCGGATGCTGGGCGTGGAGGCGGGTGGCCATGGCGTGGACACCGTCACCGGCCATGCGGCGAGCCTCACGGGCGGCCGCCCCGGCGTGCTGCACGGCAACCGCACCTACCTCCTGCAGGACGAGCACGGGCAGATCCTGGAGGGCCATTCCATCAGCGCCGGCCTCGACTATCCCGGCGTGGGGCCGGAGCACGCCTGGCTGCATGAGCTCGGCCGCGTGGAATATGTGAACGCCACCGATGACGAGGCGCTGGCCGCCTTCCAGCTCTGCTCGCGGCTGGAGGGCATCATTCCCGCGCTGGAGCCCGCGCATGCGCTGGCCCATGTGATCAAGGTGGCGCCCACCCTGCCCGAGAGCACGCTGATCGTGATGAACATGTGCGGCCGTGGCGACAAGGACATCTTCACCGTCGCCCGCCTGCTGGGGGAGGAGTTCTGATGTCCGCCACCGCGACCGAAACCCGCCCCGTCGCCGCCACCGGCTCCCGCATCGCGGCCCGCTTCGCGAAGCTGCGCGCGGAGGGGCGGGGCGCGCTGATCCCCTTCCTGGAAGCCTATGACCCCGACCGCGCGACCAGCATGGAAATCCTGCGCGGCATGCCGGGCGCGGGTGCCGACCTCATCGAGATCGGCGTGCCCTTCACCGACCCGATGGCGGATGGGCCCATCATCCAGCTCGCCGGCCAGCGCGGGTTGAAGGCGGGTGCCACGCTGGGCGGTACGCTGGAGATGGTGCGGGAATTCCGGGCGGGCGATTCCGAGACGCCCGTGATCCTGATGGGCTACCTGAATCCCATCCTCTCCTACGGCGCGGAGCGCTTCGTGGCCGATGCCGCCAGTGCCGGCGTGGACGGCCTCATCGTGGTGGACATGCCGCCCGAGGAGGCCGAGGTCCTGGCGCCGCATGCGCAGGCCGCGGGGCTGGACATCATCCGGCTCGTGGCCCCCACGACGGATGCGGCGCGGCTGAAGGTGGTGCTGAACGCCTCCTCGGGCTTCGTCTATTATGTGGCGATCACCGGCATCACCGGCACGCGCAGCGCCGACCCGGCGGCACTGGAAGCCGCCATCCCGCGCATCCGCGCCCACACGGACCTGCCCATCTGCATCGGCTTCGGCGTGCGCACGCCCGAGCAGGCGGGCCATGCGGCGCGCGTCTCCGACGGCGCGGTGGTGGCCTCGGCGCTGATCGAGACCATGTCGCGCACCCTGGATAGCGAGGGCCGCGCCACCCCCGGCACGGCGCAGGCCATGCTGGACCAGGTGCGGGCCTTGGCGGCCGCGGTGCGCGCGCCGCGCTGACGGCGCGCGGGCACCCGACCCAGGTCAACCTTTGGGCGCATCACGCGTTTCTGCCGCGCAACAGCGGGACGCATGACCATGATTCACGCCGAACCGCCCGAGATGGCCACCGACCCCTTCCGGGACCTGTCGGGGCCCATGGCGGACCGCATGCGCCGGCACGACTGGCCCGCCACCTCCTTCGGCGCGCCGGCCAGCTGGCCAACCCCGCTCTGCACCCTGCTGCGGCTGATGCTCTCGGCCAACCAGCCCATGTTCATCGGCTGGGGGCAGGAGGCGCGCATCCTCTACAATGACGCCTATGCCGAGGTGCTGGCCGACAAGCACCCCGCCGCGCTGGGCGAACCGCTGCTGGAGGTCTGGTCCGAAATCCGCGAGGATTTGGCGCCCATCCTGGCCGAGGTGCAGGCCAGCCGCCCTGTCCACATGGACCAGATCCGGCTGAACATGCTTCGGCGCGGTTATCTGGAGGAGACCTTCTTCGCCTTCTCCTACACCCCCATCCAGGACGAGGCCGGCGCCTGGGCCGGGCTGTTCTGCGCCTGCACCGAGACCACCGGCCAGGTGCGGCTCCAACGCGCCTTGGCCGAAAGCGAGGCGCGCGCGAGCCGCCTGCTGGAGAGCATCACCGATGGCTTCATCGCCATCACGCCCGATTGGCGCATCGCCTTCCTCAACCGCCAGGGCGAGCGCATCCTGAGCCCCTTGCAGCGCGGCAGCACGGGTTTCCGCGGCGCCTCCTTCTGGGAGGCCTTTCCCGAGGTGGTGGGAACCCCCTTCGAGAAGGTGTATCGCCGTGCGATGGACCAGGGCGTGGCCAGCAGCACCGAGGCCTATTTCGCCCCGCTCGACACCTGGTTCGACCTGCGGGCCTACCCGATGGCCGATGGCATCTGTGGCCATTTCCTGGATGTGGGCGAGCGCAAGCGCGCCGAACGCCACCGCGAGCTGCTGATCCATGAGCTGGACCATCGCGTGAAGAACACGCTGGCCATCGTCCAGGCCATCGCGTCGCAGACCTTCCGCGCGACGCCCGCCCTGGCCGAGCCCACCCGCGCCTTCCAGCAGCGGCTGGGCGCCCTGGGCGCGGCGCACAACCTGCTGACCCAGCAGAGCTGGGACCATGTGTCGCTGGAGACGCTGGCGACCGAGGTAACGGCCAGCGCCTGCGACCGGCCCGAGCGCGTGACCTTGCAGGGCCCCGAGGTGATGCTGCCGCCCAAGGCCGCCATCACATTGGCGATGGCGCTGCACGAACTCTGCACCAATGCGCTGAAGCATGGCGCCCTGACCACGGATACCGGGCGGGTGGACCTGGATTGGAGCGAGGCGGGGCCTGGCGATTTCTGGCTGATGTGGCGCGAATGGGATGGGCCGGCCCTGCAGCCGCCCAGCCATCGCGGCTTCGGCCTGCGGATGATCGAGCAGGCGCTGGCGCAGGAGTTCAACGGCCAGGTCTCGCTGGAATTCCGGCCGGAGGGGCTGGTCTGCACCCTGCGCGGCCGCATGCCGGTGGAACTTCCCGCCTGACCCTGCCTGGACAGGCCGCGAGCCCTGGCCGAGCATTCCCCCAACAGGGGAGGCGGCGATGACGCAGGTGGGTTTCGTGGGCTTGGGCATGATGGGGCGCCCCATGGCGGGCAACCTGGTGGCCAAGGGGGTGTCGCTGCGGACACATGACGCCGCGGACCAGGCCATCGAGGGGGCGGAGGCCGTGGGCCTGGATGGCCTCGCCGCCTGTGACACCATCATCCTGATGCTGCCCGACAGCCCCGCCGTGGCCGCGGTGATGGAAGGGCTGCTGCCCGTGCTGCGCCCCGGCGCGCTGGTGATTGACATGGGCAGCTCCGTCCCCGCCGAGACGCGGCGCTGGGCGGCGGCGCTGGAGGCGCACGGCTGCGCGATGCTGGACGCGCCCGTCTCCGGCTCCGTGCCCAAGGCGCGGGCGGGGACGCTCGCCATCATGGTGGGGGTGCCCCCGCCGATGTGGCGCGCGCCGACGCCCTGCTGCGGCTGATGGGCGAGGCCATCATCCCGACCGGCCCCGTCGGCAGTGCGCACGCGATGAAGGCGCTGAACAACTACGTCTACGCGGCCGGGCTCTTGGCGGTGAGCGAGGCGGCGCTGATGGCCGAGGCGGAGGGGCTGGACCTGAACATCCTCACCGCCGTGATGAACGCGAGCTCGGGCCGCAACATCGCGACCGAGACGAAGCTGGCGCAGGAGATCATCACGGCGCGCTATGCCGGCGGCTTCCAGCTCGGCCTCATGCGGAAGGATCTGGAGACGGCCGGGCGCATCGCGGCGGGCACGGGCACGGCGCATGCGCTGCTGGACCTTTGCCGCGCGCAATGGGGGGCGGCGGTGGAGAAGCTGGGGCCCAAGGCCGACAACACCGAGATCCACCGCCATTTGAAGGGCTGACCTCAGGCCGCGCCCTTGCGCTCCGCCAGCAGGTCGCGGATTTCGGTCAGCAGCCGCACATCGGCGGGCGGGACGGGGGGTTTCGCCGCCTCCTGCTTCTTCTCGTGCTCCAGGCGGCGGCGGACGCTGTTCAGCCCCTTCACCATCAGGAAGACGATCCAGGCCAGCAGCAGGAAGTTCAGCACCACGGTGGCGAAGTTGCCATAGGCCAGCACCGCGCCCTGCGCGCGCGCCGCTTCCAGCGTGGTCGCGGTGACGGCGGGCGAGAGGGGCAGGAAGTAGTTGGAATAGTCCAGCCCGCCGATGATCGCGCCCGCGATGGGCATGATGATGTCACTGACCAGCGAGGACACGATCCGCCCGAAGGCGGTGCCGATGACGACGCCCACCGCCAGGTCCATGACATTGCCCCTGGCGATGAACTCCCGGAATTCCTTCAGCATCGGCACCTTCCCGCAGATTGAGTGCGGGGATAACGCCTCAACCCAGCTTGTGGTTGGCCATGGCCTCCAGCGCCTGCACCAGGCCCGAATGGTCCCAGCCCTCGCCGCCCATCGCCGCGCAGGCGGAGAACAGCTGCTGCGCGGAGGCGGTGTTGGGCAGCGCGACGCCCAGCTCCTTCGCCGATTGCAGGGCGAGGTTCAAATCCTTCTGGTGCAGCTTGATGCGGAAGCCCGGGTTGAAGGTGCGGTTGATCATCCGCTCGGCATGGACTTCCAGGATGCGGCTGTTGGCGAAGCCGCCCATCAGCGCCTGGCGGACCTTGGCGGGGTCGGCGCCGGCCTTGGAGGCGAAGACCAGCGCCTCGGCCACGGCCTCGATGTTCAGCGCCACGATGATCTGGTTGGCCACCTTCGTGGTCTGCCCCGCACCATTGGGGCCGACGAGGGTGATGTTCTTGCCCATCGCCTCGAAGAGCGGGAGGGCACGGGCGAAGGCGGCCTCGGGCCCGCCCACCATGATGGTCAGCGCGGCGTTCTTGGCGCCCACCTCGCCGCCCGAGACCGGCGCGTCGAGATAGTCGCAGCCCAGCGCGTTCACGCGCGCCGCATAGTCCTTGGTGGCGGTGGGGCTGATCGAGGACATGTCGATGACCAGCTTGCCGGCGGAAAGCCCCGCCGCCACGCCGCCCTCGGCGAAGAGCGCGCGCTCCACATCGGGGGTGTCGGGCACCATGATGATGATGACTTCGGCGGCCTTCGTGGCGGCGGTGGCGTCGGGCAGGATGGTGAAGCTGGCGCGCGCCTCGGGCTTCAGGCTGGCGCGTTCGGGCGCGATGATCTCATGGCCGGCCTTGGCCAGGTTCTCGGCCATGGGCTGGCCCATGATGCCGAGGCCGATGAAAGCGATCTTCATGTGGCGTCTCTCCTTGGAATTCAGGCGCGATAGGGTGCGAACCACCCCAGGCCGGCCAGCGTCTCGCCCTTGGGCCGGTATTCGCAGCCGATCCAGCCGCGATAGCCGGCCGCGTCAATGGCGTCGAAGACGAAGGGCCAGTTGACCTCGCCGGTGCCGGGCTCATGCCGGCCGGGCGTGTCGGCGACCTGCATGTGGGCGATGTAGGGCAGGAGTTCGGCCGCGCGGCGCGACACGTCGCCCTCCGTGATCTGGCAGTGGTAGAGGTCGAACTGCAAGCCCAGCCGCTCCGGCCCCACCGCGTTGATGACGGCGACGGCCTCGCTGGTGCGGTTCAGGAAGAAGCCCGGGATGTCGCGGTGGTTGATGGGCTCGATGATGGGCTTCACGCCGGCCTTCATGCATTCCTCCGCCGCCCAGTCGAGGTTGGCGGCGTAGGTGCCGAGCAGCGTGTCGCGCGGAATGCCGGCGGGCGTCAGCCCCGCCATGACATGCAGCCGCGGGCAGGAGAGGGCGGCGCTGTATTCGAGGGCGCGCTTGATGCCTTCGCGGAATTCGGCGCGGCGCTCGGGCAGGCAGGCGGTGCCGCGCTCGCCATTGTTCCAGTCGCCGGGCGGGCCGTTGAACAGGACCTGGGCGAGGCCCTGGTCCTTGAGCCGTGTCGCGATCTCGGCGGCGGGGAATTCATAGGGGAAGAGGAACTCCACCGCCTCGAAGCCCGCCGCGCGGGCGGCGGCGAAGCGGTCGAGGAAGGGGAGTTCGTTGAACATCATGGAGATGTTCGCGGCAAAGCGGGGCATCTTTACTTCCCTCAAACGCCGGGCGCCGCCTCCGGCGGCTTGGCTTCGCGCCGCGGCGGATGCGTGGTGGCAAGGTTGGTCTGGGCGCGCCGGCCGCGGTGCGGCCGGACCCTCCCAGGGCGGCGCCATGCTGCCCGAGGGCCGGCCGGCTGCAAAGCCGCCGCCCGGCCCGCACGCACAACCGGCGCAAGACCCTGGCGCCCTGCCCAATGGCCCCCTGCGGTCGGCGGCGCGGCTTTGCCGCGCCAACGGCGGCACCCGCCAGGAAGGGCGCCAAACCGGGGCCCCCGCGAAAGCGCGAAGCGATTTCGTGGGGTGTCTACCGGGGCCCCCACGAAAATGCGAAGCGTTTTCGTGGGGAGTTCAATTGTTGCCCGTCAGGTACTCCATCGCCGCCCGCACACCCTCGGGCTTGTGCGGCACGCCCGCGATGCGCAGCCCCATCTCGATGCCCGACAGTGTGGCCATCAGCTGCAATTCGCTGATGTCGCCCAGATGCCCGATGCGGAACACGCGGTCGTTCAACTGGCCGAGCCCATTGCCGAGCGACATGTTGAACCGCTCCACGATCGCGGCCCGCAGCGCGTTGGCGCTGTGGCCCTCCGGCAGGCGCACGCCCGTCAGCACGGAGGAGTAGTGGCGCGGCTCCTGGCACTGGATCTCGAGGCCCCAGGCGCGCACGGCGCGGCGGGTCGCCTCGGCCATGCGGTCGTGGCGGGCGAAGACATTCTCCAGCCCCTCCTCCAGCAGCATGTCGAGCGCGGTGTCGAGCGCGTAGAGCATGTTCGTCGCCGGCGTGTAGGGGAAATAGCCGGTGGCGTTGGACGCAATCATCGGCTTCCAGTCCCAGAAGCTGCGCGGCAGCTTCGCGTGGTCCGCGGCCTTCAGCGCCTTGGCGCTGACCGCGTTGAAGGACAGGCCCGGCGGCAGCATCAGCCCCTTCTGCGAGCCGGAGACCGTGACGTCCACGCCCCATTCGTCATGCCGGTAGTCCATGGAGGCCAGGCCGCTGATCGTGTCCACCAGCAGCAGGGCCGGGTGGCCGGCGGCATCAATGGCGGCGCGGACCTCGGCGATGCGGCTGGTGCAGCCGGTGCTGGTCTCGTTGTGGACGACGCAGACGGCCTTGATCTCATGGCCCTTGTCGGCGCGGAGATATTCCTCGATGCGCGCGGGCTCGGCGCCGCGGCGCCAATCGCCCTTCAGGAATTCGGGACGGATGTCGAGCCGCTCGGCCATTTCGCGCCACAGGCTCGCGAACCAGCCCGTTTCGCACATCAGCACGCGGTCGCCGGGGGAGAGCGTGTTCACCAGCGCCGCTTCCCAGGCCCCGGTCCCGGAGGCGGGGTAGATGACGACGTGGCTCTCGGTCTGGAAGACCTTCTTGACCTTGTCCAGGATCATCTTGCCCATCACGCCGAAATCCGGGCCGCGATGGTCCATGGTGGGGTTGTCCATGGCGCGCAGCACCCGGTCCGGCACGTTGGACGGCCCGGGAATCTGCAGGAAATGGCGGCCGGGCGTGGTGCGGGTCTGGAAATAGGCCATGACGGTCCTCCTGTGCTGCGGCGGGTTTGCCCCAGATCGCGCCCCCGCGCCAATGAGTTCGGCTTGTGCGCGGGATGAGGATTATCCATCTGACGCCGCGCCGCTTCGGGGCTAGATAGGACGACATGAACGCCATGACCGCCCAGATCGGCGACAGCCGCCTCGCCCAGCGCCTGCAACGCGAAACGGAAGGGGAGGTGCTGTTCACCCCCGCCGATCGCGGCCGCTACGCCACCGATGCCTCGATCTACCAGGTCGAGCCTATCGGCGTGCTGGTGCCCAAGACCGCCGCCGATGTGGAGGCCGCCATGGCCATCTGCCGCGAGGAGGGCGTGCCCGTCCTGCCCCGCGGCGGCGGCACGTCGCAATGCGGGCAGACGGTGAACCGTGCCCTGGTGCTGGACTGCACGAAGCATCTGCGCCGCGTGCTGAACGTGGAGGGCGAGACGGCGCGGGTGGAGCCCGGCATCACGCTCGGCGCACTGAACGAGGCGCTGAAGCCGCGCGGCATGTTCTTCCCGGTGGACCCCAGCACCTGGGCGCGCTGCACCATCGGCGGCATGGCGGGGAACAATTCCTGCGGGTCGAAATCCATCCGCTACGGGCTGATGGCGGACAATGTGCGCGCCATTGACGCCATCCTGGCCGATGGTTCGCGGCATGTCTTCGGCGAGGGGCTGCCCAACACCGACCTCGTCGCCCGCCTGCACGCCCTGGGCGAGCGGGAGGCGGCCGAGATCGCCGAACGCTTCCCCGAACAGCTTCGCCGCGTGGGCGGCTACAACCTCGATGCGCTGACGCCGGCCGCGCGCGCCGCGGGCCGTGGCAATCTGGCGCGCCTGCTGGTGGGCAGCGAGGGCACGCTGGCCTTCTCGGCCGCGCTGGACCTGAAGCTCTGGCCCATCAAGCCGCGCAAGGTGGTGGGCATCTGCCAATTCCCCACCTTCCGCCGCGCCATGGAGGCGTCCAAGCACCTGGTCACGCTCGACCCTGAGGCGGTGGAACTCGTGGACCGCACGATGATCGAGCTGGGGCGCTCCATCCCCATCTACCGCCCCATCATCGAGCGCATGCTGATCGGCGAGCCCGACAGCCTGCTCATCGTGGAGTTCCACGGCCATGAGGACGGCCCGCTGCTGGCGGCCCTCGACCGGCTGGAGGAGATGATGGGCGATCTTGGCCTGCCCGACATGGTGGTGCGCGCGACGGACGCCGCTTTCCAGGCCGAGGTGGCGGAGGTGCGTGAGGCCGGCCTCAACATCATGATGTCCATGAAGGGCGACGCGAAGCCCGTCTCCTTCATCGAGGACGCGGCGGTCTCCCTGGAGGATCTGCCCGACTACACCGAGCGCCTGACGGCAGTCTTCGACAAGCACGGTGTGAAGGGCACCTGGTATGCCCATGCGAGCGTGGGCTGCCTGCATGTGCGCCCGGTGCTGAACATGAAGGATGGCGGCGATGTCCGCCGCATGCGCGAGATCGCGGAGGAATGCTTCGCCCTGGTCCGCGAATACAAGGGCAGCCACAGCGGCGAGCACGGCGACGGCATCGTCCGCTCCGAATTCCACGAGAGCATGTTCGGGCCGAGGATCGTGCGCGCCTTCGAGGCGGTGAAGGATGAGTTCGACCCGAACGGCCTGCTCAACCCCGGCCGCGTCGTTCGCCCGCCGCGCATGGATGACCGCACGCTGTTCCGCTACGGCCCGGACTATGCGGCCCTGCCGGTGACGCCGGCGCTGGACTGGTCCGCCTGGCCGGGGCCCCAGCGCGGCCTCTTGGGCGCGGTCGAGATGTGCAACAACAACGGCACCTGCCGGAAGTTCGACGCCAACGTGATGTGCCCGAGCTATCGCGTGACGCGGGAGGAACAGCACCTCACGCGCGGCCGCGCCAACACGCTGCGCCTGGCGCTGACCGGCCAAGTGCCCGGCGGATTGGGCGGCGAGGCGGCGGTGGAGGCCATGTCCCTCTGCGTCTCCTGCAAGGGCTGCAAGCGCGAATGCCCCACGGGCGTGGACATGGCGCGGATGAAGATCGAGGTGCTGGCCGCCCGCAACGCGCGCGAGGGCGTGCCGCTGAAGGACAAGCTGATCGCGACCTTGCCGCGCTGGGCGGGCATGGCCTCGGCGGTGCCCTTCATGGCGAACCTGCGCGACACCATCCCTGGCCTCGCCAAGCTGTCCGAGAAGCTGCTGGGGCTGTCGGCCGAACGCTCGCTGCCGCGCTTCCGCCGCGATGCCTTCCGCGATGGCGAGGCGCGCGCGGGCAGCGGCACGAAGGAGGTGCTGCTTTTCGCCGACACCTTCAACCGGCATTTCGAGCCGGAGAATTTGCGCGCCGCCGTGCGCGTGCTGGCGGCCTCCGGCTACAGCGTGAAGCCGGCGCAGGGGGAGGGGAGCCGCCCGCTCTGCTGCGGCCGCACCTATCTCGCCGCCGGCATGGTGGAGGAGGCGCGGGCCGAGGCGCGGCGCACCCTTGCCGCGCTCAGCACCTCGGATGCGCCCGTGCTGGGCCTCGAACCCTCCTGCCTGATGACGCTGCGCGACGAGTTCACCGCCCTGCTGCCCGGTGCGGAGAGCGAGGCGCTGTCCAAGCGCGCCTTCCTCGCCACGGAATTCCTGGAGAAGGAGAGCACGCTGCCCGCGCTCAAGCCCGTGGCGGCGGCGGCGCACATCCATGGCCATTGCCACCAGAAGGCCTTCGGCGCCTTCCCTGCCGCCGTGAAGGCGCTGCGCCGCGTGCCGGGGATGGAGGTGAAGCCCATCGCCTCCTCCTGCTGCGGCATGGCCGGCGCCTTCGGCTATGAGGCGAAGAACATCGAGGCCTCCAAGGCCATGGCCGAACTCTCGCTGCTGCCCGCCGTGCGCGCCGCCCCCGCCGGCGACATCATCGTGGCCGACGGCACCTCGTGCCGCCATCAGATCCAGGATTTGTCAGGCCGCGAGGCGCTGCACTCCATCCGCGTGCTGGAGCGCGGGCTGTGAAGGCCGTCCTGGACTTTTGGTTCGCGGAAGGCCCCGATACGCCGCGTGCCGCGTGGTTCAAGCGCGACGACGCTTTCGATGCCGAGATCCGCGCCCATTTCGGCCCTCTCGTCCCCGCCGCGCGCGAGGGCGCGCTGGATGGCTGGGCCGCCACGCCCGAGGGTGCGCTGGCCCTTTTCATCCTGCTGGACCAGTTCCCCCGCAACCTCTACCGCGGCCATCCCGACGCCTTCGCCAGCGACCCGCACGCCCTGACCCTGGCGCGCGATCTGGTGCTGCGCCAGCGGATGGATTTGCGCGTCACACCCACCCAGCGCGTCTTCTTCTACCTCCCCTTCGAGCATGCCGAGGACATGGCGGCGCAGGACCTCTCGGTCGCGCTCTTCGAAGGCCTGCGCGACAACCCCGCCGCCGCCGCCCCAGGGGGCAGCATTGATTATGCCTGGCGGCACCGCGTCGTCATCGCGCGCTTCGGCCGCTTTCCCCATCGCAACGCGACGCTCGGCCGGGACAGCACGCCAGCGGAACTGACCTATCTGGCCCAACCCGGCGCCGGCTTCTGAAGGACCATCCATGCAACTCGTCGGTCGTCTTCTCTCCCCCTTCGTGCGGCGCGTGGCCGCGACGCTGAACCTCTACGGCATGGAGTTCACCTCCCTGCCGCTGGCCACCACGACCGACGGTGCGGCCATCGCGAGCTACAACCCGGTGGGCCGGGTGCCGAGCCTGATCCTGGATGATGGCGAGGTGCTGGTGGACAGCAACGCCATCCTCGACCACCTGGACGAGGTGATGGGCGACGCCGCCCTGACGCCCCACTCGGGCGCCGAGCGCCGCCTGGTGCTGCGCGCTACCGCCATCGGCGTGGGCGTGATGGAAAAGACCGTCCAGGCCTATTACGAGACCGCCCGTCGGCCCGAGGCGCTGCGCTGGGCCGAAGGTGCCGCGAATTTGCAGGCCCAGGCCCAGGGCGGCTTTGCGGCGCTGGAGGCGATGGCGGAGGGTGACTTCCTCTGCCTCGGTCGTCTGACCCAGGCGGATGTGACAGCCGTCGTGGCGCTCGACTTCGCGGCCAAGGTGCTGCCCGCCCTGGTGGAAGGCCGCTATCCGCGCCTGCACGCGCTCAGCGCCCGGCTGAACGCCGATGCCCGGGTGGGGGGCACGGCCTTCAGGGGATGATTCCCCTTCACGCTTTGTTCAGGCCGCGCCGGGCATAACCCTGGCGCGGCCAAAAGGCGCGGACTCCCATGGCTTCAAAATAATCCATGCTGCATTGCAGCAAAAAGGTCTTGATCCCTGTCCTGACCTCCCCATAATGTTACGCATACGGGAGAAATCGCTGCACGGCCCTTTACGCCGACCCCGTCAGGGGGGAGGCACCGGACGAATGAGGGTCAGATGCAACGTCGTCATTTCCTTGCCACCACCGCCGGCCTGGCACTTCCGGCCCCAGCCCTGCTGCTTCACCGCCGCGCCGAGGCCGCCCAGCGCCTGGCCGAACCCGACCCCGTGGATGTGGAGCTGGTCCTGGCCGTGGATGTCTCCCGCTCGGTGGACGCCGTCGAGATGGAAATGCAGTTCGACGGCTATGCCGCCGCCTTCCGCGACCGCACCTTCATCGAGGCCATGACGCGCGGGCCCATCGGCAGCATCGCCGTCACGCTCTTCACCTGGTCCGACTGGAACATCCAGGAGCACCTCGTGCCCTGGGCGAAGCTGGACAGCCCCGCCGCCGCCGAGCGCTTCGCCGCCGCGATCGACGCCGCACCCCGGCGCACCCATCTCTACACCTCCATCTCCGCCGCCATCGACTTCGCCTCGACCCTGTTCGGGCAAGGCTATGAGGGCACGCGCCGCGTCGTGGACATCTCGGGCGACGGCATCAACAATTCCGGCCGCGAGGTCGCGGATGCGCGGCGCGAGGCGCTGGACAAGGGCATCGTCCTGAACGGCCTGGCCGTGCTCGACCGCACGCCGCCGCCGCCGGGCCTGATGCCCACCCAGCCGCTGGACGAGTATTTCCAGGAACGCGTCATCGGCGGCCCTGGCGCCTTCCTCATGGTCGCGGATGGGTTCGAGAGCTTCGGCCAGGCGGTGCGCCGCAAGATCATCCGGGAGATCGCGGCGGCACCGCCACCCGGCCCAATGGTGGAACGCGCCTACGGCTAGCTTGCGGCGGGCGCGGGGAGCCTCCATCGTTCGGCACCCCCGGACGAGGATCCGCCCATGCCCGCCACCCTGCGCCTTCACAGCTGGCCCACCCCCAATGGCCACAAGGTCCATATCCTGCTGGAGGAGCTGGGCCTGCCCTATGAGGTGGTGCCCGTGAACATCGGCGCGGGCGAGCAGTTCCGTCCCGAATTCCTCGCCATCACGCCCAATCACCGCATCCCCGCCATCGAGGACCCCGAGGGGCCGGACGGCCAGCCGCTGGCGCTGTTCGAGAGTGCGGCCATCATGATCTATCTGTGCGAGAAGACCGGCAGCGCCCTGCTGCCGGCCTCGGGCGCGGCGCGCCACATCTGCCTGCAATGGCTGATGTTCCAGATGGGCGGCGTGGGGCCCATGTTCGGCCAGTACAACCACTTCGCGGCCTATGCGCCGGAGAAGATCCCCTACGCCATCACCCGCTATTCCAACGAGGTGCAGCGCCTGCACCGGGTGCTGGAGAAGCGCCTGGCGGAGGCCGAATATCTGGGCGGCGATGCCTATACCATCGCCGACATCGCGACCTTCCCCTGGGTTCGGAACCCCGATCGCCGTGGCATTGATCTCGCGCATTTCCCGAATGTGAAACGCTGGCACGATGCCATCGCGGCCCGCCCGGCCGTCCAGCGTGGCGTGGCCGTCCTGGCCGAGCGCCAGCGCCAGGGTCAAATCACGGACAAGGAACGCGAGAACATGTTCGGCGCCACACAGTTCCAGGCCAGGTGAGACATGGCCGAGATTGATCACATCGTCCTCGGCGCCCGCACGTTGGAGGAGGGCGCCGCCTTCGTCGAACGCCTGCTGGGCGTGAAGCCCCAGGCGGGCGGGCGACATGAGGGGGCCGGCACGCACAACATGCTGCTGGGCCTCGGCCCCGATTGCTATCTGGAAGTCATCGCCCCCGACCCCGCCCAGCCCGAGCCGCCGCACCCGCGCCTCTTCGACCTGGACGACGCGGCCACGCGCACCATGCTGGAGTCGGAACCGCGGCTGCTGAGCTGGGTGGCGCGCACGCCGGCCATGGACGCCGTGATGGGCCGGCTTGGCCCACGCGGTGGCGAAATCCGCGAGATGCAGCGCGGCGACCTGCATTGGCGCATGGCCATCCCGCCGCAACGGCAGGACATGGACAATCTCATCCCCGCCCTCATCGAGTGGAAGGGCGAGCGCGCGGGCAAGCGTCTGCGCGACAGCCATTTTCGCCTGATCGCACTCGAGGCCGAGCACCCCGAGGCCGAGCAGGTCCACGCCGCCTTGCAGGAGCGCGGCCTGGGTGAGGCGCTGCTGGTGAAGCGCGGCGCGCATCCGCGGTTGATCGCGAAGCTGCGCGGGCCAAAGGGTGACGACATCGCCCTGACCAGCCGGTAACCGCCCCGCCCCCGCCGGAACGGGCCATGTGCCCGGTTCGGCGGGGTTTTCGTGGCGCATGGGGGCGTGTTAATCCAACGGTGATGTCATCAACCCTCCGTCAGGCTGCGGCCCCGAAAGGCGCCGGCACCACCGCCTTGCGCGCCGCGCGCCGGGCGTCGTCAGGCCGCGCCGGGACGGTAGCGCCACACGCTGGCGGGTGGGAAATTGAGCGGCGTCCAGGCGAGGCGCCGCGCCCCCAGCGAAAGCTTGTCGTAGGGCAGGGGCGAGGTGATGCAGTAGGTGTAGAGCAGGAAGCCCTTGCCGGGCGCCACGCTCTCCACCGCGTCCACGAAGGCCTGCTGGCGCTCCAGCGGCAGCAGCACGAGTGGAATGCCGCAGATGGCCGTCCCGATTCGGTTCTGCATATGGGCGGGCAGGGCGTTCTTCAGGTCGAAGGCGTCGCCGCAGATCACGTTCACGCCAGGCAGGCTCTCGCGCAGGAACTCGGCCATCTCGGGCACGATCTCGACCACGATCAGCTTGTGCGCGGGCACGCCGGCGGCCAGCAGGGCGCGGGAGATGACGCCGGTGCCGGCGCCCAGTTCCAGCACATATTCCTCCGGCTCCCGCTCCACCGCCGCGGCGATACGGCGGCACAGCGCCGGCGAGGACGGAATGATGGACCCCATCTGAAGGGGGTTGCGCAGCCAGCGCCGGAAGAACAGGCTGGCGTTGGCCGTCTCGCCCTTGGGGTTGGAGGATTGCGGCCCCTGCTGCGGCCGTGCGGGGGTGTTGATGCCGGGGGTGATTTCGGACACGTGGCACTCCTGTTCTGTTACAAGCCCGCTCCGGGCCTCGTTGACTGTCCTGGAGGCCGGCAATGACCGCCCGCATCCTCGCGGTGGACGACATCGCGACCAATCTGCGGCTGCTCGAAGCGAAACTTCAGGCCGAGTATTATGAAGTTCTGCTCGCCTCCAGTGGCCAGGAGGCTTTGCAGGTTGCTTTCACACAATTGCCAGATGTTATTCTTCTGGATGTCATGATGCCCGGGATGGACGGGTATGAAGTCTGCCGGGCGCTCAAGGCCGATATCCGCACACAGCATATTCCTGTCGTCATGGTCACCGCGCTGACGGACAGCACGGAACGGGTTCGTGGCCTCGAAGCCGGGGCGGATGATTTCCTCTCCAAACCCGTGGACAACGCGACGCTCTTCGCCCGGTTGCGCGCGCTGTTGCGGGTGAAGCAGGTGCAGGATGCCTGGCGCCTGCGTTCGGACACGGCGCGGGAGCTGGGGATAGACAACCCCGCGCCGCCGGCCATCTCGGTCCAGGGCGCCAGGGCGCTGATCCTGAACGCCGATGCCGAGGAGGCGCGCGCCGTGCGCGAGGCCCTGCTGGCCGATGACATGATCGTCTACACGGTGGCCAGCGTGGACGAGGCCTTCCAGCGCCTCTCGAAGGGCGATGTGGACCTCGCCCTGCTTGCCTTGCCGGTGGATCCGGGCGAGGTGCTGCGCCTCGCCTCCCGCCTGCGCGCCCAGAACGCCACGCGCGACCTGCCGCTCATCCTGCTGGCGGATTCGCACCAGAAGAACGAGGTGCTGCGCGGCTTCGACCTGGGCGCCAACGACCACTGCTTCCGGCCGATGGACCCCAACGAGCTGCGCGCCCGCGCCCGCAACCAGGTGCGCCGCAAGCGCTACCAGGAGAGGTTGCGCGCGGACCTCGACCGCTCCCTGGAAATGGCGGTGACGGACCAGCTCACGGGGCTGCGGAACCGCCGCTATGTCCGCCGCCATCTGGACAGCCTGCTGCGGACCGAGGCGGCCGCGGTGCTGATCCTGGACATCGACAAGTTCAAGGCCATCAACGACACCTACGGCCACAATGTCGGCGATGCGGCCCTGCGCGAGGTGGCCGAGCGGCTGCGCGAGCAGCTGCGCGCCGTGGATGTGGTCGCCCGCTATGGCGGCGAGGAGTTCCTGGCCGTGCTGGTCGGCGCCCAGGCCCAGGCGGCCATGCTGGTGGCCGAGCGGCTGCGCGAGGCGGTGGCGATCCGGCCCGTCCAGTCGGAGGGGCATGTCGTGCCCATCACCATCAGCATCGGGGTGGCGGTGGGCGAGCCCGGCATGCCGGCCGACCGGCTGATCGGCGCGGCGGATTCGGCCCTCTATCGCGCCAAGCGCGACGGGCGGAACCGCGCCTATCTGGCGGGCGAGGAAGACGCCACAGCCGCCGGCTGAACGCGGAACAGCAAAACCCCGCACCCGGAAGGGTGCGAGGCGCAAGGCGTCCGGCGTGGCGATGCCCCCGTGAAGGGGGCGTCAGCTCACTTGATCTTGGCTTCGCGGAAGACGACGTGCTTGCGCGCGACGGGGTCGTACTTCTTCAGCTCCAGCTTGCCCGTGGCCGTGCGGGTGTTCTTCTTCGTCACGTAGAAGTAGCCGGTGTCGGCCGTGCTGGTCAGCTTGATGAGGATGGTGTTGGCCTTGGCCATGATCTTACTCTTTGCGCTCGAAACCGGGAGGGGCTGTTTCTAACGACCGGGGGGCGGAGGTCAAGCCTTGCGCTTCCGCCCGCCCCGCATGGGCGCCGGCTTTCCGCCCATCTGCAGCTCGAACAGCAGGCTGCCGGTCTGGCCATTGGCCTCCCGCAGGCGGGCCTCCACCGGGTCGCCGAGCGCGATCACCTGGCGGGACTGCCGGCCGAGCAGGCGGCGGTTGCCCTCCTCCACGATCCAGAAATCCTGTGGCAGGGCCTTCATGGGGACGAAGCCCGAGGCGCCCGTCTCGTCCAGCGTGACGAAGAGGCCGAAGGCGTGGATGCCCGAGACCCGCGCGGCGAAGACCGCGCCCACGCGCTCCGCCAGATAGGCGGCGAGGAAACGGTCCACCGCCTCACGCTCGGCCGCCGCGGCGCGGCGCTCGGTGGCGGTGATGTGCTCGGCCGTGTCGGGGAAGCGGGCGGCCTCGGCCTCGGTCAGCCCATCGGTGCCCAGCTTCAGGCCGCGCACCAGCGCCCGGTGCACCAGCAGATCCGCATAGCGCCGAATGGGGGAGGTGAAGTGGGCATAACGCGACAGGGCCAGGCCGAAATGGCCCAGATTGTCCGGCTCATAGGCCGCCTGGGACTGGCTGCGCAGCACCGTTTCGTTGACCATGCGCGCCTCGGGCCGGTCCTTCACCTTCTCCAGAAGCTGGGCGAAGTGGCTCGGGCGGATGGTGCCGGTGGCGGCCAGTGTCAGGTCCAGCGTGCCCAGGAACTCCCGCAGCGACTTCAGCTTCT